>CADCOJ010000156.1 GCA_902803075.1 Oscillospiraceae bacterium | reverse complement strand
GAGGGTGAACATCCGCTTCATGTCGTCCTTCTTCAGCTCGTTGTACACGGCGAAGACGGAGGCAGGCGGGGTGTCCTTGGAGCCGAGGCCGTAGCGGCCGCCGATGACGGTGATGTCGGTCCGGCCGACATTCGCAAGCGCGGTGACGACGTCGAGGTAAAGCGGCTCGCCCAGCGCGCCGGGCTCCTTGGTGCGGTCGAGAACAGCGATCTTCTTGACGCTGGCCGGGATCGCGGCGGCGAGCTTTTCAGCGCTGAACGGACGGTACAGGCGGACCTTGACCAGGCCGACCTTTTCACCGTGGGCGTTCATGTAGTCAATGACTTCTTCCGCCACATCGTTGATGGAGCCCATGGCGATGATGACGCGGTCAGCATCGGGGGCGCCGTAGTAGTTGAAGAGCTGGTAGTCGGTGCCGAGCTTGGCATTGATCTTGCCCATGTACTTCTCGACGACTGCGGGCAGCGCGTCATAGTACTTGTTGCAGGCCTCGCGGTGCTGGAAGAAAACGTCGCCGTTTTCATGGCTGCCGCGCATGGCCGGACGCTCCGGGTTGAGCGAATGCTTGCGGAACGCCTCAACGGCGTCCATGTTGCACATTTCCTTCAGATCGTCAAAGTCCCATACGGCGATCTTCTGGATCTCATGGGAGGTGCGGAAGCCGTCGAAGAAGTTCAGGAACGGGACCTTGCCCTCGATCGCGGCCAGGTGCGCCACAGGCGCCAGATCCATGACTTCCTGCGGGTTGGTCTCGCAGAGCATGGCGAAGCCGGTCTGACGGCAGGCCATAACGTCGGAGTGGTCACCGAAGATGTTCAGAGCCTGTGTGGAGACGGTACGCGCCGAGACATGGAACACAGCAGGCAGCTGCTCGGCGGCGATCTTGTACATGTTCGGGATCATCAGCAGCAGGCCCTGGGAAGCGGTGTAGGTGGTGGTCAGGGCGCCTGCGCCGAGAGAGCCGTGCACGGTGCCGGCGGCACCGGCCTCGGACTGCATTTCGACGACCTTGACTCTGGTGCCGAAAATATTCTTCAGTCCGCCGGCAGACCACTGGTCAACCAGGTCGGCCATCGGGGAGGACGGCGTGATGGGGTAAATACCGGCGACTTCCGTAAACGCGTAGGAAACGTGAGCCGCGGCATTGTTGCCGTCCATGGTTTTGAATTTACGAGCCAAAACAATTACCTCCTAAAAGTAATTCTGTTTTCATACACGGTTACTATAACACACTTTTCTTCACTTGTAAATCAAAATGTGGGCATCTGTGTGGAAGTTTCACAAAATATGCCGTCGGGACGTGGACCGGATTCGTTTTTTTGCGCGCTATGGAAATTCTTGTTGGTTTTTTTGCAAAACTGCTGTATGATAGATTTGAAGAAGGAGGCGGTTTTTCGGATGCTCAGCAAGATCCATTCGCTCGGGCTGACCGGCATTGACGGCTATGAGATCGACGCCGAGTGCTACATCAGCACCGGCCTTCCCGGCTTTGATATTGTCGGCCTGCCGGACGTCTCGGTCAAGGAGGCGCGGGAGCGTGTGCGTGCGGCGATCAAAAACTGCGGCTTCAAGTTTCCTGTCAGCCGCATCACGGTGAATCTGGCCCCGGCCGGGACAAAGAAATCCGGCACGCTGTATGACCTGCCGATCCTTCTTGGCATCCTGTCCGCCTCCGGGCAGGCGCCGAAGCTGTCTGAAACGAGCGCGTTTCTGGGTGAACTGAGCCTGCAGGGCGATCTGCGTCCGGTCCCGGGCGTGCTGCCCATGGCGCTTGCGGCCAGACAGCTGGGCTTCGATACGCTGTTCGTCCCTGCGCTGAACGCAAAGGAGGCCACGCTTGCCGACGGCCTGACGGTGTACGGCGTGCAGAACGTCTGCCAGCTCGTGTCGCATCTGACGGGCGCGGAGCCGCTGAGCCCCTGCCCGCCGTGGCAGCCGGAGCCGGAGCTCCGGAACGTCCCCGATTTCTGCGACGTCAAGGGGCAGGAGAACGCCAAGCGCGCGCTGGAGATTGCCGCAGCCGGCGGCCACAATGTTCTGCTCATCGGACCTCCCGGCTCCGGCAAGAGCATGCTGGCCAAGCGGATCCCGTCGATCCTTCCGGACATGACGCGGGAGGAAGCGCTGGACGTCACCAAGATCTATTCCGTCATGGGCATGCTCCCGCCGGACGACCCGCTGGTGCAGGTGCGCCCGTTCCGCAGTCCGCACCACACGGTCTCCGCGGCTGCGCTGACCGGCGGCGGGCAGTCGGTCCGCCCGGGTGAGATCTCGCTCTCGCACCGGGGCGTGCTGTTTCTCGATGAGCTGCCGGAGTTCCGGCGCGATACGCTTGAGGTGCTCCGACAGCCGTTGGAGGACGGAAAGGTCACCATCTCGCGGGTGCTGGGGTCGATGACATTCCCGTGCGAGTTCATGCTGGTGTGCGCGATGAACCCGTGCAAATGCGGATGGTACGGCGACCCGAGCGGCCGGTGCACCTGTTCGCAGCAATCGGTCGACCGCTATCTCAGCCGCATCTCCGGCCCCATGCTTGACCGGATCGACATCATCGTGGAGGTCGGGTCGGTGAAATTTGAGGACCTTCGCCGCCGGCAGACGGCGGAACCGTCCTCCGCGGTCAAGGCGCGCGTCGATGCGGCGCGCAGGATCCAGAGCGAACGCTTCCACGGCAGCGCCACGCGCTGCAACGCATCCATGCAGCCGCAGCAGATGCGCCGGTTCTGCCAGCTGGACGACGATTGCTCCATGCTCATGCGGCAGGCGTTCGAGACGCTCGGCATGACGGCGCGGAGTTACGACCGCGTACTCAAGGTGGCGCGGACCATAGCGGATCTTGACCACAGCGAGCAGATCCGCCCGGAGCATATCGCGGAGGCGGTGCAGTACCGCTCGTTCCGCTTCGGCAGTGAATCCGTCCGGTAGGACATCATCTCAGATCAATTATCCAGAGAGGGAACAATATGAAAGAACTGTTTTTGCTCAAGCTCGGTGAGATCGTGCTCAAGGGGCAGAACCGCCGTGTGTTTGAAGACAAGCTCAAAGCCGTCACGCGCCGGCGCATGGCGCACTTCGGCGCGTTCCGCGTGTCGATCCGGCAGTCTACGCTCTACGTGGAACCCGAGACGGAAGACTGCGATCTGGACGGCGCGTGGGAGGCCTGCGGCACGATCTTCGGCGTGGCGCAGATGTGCCGCTGCCGTGCGTGCGAGAAGGATCTTGACGCCATCTTCCGGACGGTTGTCGCGTATCTCGGGGACGAGCTTTCCGCGCAGAAGAGCTTCAAGGTCGAATCCAAACGCTCCGACAAGCGTTTTCCGCTCAACTCCATCCAAATTTCGCAGGAAATCGGCGGGCGGCTGGCTGAAGCGTTCCCGCATGTTGCGGTCGACGTTCACACGCCGTCGTACGTCGTGAACATCGAGGTGCGCGAAACGGCGGCCTACGTCCACGGCCCCTCAGTGCCGGGCGCAGGCGGCCTGCCGACCGGGACGGGCGGCAGGGCGGCTGTGCTGCTCTCCGGCGGCATCGATTCGCCCGTCGCCGGCTATATGATCGCCAAGCGCGGCGTGGAGATCGAGTGCGTGCATTTCTTCTCTTATCCCTATACCTCCGAGCGCGCCAAGCAGAAGGTTCTGGAGCTGGCCCGGCTCATGACCCGCTACTGCGGCCGGATGACGGTCGATATTGTCGGCTTCACCGAGATCCAGGAGGCGATCCGTGACCGGTGCAGGGAGGAGTATTTCACCATCATCATGCGCAGATTCATGATGCGCATTGCCCAGCGCATTGCCGCCGATCACGGCGCCAAATGCCTCGTGACGGGGGAAAACCTCGGCCAGGTCGCCTCACAGACCATGGACGCCATGGCAGTTACGGGCGCGGTGGTCTCCATGCCGGTGTTTCATCCGCTTATCGGCATGGACAAGGAGGAGATCGTGACGATCGCGCGCCGCATCGGCACGCTGGATACATCCATCCTTCCGTATGAAGACTGCTGCACCGTCTTTACGCCCAGACACCCGAAGACCAGACCTGTGCTCGATCAGGTCGAGGCAGAGGAGTCCCGCTTGGATGTGGACGCGCTTGTGGAACGGGCCATTGAAAACACGCAAAAGGTGGCGATCCGTTATTATGAGGACTGAAACTCCGGGCGAGGTCCTGCGGCTGCTGGGCAGCCGCCGCATGACGCTGGCCACGGCGGAGTCCTGCACTGGCGGGCTGATCGGCAAGCTGCTGACAGACATCCCGGGGAGCTCGGCGGTGTATATGGGCGGAGTGATCAGCTATACCAACCTTGTCAAGCACAGGGTGCTGGGCGTGGAGCAGGAGACGCTGGATGTCTGCACGGCCGTCTCGCGGGAGACGGCCCATGAGATGGCCAGGGGCGCGCGCAGCGTCTGCGGCGCGGATGTGGGCATCTCCGTGACCGGCTTTGCCGGGCCGGATGCCGATGAAAGCGGCCGCCCGGTCGGCCTGGTGTATACCGCCATCGACACGGAGGGCTTTTCCTTCTGCCGCGAGCTGCATCTTTCAGGCGATCGCGCTGCGGTCCGCGTGCAGGCCGCGGAGCAGGCGCTGCAGCTGGTGCTGGACTTCCTTGGCGACTGAAGGCACTATGAGGACATAAAAAGCCCGTGAAAGCGAAGCTTTCACGGGCTTTTTCCGGTTTTGCAGGGGTTCAGGCTGTCTTCCACTTTCGGCAGCGCTGCGCCTTTTTGCGCTTTTTGCGGATGTTGGAAATCAGGAAGAACAGGCCTACGAGCAGCACGGCGGCGATGGTCAGGATCAGATACAGCGTTGTGTTTGCGCCGGAGGTCTTGACGGAGAGCCAGAGGTCATCCATGTACTGCGTCGTATCGAGCGAGAGCGAGTTGAAGCTGGCGCTGCGCGCAAGCGTTTCGTCGTCCGGATAGGCGACAGGGGAGGCGGCGAGCTCCTCATCCAGGTATTCCTTCGCTGCGCTTTCCGGCGCGGAATACCCCAGATATTCCAGGTTCGCCGCGCAGATCTCGGGATCGCAGAGGAAATTGATGAAGGCTTCGGCTCCCGCCTTGTTCTGGCAGCCCTTGGGGATGCACATGGCGTCGATGAAGATGTTGAACCCTTCGACGGGATAGCTGAAGGCCAGGTCGGGATTCTCCTCAGCCATGGTCAGATAGTCGCCGGCGTAATAAGGGGCGACCCATGCTTCCCCGCGCTCCATCATGCCGAAGATCTGATCCATGACATAGGCCTGAAGCAGATCCTTCTGCAGCGACAGCAGATCCGCCGTGTCCTTCAGTTCGCTGCGGTCCTCCGTGTTGAAGCTGTAGCCCAGCATGGACTCCCCGATGGCGAACGCGTCGCGGGGGTTGTTGAACATCAGGATCTTGCCCGCGTACTTTGCGTTCCACAGGCAGGCCCAGCTTTCAGCGTCGGCGTCGGAGACATAGTTCGTGTTGTAGATGAGGCCGACGGTGCCCCACGTGTAGGGGACGGAATAGCGGTCCTCCGGATCGTAGGCCTGGCCGCGGAATGCGTCGTCGATGTACTGATAGTTCGGGATGTTGGAAAAATCGAGCGGTTCGAGCATATCCTCGGCGATCAGCTTGCCGATCATGTAGTCGGAGGGGATGATGACGTCGTAAGTCGCGCCGCCGGTCTTGAGCTTGGTGTACATGCTCTCATTGGAGTCAAAGGTCAGATAATTGACCTTGATCCCGGTGGCCTCCGTGAAGGCGGCAAGCACGTCCAGGGAGTCGTCCGTGCCGTCGGAGATGTACTGGCCCCAGTTGAACACGGTGATCGTCTCCTGGGCGGCGGAGACCGGAACGGGAAGCGCGCACACAAGAAGGAGCAGCGCCAGCATCAGGCTGAACAGACGTTTTTTCATACGCGCACCCTCCTTGCCGCAGCGCGGCCCTTGGCCTTGTCCGAGCGTGCCTGCAGCAGGTTCATCAGGACCATCAGCAGGAGGATCACGGCGAACATCAGCGTGAACAGCGCGTAGATCTTCGGCTGGATCGGCTTTTTCGTGTAGTTGTAGATCTCCACGGGAAGCGTGATGAAGCTGGAGCCGGTGACAAAATAGGAGATGACGAAATCGTCAAGGCTCATGGTGAAGGCCATCAGCGCACCGGAGAGAACGCCGGGCATAATCTCATGGATGACGACCTTTGTGAATGCCTTCATCGGAGAGCACCCGAGATCCAGCGCCGCATCCACCAGCTCCGGGTCCATCTGCTGCAGCTTTGGCATGACGTTCAGGATGACGTAGGGGAAATTGAACGTGATGTGGGCGATCAGCAGCGTCCAGAATCCGAGGACCGAGTTGAGGCGGAGCGCCGTTCCGGTGAACGCAAACAGCAGCGCAAGCGAAACGCCGGTCACGATGTCGGGGTTCGTCATCGGGATGTCGGTGAGCGTCATGACGGCTCTGCGCATGCGTCCGCGCATGGCGTAGATGCCGACAGAGGCCATGGTGCCGAAGACGGTTGCGATCACGCTTGAAAGCACGGCAATGATCAGCGAGTTGCGCAGCAGCTCCAGCAGCGACTGGTCGCGGAAGAGGTTGCCGTACTGCGAGAGCGTGAAGCTCTTGAACACGGCGACGTCCGTGCCGCTGTTGAACGAGGCGATGCCCAGGACGATCATGGGGATATAGAGGAAGATGAAAACAAGGATCGTGATGATCCGGTTGACATGTTTCATACCTTTGCAATGACCTCCGTTTCCTCTTCACTCTCGCCAAAGCGGTTCATAATGGAGACGCAGATGAAGATCAGGATCATCAGCACAAGGCTCATCGCCGCGCCGAGGTTGGGGTTGTAAGCGGTCTTGAACTGCGACTCGATCACGTCGCCGATGAGCGTCGTGCCCGTCGAGCCGAGCTTCTGGGAGATATAGAAGGTGGACACCGCCGGGACAAAGACCATTGTCAGCCCGGAAAGGATGCCGGGGGCGGAGAGCGGAAGGATGACCTTCGTGAATGTGTTCACGGGGGTGCAGCCCAGGTCGCGCGCGGCCTCAAGCAGGCGGTTGTCGATCTTCATGATGACGGAATAGAGCGGCAGGATCATGTACGGCAGGTAGTTATAGACCATGCCGAGGATGACTGCTCCGTTTGTACGGATAAGCGGCAGGGGAGCGAGCCCTAGATGACGCAGGAACGTGTTGATGATGCCGGTATCCTCCAGCATCGAGACCCACGCCAACGTGCGCAGCAGGAAGCTCATGCACATCGGAAGCATGATAAGCAGCTCCAGCAGCCGCTGCGTCGAGGGCTTGCACTGGGCGATGAAATATGCCACCGGATAGCCGATCAGCAGACAGATCAGCGCAGAGAACAGCGACAGCCAGATCGAGCGCAGGAAAATGGGCAGGTAAGAGCCCATGCTCGCCATGTTCGCCAGCGTGAAGGCGCCGGTGCCGGAGTCCGTGAACGCATAATAAAAGACGATGCCGAGCGGGATGATGGTGAACAGCACCATCCAGACGATGTACGGACACGCCAGCAGCTTATTCTTCATTGGCGTCATCCTCCGAACAGTCGGCGATCTCGTCATACTCAGCGCTGTACGAGCTGTAGTCGCCGTAAAGACCGGAATATTCGCTCTTGTGCATGATGTGAATATCCTCCGGGTTGAGGCGGATGCCGATGGTGGAGTCGACCGGACAGTAGTCCGTGGTCTGGATGAGCCACTTGAAGCCCTTGAAATCAACGATGGTGTCGTAATGGACGCCCTTGAAGGTCACGGAGGTGACGGTGCCGATCAGGTGGCCCTGCTCGGGCGGGACGATGTCGATGTCCTCCGGGCGGATGACCACGTCGACGGGCTCATTTTTTTCAAAGCCCTTGTCGACGCACTGGAACTTCCGGCCGAAGAAGCGCACGACATAGTCGTCCAGCATGACGCCGTCAAGGATGTTGGACTCTCCGATGAAATCAGCCACGAATGCGTTCTGCGGTTCGTTATAGATGTCTTCGGGGCGGCCGATCTGCTGGATCTTGCCCTTGTCCATGACGACGATGGTATCGGACATGGTCAGAGCCTCTTCCTGGTCGTGGGTGACATAGATGAACGTGATGCCCATGCGCTGCTGGATATTTTTGAGCTCGTTCTGCATATCCTTGCGCAGACGGAGGTCAAGCGCGCCGAGCGGCTCGTCAAGCAGCAGCACCTGCGGACGGTTCACCAGTGCGCGCGCAATGGCGACGCGCTGCTGCTGACCGCCGGACAGGGAGGTGATTTTCCGGTTCTCAAAGCCGCGCAGGCTGACGATTTCAAGCATTTCGGTCACGCGTTCGTCGATCTCCCGTTCCGGGAGCTTGGCGATGCGCAGGCCGAAGGCAATGTTGTCGTATACGTCCAGATGCGGGAACAGGGCGTAGCGCTGGAACACGGTGTTGATCTTTCTCTGGTAGGCAGGCACGTCGTTGATGCGTTTTCCATTAAAAAACACATCACCGGACGTCGGTGACAAAAAACCGCCGATGATACGAAGTGTTGTGGTTTTGCCACAACCGCTCGGGCCCAGTAATGTGAGGAATTCCTTATTTTTGATATCCAGATTGATACCATCGAGAACTGTAACGCCGTCCTCAAACGTCATGGTCAGATTCGTCAAGCGAATGAGCTCTTCGGACATGTATCCTCCCCCGTTTCTCTCTGATAATAGATTTCAGCACGCGCAAGGTTCGACACTTTGCGCGCACTGTCTGCATGATATATAAATTGTATAGGTTTGTCAAGAATGCTGCAAAAAAAAGAATATTTTTTTTGAATCATCAGGAAACAGACCCAAAATATTCCTGCACAAACGGCACTTCCCGGACCTGAAAGCTCTTCCCGTCAAGATAGGAGAGGATCCCGCCGTCCGTGGTGAAGCGGAATGTCAGCCGATAGGAATAGAGCGCCTGGAAGCTGCGGTCATACTGCGTCTCCGCCCGGCCGTATTTGCCGTCCCCGAGCAGCGGCCAGCCCGCGTGCGCCATCTGCGCGCGGATCTGATGCGTCCGCCCGGTCACAAGCTCGCACTCCACAAGACTCAGGCCGTTTTTCGTCTGCAGGGTGCGGTAGCGCGTGATGCACGTTCTGGAGCCCTTCTGCGGCCGCTCCGTGACATAGACGCGGTTTTTGACCGCGTCCTTGAACAGCTGCCCCTCAAGCTGCCCCTCCCGGGGGCTCGGGACGCCGTGGACGATGCACAGGTAGCGCTTGTCGATCTCGCGGTCGCGGATCTTCTGGTTGAGGATGCGCAGCGTCTGCGCATTCTTGGCCGCAATGACGATGCCGCCTGTGTTGCGGTCGATGCGGTTGCACAGGGCGGGGGCAAAGGCGTGTTCCTCGCGCGGGCGCCATTCATGCTTTGCATAAAGATACGCCTGGATGTGGTCGATGAGCGTCCGGCCGTATTCCGAGCCGTCATGCGGATGGACGGCCTGCCCGGGCCGCTTGTCAACGAGCAGGAGATTCTCGTCCTCATAGAGGATGTTCAGCTTCGGAACGCTCACGGTCAGATAGGCGTTCTCCTGCTTCGGCGTGTCGAAGAACTCGTCGTTGATGTAAAGCTGCAGCACGTCGCCCTCCTGCAGCCGCGTGTCGCGTTCAACGCGCCTGCCGCCGAGTTTGATGCGCTTGAGCCGGATATATTTCTGCGCCAGCGACGCAGGCAGCAGGGGAACGGACTTGGCCAGGAAGCGGTCGAGCCGCTGCCCGGCGTCGTTTTTCGTGATGGTGATCTCTTTCATGGCAGTGCGCCTTTCCGTTTTTGGAGCTGCACTCATTTTATCATGCCGCTCCGGGCGTGTAAAGCCGCCCGGCGGGAAACAGCGGGAAGAAAAAGAAAATATTTTGGAAAAAGTATTTGACTTCTTATGGAATCTTCGATATAATATCCAACGCACGATTATGGATTGGAGGGCATCATGCTGCTGAATCTCAGTTCCATTCTGGCAGCTCCCGGTGCCAGCCTGACGTTCGAGACAACTGTCGATCTGAGCGAGATGACGTTCGGAAACTGCCGTCCCGTCACGGAGCCTGTCACGGCCTCCGGCCGGGTGCGCAATACCGCCGGCGTCCTGGAGATGACAGGCGAGCTTGCCACCACGCTCCACGCGGTGTGCGACCGCTGCGCCGCGGAGTTTTCCCGGCCGGTGCGCCAGCCGATCCGCGCGACGCTCGTCAGCGCACCCGAGCCTGACAGCTACGACGACCCATGGGTCTTTGCACTGCAGGACGGCTGCGCCGATCTGGACGACATCGTCACCACCACGTTCGTTCTGAACATGGACAGCCGTCTGCTGTGCAGGGAGGACTGCAAGGGCCTCTGCTGCCGCTGCGGCAAAAATCTGAACGACGGCCCGTGCGGCTGCACGCGCGAGCCCGATCCGCGCTTTGCAGCGTTGCAGCAGCTGCTCCACAAATCATAGACAATATGCCTGACGGCATTTTACCAAGGAGGTGTACCACATGGCAGTACCCAAGAGAAAAGTGTCCCGTGCGAGAAGAGATAAGAGACGTAGTTCCCACTGGAAGCTGGAGATCCCCGGTGTCGTCGCGTGCCCGAAGTGCGGCGAGCCCCGTCTGCCGCACAGAGCCTGCAAGGCCTGCGGCTACTACAACGGCCGGGAAGTTCTTTCCGTTGAAGCAAAGTAAGTTCGCTGAAGATGAGAGGGAGGCGTTTCGCCTTCCTCTTTTCTTGACCTGAAGGAGGTGCAGGATTTGGCCAAACCCATTGTGGCGATCGTCGGCCGGCCGAATGTCGGCAAGTCCCTGCTGTTCAATAAACTCACCGGCAAGCGCATGGCGATCGTAGAGGATACGCCGGGCGTCACCCGTGACCGCATCTACGGCGAGTGCGAGTGGAACGGGCGCAGCTTCGCGCTGGTCGATACCGGCGGCATCGAACCCGGCACGAACAACGAAATGCTCCGCTTCATGCGCCGCCAGGCGGAAATCGCCATCGAAACGGCGACCGTCATCATCATGGTCGTTGACGTGACCGTCGGCCTGACCGCCGCGGACGCGGAGGTCGCGTCGATGCTCAAGCGGTCGAAAAAGCCCGTCGTCCTTGCCGTCAACAAGTGCGACCAGACCGGAGCCGCCAATCCGGATGCGTACGAATTCTATGCGTTGGGCCTGGGTGACCCCATCGAGGTCTCCGCCATCCATGGCCACGGTACGGGCGATCTGCTGGACGCATGCGTGGCGTTCTTCCCGGACGAAGAGGAGGAGCCCTACGATGAGGACGTCATCAAGGTCGCCATCATCGGCAAGCCGAACGTGGGCAAGTCGAGTCTTCTGAACCGCATCCTGGGCGAGGAACGCGTGATCGTCTCCAATGTGGCGGGTACCACGCGCGACGCCGTGGACAGCTATTTTGAAAATGAGGCGGGCAAGTATCTGTTTATTGATACAGCCGGCATGCGCCGCCGCTCCAGGGTGGACGACGCCGTGGAGAAGTATTCCAACCTCCGCGCCGTCGCAGCCATCGAGCGGGCGGATGTGTGCCTTATCCTGATCGACGCCAACGAGGGCGTCACCGAGCAGGATACCAAGGTCGCCGGCCTTGCGCATGAGGCGGGCAAGGCGTGCATCATTGTCGTCAACAAGTGGGACGCCGTGGAGAAGGACACCCACACCATGGACAGGATGACCGAAGAGATCCGCCGCGGCCTGAGCTATATGACCTATGCGCCGGTGGTGTTTATCTCGGCGCTGACCGGCCAGCGTGTGGACCGGCTGTTCGATATGATCAACGCCGTGTCCAACCAGAACTGCATGCGCATCACCACCGGCATGCTCAACAACATCCTGGAGGACGCCACCGCGCGCGTCCAGCCGCCGACGGACAAGGGCCGCCGTTTGAAGATCTATTATATCACCCAGGTCGGCGTCAAGCCGCCGCACTTTGTGTTCTTCTGCAACGACAGCAAGCTCTTCCACTTCTCCTATCAGCGGTATCTGGAAAACCAGATCCGCGCCGTCTTCGGCCTCACCGGAACACCCATCCGCATCACCATCCGCCAGAAGGGCGACAGCGAGGAAGTATAAGCGCAGGCATCAAAGGCCCGCCGCGATCTGCGGCGGGCCTTTGCCGACCCCTGCGGGAAAAACAAAAAAGAGCAAGCTTCAGCTTGCTCTTTTGTACGGCACATGATCAGATGGCGCGTTCGACCTTATTGGAACGCAGGCATCTTGTACAGACATATACATGGCGCGGAGAACCGTCAACGATCGCCTTGACGCGCTTGACGTTGGGTTTCCATGCACGGTTCGCCCGTCTGTGAGAGTGGGAGACTTTGATACCGAACGTAACACCCTTGCCGCAGATATCGCATTTTGCCATCAGCTGCACCTCCTTGCCACTGGAAAATCAAAACGCACGCCCATAAAGCGCCGGCAATTATGATACCAGAAGATTGCACAAAAAGCAAGCACTTTTTTTGAAATTTGAAAAAAGAATCGAACTGTGTTATGCTCGGTACAGACAGACACTGACCATCCGACGCCACAGAGGGAGCCCATGAAACAACGATACGCCGGTAAATTCAAAAATCTTTTCTGCGCAAACTATGCAGATCTGCTGCGCTATGCCCTTGCCGTGACCGGAAGCCCGGAGCTGGCGGAGGATCTGGTGCAGGAGACGTTCCTGCTCGCGCAGGAAAAGATCGGGGACGTCCTGCGCAGTCCGAACCCGCGCGGATGGCTGGTCCGGGCGCTGCGGAACATCATCGGCAATGCGATGCAGCGCAAGCGCCTGCTCATGGAGAAGATCGTCCCTGACGCAGTGATCGACGCGCAGACGGATCAGGTCCTTTGCGTCTCGGATCTCTATGCCGGCCTGATCGACCAGGAGGCGCTGACGCTTCTGATCTGGGTGTACTGTGAGGACATGACCTGCCAGGAGGCGGCCGACCGCCTCGGCATCACCCTGTCCGCCTGCAAAAAGCGCATCCAGCGCGCCAAAGAGGCGCTACGCGCGGCGATCGAAAAAAATAATCTGCTTTGATGTCACTTTTTGTGCCGCTCAACAAATATATAAAGTGAAAGGAGGGCGCGCGATGAACGACAAATACGCAGACGGCTTTGCACGGAAGCTGTTGCAGAATATGTCTGACGACGAGCTGAGGTCCATCCTCCGCCGTGACGCGGCGTCCGAACGGACGCTGGAGCCGGAGGAGCTCGACCGTATCCTGGACGAGCTGGGACGGCGGGAGCAGCCCGGAGAGCAGCCGGACCCGGAGGCGGCCTGGCAGCTGTTCCTGACGGAAACGGCGGGGCGCGGGAGCGCATACGCGGATTGCGCCCCGCAGCCGGAGGAACAGCGGCGGGAGCATTCTGCGCCGGCCTGCGGCAGACGGCGGGGGCTGCGTTGGCTTTCGGCGGCCGCGGCTGCTGCAGCTGTCCTTGCTTCCCTTGTCGCCGTGCAGGCGGCGGGCGTGGATGTGTTCGGCGCCATAGCCAGATGGACGGACGAAACGTTCAGCTTCAGTTCCGCCGGATCCCGCCGGCAGACCGACGAGCTGCCGGCAGTAGAGCTGGACGGCCCGGTCGCGTACGCGTCATTGCAGCAGGCGCTCGATACATACGGCGTGACCGAGGTCGCGGCGCCGACCTGGATCCCGGAGGAATTCCGGCTTATGGAGGTCTCTGTGGATACCTATGGCGTAGGACTCAACTTTACTGCCGCGTACCTCAACGACGCGGGAAG
>CADCOJ010000155.1 GCA_902803075.1 Oscillospiraceae bacterium | reverse complement strand
CTTCTCCCATATTCCTTGCCCGGAGACGGGCGCAGACAAAAGGAGGGACGACATGGAACCCATCGCCAGGATCCATACGGATTTTTCCACCAAATTCGGCATCCCGCGCCAGGCGGGTCTGGCTGAGGGGCTGGAGGGGACGATCCTCTTTGAGCCGCCGTTCCGGAATCCGGACTGTCTGCGCGGCATTGAGGGCTTTTCCCACCTGTGGCTCATCTGGCAGTTCGACCGCACGGCGGCGGAGGGCTGGTCGCCCACGGTGCTGCCGCCCAAGCTGGGCGGCCGGACGCGCGTGGGCGTGTTCGCCACGCGCTCACCGTTCCGGCCCAACAGCCTGGGCCTGTCCAGCGTGCGGCTGCTGCGCGTGGAGCCGTGGACAAAGGACGGCCCGGCGCTGCATGTGGCCGGGGCGGACCTTGCCGACGGGACGCCCATTTTTGACATCAAGCCGTATCTGCCCTATACCGACTGCCATCCGGACGCCGTGGATGCCTTCGACGGCCTGCGGGACGCCGGGCCGCTGACGGTCGAGTTCCCCGAGCGCCTGCTGGCTGCCATCCCGGAGCCGAAGCGCGAGGGCTTGCGGCAGGCGCTGGCCCTGGGCCCGATCCCGGGCTATCAGCATGATCCTCAGCGGCGGTACGGCTTTGCGTTCGCGGGGTTCGACGTGCGCTTTTTTGTCGACGGCCGCGTGCTGCGCGTGGCTGAGCTTGTGCTGCCGGACGGCAGCACGCTTCGCGCCGATCCGCAGCCCGGCTGTGATACCATGGTCCCGGGCCCGGAAGAACGGAGGTGAGATATATGCGTTCCCTGATTGATTGGTTCCTTCCTGCGGACGCCGATCCGCAGGAGCCGGCGGCGCGCGCGCAGTGCGGCAGACGCGCGGGACTCGTCGGGATCGTCTGCAATCTGCTGCTGTTTGCCGGGAAACTGGCCGTGGGCATCCTGTCCGGGAGCGTCAGCGTCACGGGCGACGCCGTCAACAACCTGTCGGATGCATCCGCTTCGGTGGTGACGCTGGTCGGCTTCCGCCTTGCGGCGAAGCCCGCCGACCCGGAGCATCCCTATGGCCATGCGCGCATCGAATACCTGTCCGGACTTGCGGTGTCGGCCATGATCCTGCTGATCGGCGCGGATCTGGTCAAGACCTCCGTGCAGAAGATCCTGCATCCGGAGAGAATCGCCGTCTCCGGCGTGCTGCTGGCGGTGCTGGCCGCGTCCATTGCGGTGAAGCTCCTGCTGGCTGCGCTCAACAGGAGCCTTGGCATGCGCATCGGCTCGGCCAGTCTGAAGGCCGCGGCCGCGGACAGCCGCAACGACGCCGTCACCACGGCGGCGGTGCTTCTGTCCTGCGCAGTGTCCAGACTCTGGGGCATTCGGATCGACGGATACGCGGGGCTTCTGGTGGCGCTGTTCATCCTCTGGTCCGGCATCGGGATCGGAAAGGATACCATCAGCCCGCTTCTGGGCGAGGCGCCGGATGAGGAGCTCGTGCGCGCGATCTCCCGCGCGGTCAAAGCCCACCCGGAGATCCTCGGCATCCATGATCTGATGGTGCATGACTATGGCCCGGGGCGGCGGTTCGCATCGGTGCATGCGGAGATCGACTACCACATGGATACGCTGGAGGCGCATGAGCTGATCGACCGCATTGAGCGCGAGATCAAGCGGGAGCTGCATGTGGACATTGTGATCCATGAGGACCCCATCGTGACGGACGATCCGGAGCTGGACGCATGCCGCGCGCGCGTGATGCAGATCATCGGGCGCATCGATCCGCGACTGAGCGTGCATGATTTCCGCCTGGTGCGCGGACGCGCGCACGCAAACGTGATCTTTGACATGGCCGTGCCCTTCGATCTGGCCGGGAAAAAGAACGAGCTCCGGCAGACGATCGAGGACGGCCTGCAGGACGCGGGCGGCAAGACCTATCACGCGGTCATCACCTTCGACGTGCAGGCCACGCGCCCGCAGTAACCGGATCCTGATCCATCAATTCTATTTGATTATTTTGATTATATTTATCAATTTATCATGAGACCGGGAGCGCCGCACCGCGGCGCTCCCGGTCAAAACTGTCAAAAGCTATGAAAGGACTTCCGAAACAGAGCAGCGGGGGAAGTGTGAAGGGGGCAAAGAGCCCCCTTCGCGTTCAATCAAGAAGTTTTTCAAACGATTTTGAACGTTTGAAAAACTTGCCCGACGCGTCAAAACACATTTTGACGCGTCGGCCGGGAGCGCCGCACCGCGGCGCTCCCGGCCTTTTCGGATGATCAGTTCTGCTCGAAGAACACGCGCATGCCCCGGAAGGTCATGTAGCAGTCCAGCTTGGAGACGACCTCGAACGGCGCGTGCATGGACAGCACGGGCACGCCGGCATCGATGGTATCGATGTTGCGCTTGGCCATATATTTGGCCACGGTGCCGCCGCCGCCCGCGTCGGTCTTGCCGAGCTCGGCCATCTGCCAGAGCACATGGCTGCGGTTAAAGAGCGTGCGGATGCGCCCGACGACCTCGGCCGAAGCGTCGGAGGCGCCGCCCTTGCCGCCGGCGCCGGTATATTTGCACAGGCCGATGCCGCGGTTGAGATAGGCGGCGTTGCGGCGCTCATAGACGTCGGAGAAATTGGGATCGTAGGCCGCCGTCACGTCCGCGGAAATGCAGAAGGAGTTGGCAAAGCAGTCCCGCAGGCTCACGTTCTGCGCGCGGCACAGATCCTCCATGAAGTGCTCGAACGCCTCGCCCTGCATGCCGGACACGCCCTCGGAGCCGATCTCCTCCTTGTCCGCGAAGATGCACACCGCCGTGCGCTCCGGCGCTTCGAGGGAAAGGATGCCCTCCAGCTCGGCATAGGCGCAGACGCGGTCGTCATGGCCGTAGGCGCCGATCATGCTGCGGTCGAAGCCGATCTCGCGGGCGTTGGCGGCCGGGACGGCTTCAAGTTCGGCGGAGATGAAGTCCTCCTCCACAATGCCGTATTTTTCATTCAGAATGCGCATCACGCAGAGCTTCACACGCTCGGCCTCGTCGTCATCGGGCTCCGGCCAGCTGCCGATGAGGATGTTGAGGCTTTCAGACGGGATCGCCTCGTTGAGAGGCTTTTTGCCCTGCTCGCGGCCAAGATGCGGCAGAAGGTCGCTGATGACGAACTGCGGATCGGCGGGGTCCGCGCCGATGCAGACGGAGATCTCGCTGCCGTCCCTGCGGATGATCTTCCCGTGCAGCTCCAGCGGGACCGTGACCCACTGGTACTTGCGGATGCCGCCGTAGTGATGCGTTTTGAAGTAGGCAAGATCCGTGTCCTCATAGAGCGGGTTCGGCTTGAGATCGAGCCGCGGCGCATCGGTGTGGGCGGCGGCAATGTTCGCGCCCTGCGAGAGCGGACGCGTGCCGATCACGGCGAGCATGATCGCCTTTTCGCGGTTGATGAAATAGACCTTGTCGCCGGGCCTGGTGTCCATGCCGAAGCGGTATTCCGTGAAGCCGTGCTGGCGGGCGAGCTCCACGGCGCTGACGACGCATGCGCGCTCGGTCTTGGACCGGTCAAGGAAGCGCATGTAGCGCGTGCTGTAAGCTTCCATCTCCGCGCGGTCCTCCGCACTCAGGCGGCCGAAGCCGTTGGCGGGCTTATAGAGCAGCGCCTGCTTTTCCTGTTTTGTCATCTGGTTGTCCTCCTTTATGATTGCTCCGAGCCACGCCTCGGCGGCCTCGGAAAACGCCTGCTCGGAGGCGTTGTTGTTCAAAATGGCCCCGCAGCGGGCGAGATAAAAGCTGTCCGGCTTTTGGGCGCGGATCCGCGCCTGCGCGTCGTGCAGGGAAAGGCCGTCGCGCGCCATGATCCGTGCGGCGCGCAGCGCCTCCGGCGCCAGCACGCCCACCGTGTGGGTGCAGAGCCCGGACAGGCCGGATTCAAAGAGGTTGATCGCGTCCACGGCGAACAGCCGGCAGCCTGCCGCCCGCGCGGCGTCCAGGCGCCGCCGGACGGCACGGCCCACATGGTCAAAAACGATCTCATTGAGCCGCGCCATCTGCGCGGGATCGGAGAATACCCGCGCGCGCATGGCCGCACGGTCAAAGGTGCCGTCCGGCAGGAACGCGCCGGGGAACGCCGCGGCCAGCGCCTGCGCCAGCGCGCCGCCCTCCGAGAGCATCTGCCAGTAGAGCGCGTCGCAGTCGATCACGGTGCCGCCGTGCGCGGCGATGACGCGCAGGAGCGTCGTCTTCCCGCAGCCGGTGGGGCCGGTGATGCCGATGATCCGCATAGACTGCCTCCTTCCGCGTTACGGCAGGTCGATCACATGGAAGCCTGCCGCCTTTTTCAGCCGGTTGCCGATGGCAAGGCCGAGCCCGGCGGCGTCCGGGCACTGGGCAAAGATCTCCGTGACCGATTCACGGTCAAACAGGCGCAGCGCGTCGAACACGCGCCGGGCCTGCTCGGCCTTGTCGGCCACGGGGCCGAGCACATGCACATCGAAGCCCGCGAACAGCGGCGCATGTTCCGAGAAGCAGATGACGCCGCCCCGTTCTGGCAGATGCGCAAGGATATACT
>CADCOJ010000154.1 GCA_902803075.1 Oscillospiraceae bacterium | reverse complement strand
TCGACGGCGCGGTACCCGCGATGATATACGGCAGGCCCGCCGTTTTGCTCAGGATCTTCCCGATGTCGTTGATGACGCCGGAGCCGATGCCGAGGATCAGATCGCAGCTCCGGTCGAAGTGCATGACGGCCGCGCCGACCGCGCGCTCATCCGGCTCGACGGATGCCTCCAGGAACATGTAGCCGGAGCAGGAGATCCCCGCATCGCCCAGGATCGCGCGGATGCGCGCGCCGGCGGCTTCGTCGGTGTTCCGATCCGACAGAAGAAACGGCTTCGCCGCCCCCAGACGCGCAATCAGCTCCGGCAGGCGCGCCAGCGCGCCGGGGCCTTCGATCACTTCCCGCACCGGGTCGCGGTGGAGCTTGCCGCAGGCACAGGGTACAGAATCAGAAAACATACCAAAAAACTCCTTTCCAGGCGATTCAGAGATTCGCCGTGGTGAGGCCCGCAGTCACAAGCTCGTTCCAGTCGTTGAAGGTCGCGGGCATCCTACGGGTACGGCCTGCGCAGAAGTCCAAAAGTGCCTCCTCCAGTTCCTCGAGGCGGTCGATTTTCCCGTCGCAGAACTCCTGCAGCCGCATCCTGCAGTTCCTGACACGCTGCATGAGCCCACCCAGACGGATGTCCTGCACCTCGAAGCCGTGCGGCTTATTCTCCCGGAACCACTGCCTGCGGTATTCCGCATAGAACGACGTGAGCCGCGCCTCCAGATCTTCATAGACCGTGATCAGCGCGCGTAAGCCGTCCGTGTCCTTCGCGGAATATACCTCCCTCGTCCGAAGGCCCAATTCTGCCTTGATCTCCAGCACGCAGCACAGCGCCGCCATCGACCGGAACAGATACCCCCATTCCGGCTGCTCCGCCGGTGCTTTCAGCCGGGCTGCGCACGCGGCGTACTGCTCCGCGCAGCCCGCCGAAACTGTGCTGTCCAGCTGGCCAAGGAAGCAGTCGTTGTAGAGCAGGTACTTCTCCTGGTTGCACTGCGCGCCCTCGGTCGCATTCGGCGTCCCCGGAAGGTCGAGTTCCATAAACGCGTCGAACGGGATCCCAAACCGGGCTTCAAAGCCCCGTTTGATGCTCGCTTCGTCCGCATTCCCCTTCGCCAGCTCCGCCGCGTAATAGAGAGACGGCAGCAGCGCAAACCGGGAGCACTCCGCCCCGTCGTCGCCCCAGAGCGTCAAAAAGACGTTCTGAACGCCGTGTTCAAGGCAGCTCTTGAGCGCTGCCTTCGTCGCGGCGATGCTGAATCCGTTGTGCGGTGCGAAGCCCGTCCAGCTCCAGAGACCGCCCGCGAACCATGTTCCGGGATGCAGGTTCTCGTGGGCTTCGATCATGCTGTCATAGTCCGGCTTCTCTGTGTGGTAGTAGTCCCAGTAAACGAGCTCCACGTTGTCCGGGATCATGGAGCGGATCTCATCCGTGAACGTGACGTCGCTGGCGTAGTACTTGCCTCCCGAAGCGAGCCGGAAGAACATGTCTGACCACATGAGGAACCGGAAGCCATATTTCTCCCCGATCCTGCACACGCGCCGCAGGTGCTCCAGCATGAGCTTCGTGCGGTCGCAGTCGCCGTGCAGATCATAATACTTCCCGCGTCCGAGCTTGTGTGCTTCGTCCATGCCGATGTGAACCGTTTTGCAGGTAAAGCAGTCGGCGATCGAGGCAAACATCCGGTCGATCAGCTCATAGACGCGCTCGTCCCCGACAAGCAGGATGTCGTCCGTGTCAAAATGGCTTCTGTATGCCGGCCAGCGCTTGATCTGCAGCAGATGCGCCAGCACCTGGATGCAGGGGATGAGCGTCATACCGCGCGTGCGCGCGTACCGGTCAGCCTCGCGCAGCTCATCCTGCGAGAATCTGCCGCGCAGGTATCCGAAGAACGGCTCGCCGGGTATCTCATAGGTGTCCTCGGTGTAAAGAAGCAGCGTGTTATACCCGAGCTCCGCCGTCAGGTCGATCCACTTTTTCAAAGACTGCATGTTCGGAACGGCGTTGCGCGAGCAGTCCAGCATCGTGCCGAAGGTCTGAAAATCCATACCGTGTACCTCCGTTATTCCACAAAGCACCAGCTTCCGCCGGGAAGCGTTTCCGTATGTCCCGAGGGCAGGCGCACATGCGCTGTCACGCCCTGCGGGATCTCAAATTCATAGTATACCGCGTCGCCCTTGTAATACCAGTGCACGCGCACAAGACCCTGCCGCGTCTCGATGGACGCGTCCGCAAAGCCCAGACGCCTGTCCGGGTGCGGCTCCAGCGAGACCTCCGTATACCCCGGCGCTGCGGGCCGGATGCCTGCGGCCACGCCGAAGATCCAGTCGAACACCGCGCCGTAGGCGTAGTGGTTGAAGGAGTTCATGTCCGTGCTCCAGAAGGTGCCGTCCTCCCTGAGGCTGTCCCAGTGCTCCCACATCGTCGTCGCCCCGCGCAGCACCGAGTAGAGCCACGAGGGCGGCGTCTCCCGGAAGAGCAGATCGAACGCGAGATCGGTGTATCCGTTGTTTGAAAGCACATGCAGCAGATACGGCGTGCCGACAAAGCCCGTAGCAAGATGCGTATCGCACGCGCGGATCATCTCGGCCAGCTTCGCCGCCAGCGCGGGGCGCTCCTCGTCCGTACACAGGCCAAAATGCAGGATCAGCGTCAGCGCCGTCTGCGTCATGCCGCGGCGCACCGTATCCACCGGCGCGTGCCCATGGGCGCATACCTCCGTGTAGGGGAACTCCGCCTTCGGCATCCCGTTTTCCATGAAGTACGAGCGGAAGGCCTTTACGACGTTCTCATGCAGCGCGCGATACTCGGACATGTCCTCGCCGAGAACCTCGCCGGCCATGACCAGAAGCTGCGTCGAATGCGCGAAGAACGCGCTTGCGATCAGATCGTTCGACGTCGCGCCGACATATGAGCCGCTCCCCGCGTCCATCGCCAGCCAGTCGCCGTAGTGCATCCCGCCCAGCCAAAGATATTCCTCCGGACCGGCAGAGTGCATATATTCCACCCATTTTTTCATCATGGGAATGCGCTTGCGGAGCTGATCCTTGTCCCCGTAGGCCAGGTACAGCTCCCAGGGGATGATGCACGCGGCGTCGCCCCAGGCGGCGGAGATGCGTGTTTTCTTGTCCGTTCTGTTCCAGTAGCAGTCCGGGACGATGCCCGCGACCGAGCCGTCTTCGCCCTGTTCCAGCGCCATGTCGTCCAGCCACTTGTCGAAGAACCGCGCCACGTCGTAGTTGATCGCCGCCGTCCGGCAGAACACCTGCGCGTCGCCCGTCCAGCCGAGACGCTCGTCGCGCTGCGGGCAGTCCGTGGGGATGTCCAGATAGTTGCTCTTCTGACCCCAGAGGATGTTGTGGCAGAGCTGGTTGATCTTTTCGTTCCCGCAGGTGAAGCGGCCGGTGCGGCGCATGTCCGAGTGGACGGCGATCGCGTGGAAGCAGGCCGGATCGACGGCTTCCAGCGGGTACTCCGTCAAGCGGACATACCGGAAGCCCTGGAAGGTATATTCCGGCTTGAACACGTCGTCTCCGCCGCTGAGGATGTATGTCATCTCGTTTTTCGCGGTGCGGTAGTTGTCCGTGTAGAAGTTGCCGTCCCGGTCCAGCACCTCGGCGTGGTGCAGGACGACGCGGCTTCCGCGCTTCCCGCGGATGCGCACCTCGACGTAGCCCGTCATGTTCTGCCCGAAGTCCAGAACGGTCTCTCCCTTCGGCGTATGCAGGACGGCGACGGGCGCGAGGCGTTCGTGCTCCGTGATCCACTCGCCCTGCTGCGGCACGAGGGCGGCGCCCACCTCCGCGGGGCGGGCGGTTCCGATGAAGGCTTCCCGCGCGGTGCGGTCGATGGTCTCGCCGTTGTAGATCTCGGCAAAGATCGTCTGCGAGGTACAGACGCTCCAGTCCGTATCCGTGGCGACGGTCTGCGTGCTGCCGTCCTCGTAGGAAATCTCCAGCCAGGCGATGAGGGCCGGCTGCGGCAGGCTGTCCTTATATGCCTGATTCCGCGCCCAGCCCATCATATCCGCGCCCCAGCCTCGTCCGAGGCCGAGGGTGAGCGTATTCTCCTGCGC
>CADCOJ010000153.1 GCA_902803075.1 Oscillospiraceae bacterium | reverse complement strand
GTGATGCGGCGGAACAGGTTCATCAGGTTGTCCCAGCGGAAGAAATTCTCGGATGCGAGGCAGCCCACCAGGACCATGACGATCAGGAACACAAGGTTGATGTTGTCCGTCACCCAGGCGCCGAGCCCGGAAAGCGGAGATTTCTTTTCGTTCGTATGCATCGTTCCACCTTCCTTACAGCGCGTACTTCATGACTTCCACGGCGTTGATCTGATCGCCGGTCAGCTCGGCGGCGATGGCGTCGTCCTTCATGACGAGCACGCGGTCGCTCATGCCGAGCACCTCAGGAAGCTCCGAAGAGATAAAGATGATGGATTTGCCCTCTGCCACAAGGTCGTTGATGATCTCATAGATCTCCATCTTTGCGCCGACGTCGATGCCGCGCGTCGGCTCGTCCATGATGAGGATGTCCGGCTCGGCATTGAGCCACTTGCCGACGACGACCTTCTGCTGGTTGCCGCCGGAGAGATTGCCGACCTTCTGGTTGCGCGTGGGCGTTTTGATGTTGATCTGATGGATCGAGCGGTCAGCCAGCTCGTTTTCCTTCCGGTCCTGCAGGAAAATACCGGAGCAGATCCGGCCAAGGGCGGCCATGGAGAGGTTTTGCTTGACGGTAAAGTCGAGCGTCAGCCCTTCGGTTTTGCGGTCCTCGGTCAGGAAGGCGATGCCGTGGCGCTTGGCGGCGGCCGGGCTGCTGATGCGGATGGGGCGGCCGTTCAGCGTGACGCTTGCGTGGGAGATGAAGTCTACGCCAAAGAGCGCGCGCATGATCTCCGTGCGGCCCGCACCCACCAGTCCGGCTACACCGAGCACTTCGCCGCGGCGCAGCGTGAAGCTGATGTCCTGATCGCGGTCCCTGCGCTTGAGATGCTCCACGCGCAGCACTTCCTCGCCGGGCGTGGTCTGCCGTTTCGGGAAGGTGTTGCTCACCTCGCGGCCCACCATCATTTCCACCACGCTGTCATGCGTCAGCTCGCTGATGGGCTTTGTGTCAATGATCTTTCCGTCGCGCATGATCGTGGCGCTGTCGCAGATCTCGAAGATCTCCTCCATGCGGTGTGAGATATAGACGACCGAGACCTCTTTTTTCTTCAGGTCGCGGATGATGTCGAACAAAGCATCCAGTTCTTTCTGTGTCAGGGTGGCGGAGGGCTCGTCCATCAGGATCAGCCGCGCGTCGCGGCTGAGTGCCTTGGCGATCTCCACCATCTGCTTGCCGGCAACGGTCAGCGTGCCGACGGGCGTCTGGGGATCGGCGTCAAAGCCGACGCGGTCGAGCAGGCGCTTCGCGTCCGCATTGATCTGCCGCCAGTTGACCAACTTGCCCTTCCGGGCAAGCCGTCCGGCGAAGATGTTCTCTGCGATCGAAAGCTCGTCGACCAGATTGAGTTCCTGGAAGATGATGCTGATGCCGTAGGAAGCGGCGACGAGCGGGTTGGTGATCTGCACCTCTTCGCCGTCAATGAGGATCTGACCTTCGTCTTTTTTATAGTTGCCGTTGAGAATCTTCATCAGCGTGGACTTGCCGGCGCCGTTTTCACCGACCAGCGCGCGGATCTCCCCGCGTTCCACGCAGAAGCCGACGTCGTCCAGAGCCTTGACGCCGGGGAACTGCTTGCTGATGTGGCGCATTTCAAAAAATGGCGTATGCTCCACGGTTTGTCCTCCTTCTTACAGGAGCCGGGTGCAAGCACCCGGCTCCATCGTCAGTATGCGAAACGTGATGACCCTGCGGGGGATCAGTCGTGCGGAGCGGTGTCGACGTTCTCGGTGGTGACGAGCAGCATGCCGAGCGTCTGGATCCGGTCGGGGTTCTTGTTGTCAACGACAGCCTTGATGACGTCAGCGGCGTCGCGTGCGAAGAAGCCGGCAGGATAGCTGATGGTGAAGAGGAATTTGCCGTCCTTGATGGCCTCGATGGAGCTCTCATAGAAGCCCTGGGAAGCGATCTTGATGTCGTCGGTCTTGCCGGCGGCCTCAATGGCCTCATAGACGCCCCAGCTCATGCCGTCGTCCTGGACGATGAAGGCCTTCAGATCGGGGTTGGCGGTGATGATGTCCTCAGCGGCAGCCATGGCCTTCTGGCGGTCCCAGTCGCAGTAGATCGTGGAGACGACCTCGATGCCGGGGTACTTGTCGAAGACTTCCATGAAGCCGGCGGTGCGCTGCTGCGCGTTGTCGGCGCCTGTCAGACCGGCGATGATGGCGACCTTGCCCTCTTCGCCGCAGGCCTTGATGTACTCTTCAGCCTCAAGGACGCCGGAGGCCTTCTGGCCGAACAGGACCTGATAGATCTTGTCGTTGAGGCCGAGGGACGGATCCATGTCGTACAGGCTGACGACGATCATGCCGGCGTCAGCGGCAGCTTCCATCGCGGGGGCAAGGGCGGCGTTGTCAGCCGGCTGGATGATCATGGCGTTGAAGCCCTGCGCAACGGCGGACTGCACCATGTTGATCTGCTGGTTGGCGTCCTGCTTGGAGTCGAACACTTCATAGGACCAGCCGTACTCCTTGCACTTCTCGGCAAGAGTATTCTCAAAGAGGTGGTTCCACTCGTTGTACTCTGCCACAACGTCAGCTACACGGAATTCTTCGTTGGTTTTGGCCGGCGCGTCAGTCTTGGTCTCGGTCTTGGCCGTGCAGGCAACCATCGCGGCTACCATCACGAGCGCCAGAAGCAATGCGATGAATTTTTTCACTTGGGGTTCCTCCTTTTAATATTGTATGCTGGGGTGTTCGGTCGAAATATGCTGCCGGATGTTGATTTTTTACTAAAAAAAATACAGAGAAGCATCCGGGCACAACCTCATATTAAACCATGAAAAATTGAACTGCAATAAGTCATAATGCACAAATGTAACTGGATTCTTTTGGAATATTCAATGTTTCCACAGTTTTTATGATCCGGAATTGTAGCTTTTCACGACGGCGTTTCTTCTGCACATCATTTTTTTAGTTTTTTTAATATAAATTGATTGATTCTTTATAACTTTCGTAGTAAACTGGACATGGAACAGAACCTGGACACGAAAGGAAGAACAGGCATGGCAAAGGTCACGATCCGCGATATTGCGGAGCGCGTGCATGTCTCGCAGGCGGCGGTATCCCTGGCGCTGCGGGGCAAACCGGGCATTTCCGAGCAGACGCGCACGCAGATTCTTCAGAGCGCGCAGGAGCTCGGATACCGGCTGCCGAAGCGGACGCAGCACAGCCGCCGGGGCGAGCTGGTCGTGCTGCTCGTCAGCGCGGAGGACGGCCCTCTGCAGCCCGGGGTTCTGCAGGCGCTGGCGTCCTACGTCATCAGCCGGAACGGCCAGCTCCGTATCCATACGCTCGCACAGATCACGGAAATCCCGCAGCTGCTTTCCGGGTGCCGCCTGCTCGTGACGTTCGACACGCTGGAACGGAAGGTGCTCGACCAGATCGCCGGCGATGTGGCGCAGATCCTGGTCCTTGACGGCGATTATCCGCGCAGGCCCTTCTGGAACCTGCGCATCGACTATGCCGGCGCGGCATATTCGCTCACGGAGTATCTCTCCGCCCTCGGCCACCGGAGCTTCCTGTATATCAATGAGGATCTGCCGCTGCAGAAGAACCTGCTGTGCTTCAACGGCTTTCAGAAGCGGATCCTGGAGCTGCGGCTGCCGCTGGACTCCTCGCAGATCGTCATGGATATGGCGGGTTCCCCGAACATCCTCAAGCACTTTCCGGACATCATCCGCGACAACAATATCTCCGCCATCGTCTGCACCTCGGCCGCCTGTGCCCACCAGCTCATCCGGCAGCTGGGCATCATGGGCTTCCGCGTCCCGCAGGATATTTCCGTCGCGGCCATTGTTGCCTCGGAGCATGCCGCGACAGCGGAGTACGGGCTGACGTATGTCGATCTCGGCTTCAGCCGCCTGGCCCAGATGACGGCGCAGCTGGCCGCCGCACCGTCCGACGCGCAGCACGGCGACGACATCGTCCCCTTCAGTCCCGTCATCAGCGGCGGCAGCGTCGCCGCGCCCAAATATAATCCCGCGAATAAAAAGCTCGCCATCGCGCTTTACCTCAAGGACCACCCCACGCTGCGCGTGGCGCGGGCCGGGTTCCTCAACATGGCGCAGCAGATGGGCTATCAGGCGGAGGTCGCCGCCATCTCGGACGACAACGAGGAGGCGTACAGCACCATCTGCAAGGCGCTGGCGCAGCAGGGCGTCGCAGGCGCGGTCATCTGGCTGAATGTCCCCGCCGTGTTCCGCAGCTTCCGGGACGCGGGCATTCCGGCCATCTGCGTCCACAGCGCAACGCGGCAGATGCCTTCCAGCGGCTGGCAGGCGTGCATCGCAGCCGACCCGGTCAAGATCGCGGAGACGGTGGCGGATTTCTTCATCTCAAAGCTCGGTACGAAGCGCGGGCGCATCTCCGTGTCCCAGTCGAGCCACAACCTGCTGGAGGACACCATCGTCAAAGAGCTCATGCGCCAGATCCGCACGCGCTGCCCGCAGATCACCGTGACGCAGGATCTGATCTTCGCCTATCACACCGACGAATCCTTTCAGGCTGTCCGGCGCTTCATGGAGGGCGTGCCGAACCTGATCGGCGCGTTCTCCACCTCCGGCCTGGCGGCCATCACCTGGACGCATGCCAAGCAGGCGCTGGGCCGGGATGAAATGGTCATCGTCGGCACCGACTATGATGAGGATTCCATTGAGCTGGTCAAGCGCGGAGAGCTGGATGCATTCGTCGCGCAGCCGGTCTATGAGGAGGCGCAGACAGGCGTCGTGGCGCTGGACGCGCTGCTGCGCGGAAATTCCTTCCCATCGTACACTGCGCTGGACGCGCCGCTTGTCACCGCACAGAATGTGGACAAGTACGACCGCCTGCTGCAATATGTGAAGAATTGGTACGTCTGAACGAAGCGCCCGCCGAAGCGGGCAGGAAGGAGGCATTGCAATGAAACTCGGAATGATCGGCCTTGGCATCATGGGCAAGCCAATGGCCAGGAATCTGTTGAAGGCGGGCTACGATCTGACTGTCTCCAGTGCGAACCGCGCCGCACCGGAGCTTGCAGCCTGCGGCGCGCATGTCGCGTCCAACGAAGAGATCGGAAAGACCTGCGGCCTTGTGCTCACGATGCTGCCGAACGCGCCGCAGGTGCGTGAGGTCATGCTCGGCGAGCACGGCGTCGCGCGCTGGATGAAGCCCGGCAGCACCTTCATCGACATGAGCTCCGTCAATCCGGTCATGTCCCGTCTGATCGCGCAGGAGCTCAGCGCACGCGGCATAGAGATGCTGGATGCGCCGGTCTCCGGCGGAGAGCCGAAGGCCATCGACGGGACGCTGGCGTTCATGGTCGGCGGCCGGCAGGAGGTGTTCGACCGCTTCCGCCCCGTTCTTCTGGCCATGGGCAGCTCCGCCGTGCGCTGCGGCGGGATCGGCGCAGGCAATACGGCAAAGCTTGCAAATCAGATCATCGTCGCCTGCAACATCCAGGCGTTGGCCGAGGCGATGACGCTTGCGCAGAAGGCGGGCGTGGACCCGCAGAGCGTCTTTGCGGCGATCCGCGGCGGGCTGGCCGGCTCCACGGTCATGGACGCCAAGGCGCCCATGATGTTCGCGGGCGACGACAGACCGGGCTTCCGCGTTGATCTGCACATCAAGGATCTGGCCAACGCGCTTGATTGCGCGCATGCCGTCGGCGCGCCCGTGCCGATGACGGCGGCGGTACAGGAGATCCTGCAGTGGCTGCACAGCCGGGACGGCGGGCAGAAGGACCACAGCGCCATTGCGCAGGCGTATGAGCATCTGGCCGGGCTGAAGCTCGGCCGGCCGGGAGACGGCGCAGCGTCTTCCGGAACACCGGAGGATACGATTCAATAAAAGATGACCGCGCCGGAGTCGGATTCCGGTGCGGCAACGGAGGGATACGATGAAACGAAACAAAGCGTCACGCGCCGGGCGCGTGATCCTGAGGGCGGCGGGGATCGTCCTGCTGGCGATCGTGGTCCTTTTCGCGGGACTGATCGGGTATCTGTCGGCGACGGAGTACCGCCCGGACGACACGGAAAAGGCGGATGTGCAGGGAGCGGCCGCGGATACGCTCCGCCCCGGCGGGAGTCTGGAGGTCGTGACCTGGAACATCGGCTACGGCGCCCTGGGCGACGACGCCGACTTCTTTATGGACGGCGGAAGCGGCGTGCGGGCCGAGGATGAAGCGCGTGTCCGGGAAAACCTGGACGGCATCCTGGCAGAGATCGAAACGCTCGGGCCGGACCTGCTGCTGCTCCAGGAGGCGGATCTGGGTTCCGACCGGTCGTGCCGCGTCGATGAGGCTGCATATTTCCGGGCGGCGCTGCCCGGGTATGCGTCCACCTTTGCAGGCAACTTCAAGGTCGCGTTCCTGCCGTATCCCATCCCGCCGCTCGGACGGGTGGACTCGGGACTGCTGACGTTTTCCGCGTTCCCGGTCCGGGAGGCGGAGCGCATCCAGCTCCCCATCCCGTTCTCCTGGCCCATGCGGATGGCAAATCTCAAGCGCTGCCTGCTGGTGGAGCGGATCCCGCTGGAGGGCAGCGACCGGGAGCTGGTGCTCATCAACCTGCATCTGGAAGCCTATGACGACGGCGAGGGCAAGGCCGCGCAGACCGCCATGCTGCTGCAGGTGCTTGAGGCGGAGGCAGCCAGAGGCAGCTATGTGATCGCCGGCGGCGATTTCAACCAGATCTTCTCCAATGCCGATACCGGCGCCTTCCCGGCGCAGGAGGGCAAATGGCAGGCAGGGCAGATCGACGCGGCGTCATTCGGCTCCGGCTGGCAGCTGATGATGGATGCGTCCGTCCCCAGCTGCCGCTCGCTGGATCAGCCGTACCTTGGCGCGGATCAGGCAGGCTTCCAGTACTACCTGATCGACGGGTTCATCTTCTCCTCCAACGTGCAGGTGGATGAGCTGCAGACGGTGGACTGCGGATTTGTCTGCACCGATCACAATCCCGTCTGTGCGCGTGTGACGCTCGTGCCGTAGACGCAAGGGAGAGCAAACAAAAACGGGGCTGCTGCGGTCATCCGCAGCAGCCCCGTTCGGATGCACGGGCGGCTCGTCTCAGTCGGTCTGCCGCTGCCTGCGGAACGCGGTCGGCGTCGCGCCGTATTTTTCGGAGAAACACTTATAGAACCACGACAGATTCTCAAAGCCGCACGCATAGCAGATCTCCGTAACGGTCAGATTGCTGACCAGAAGCAGGTCTGCCGCGTGGCCGAGACGCAGATCCGTCACATAGCCGGAGGGCGTGACGCCGTAGCAGCGCTTCATGCAGCGCGTCAGGTGCTCCCGGCTCCGGCCGGCAAGCGCACGCATCCGCGCGGTCCCGACAAGAAAATTCTGCGGCTCCTTCATCTTTTCGCATACGGCCTCCAGCCATGCGGGAGCTTCCGGCGCAGCCGTGCGGCAGCGGGCAAAACAGTCGGAAAAGACACGCACGAGCAGCGCCCGGGCCAGGAAGCGGATGCGCGCGGGATCGGAGCTGCCGTTCAGCGCAATGAGCGCATAGGAGAGCGCCTCCTTCTCCCGGGGCGTCAGCTGCACCGCGGGCGGCAGAGGCGCATGCAGCAGCTGCTCCGCCGGGAAGCCCCCGCCCAGAAACGCGCGGAGCTCCTGCAGCGTCTGCGCCGTGAAGGCCAGGTTGATGAAGGAAAAGCTGCCGCTGTCGCCGCGCTTGTAATCGTGTACATCCGCATCACGGATGAACAAAAGCTCGCCTTCGCTCAGCCGCTGCTCCTGCCCGTTCACAATGTGGCAGACACTGCCGCTCATGACGAGAAAAAGCTCAAAATAATCGTGGAAATGCGGCCGGAAATACTCGGTTTCACTCCGCACATAGCGGCACAGGCAGCCCGTGGCCGGGTCTGTGTGAAATCTGGCCTCCAGCATCTTCGGTTCCATCTTCGTTCCCCTTTTCCGGCAGAAGATCACAATAGCATAAAAAAATCATGCCAGCAGATGCGGCGGCGCGCCGCCTGTATTATAATATCCCCAGAGGCGGAGCGTGTCAACGCAGACCGCGGCCTGAAAGGAGACTGACATGGATTTTATCAAGGAAAAGATCCGTGTGATGACGGAAAAACTGGAATCGCTCACGGTGCTCCGGCAGCAGGCGCTGCCCTTCCGGTGGATCGCCTGCCCGCAATACAAACAGACCAACACGCCGCCCGCGCCGGACGCCGGATGGCAGGATGCCGTCCCCGATATGCGCTTCGGCGGCGTGGACACGCACTTCTGGCTGCATACGCGGATCCCGGCGGCTTCGGCTGCGGAGGGCACGGAGCTGCGCCTGAGCGTCCGGACGGGGCGCGAGGGCAGCTGGGATGCGACCAATCCGCAGTTTACGGTGTTTCTGGACGGCGTGACCGTCCAGGCGCTGGACACGAACCACACCTGGCTTCCCGTGGAGGCCGGGCAGGCGCACGATGTCTTTCTCTACCTCTATACCGGCATGATCGGCGGCCTGTTCGACGTGTCGCTCAGCCTGCAGACTGCCGACCTGCGCGTAGAGTCGCTCTGGTACGACGTCTGCGTGCCGTATGAGGCGCTGTGCGAGCTGGAGCCGGAGTCCTATGATTATATCCGCATCCGCGACTGCCTGGACAAGGCGCTGCTGCGCCTGGATCTGCGGCACGTTTATTCTGAAGACTTCTACACGGGCCTCCGCGAGACTGCCGCGTATCTCCGGACGGAGTTCTATGAGGGCCTGTGCGGCGGCAGCAAAAGCATCGTCAGCTGCATCGGCCACACGCATATCGACGTGGCCTGGCTCTGGACCGTGGCACAGACGCGGGAAAAGGCGCAGCGCAGCTTCGCCACGGCGCTGAATCTCATGAAGCGCTATCCGGAGTTCATCTTCATGTCCAGCCAGCCGCAGCTCTATGAGCATGTGAAGCAGGCCGATCCGGAGCTCTATGCACGGCTCAAAGAGGCTGTGGCGCGCGGGCAATGGGAGCCGGAGGGCGCCATGTGGCTGGAGGCCGACACGAACCTCATCAGCGGCGAGAGCCTGATCCGTCAGATCCTCTATGGCAAGCGGTTCATGCAGGAGGAATTCGGCGTGGACTGCCGCGTACTCTGGCTGCCGGATGTGTTCGGCTACAGCGGCGCGCTGCCGCAGATCCTGAAAAAATGCGGCGTCGACCGGTTTTTCACCGCAAAAATGAGCTGGAGCGAGACGAACAAGCTGCCGAACACTGTCTTTCTCTGGGAGGGCATCGACGGCAGCCAGGTCTTTGCTTCGATCATCGAGGGCTATGTGCGCAAGCTGGACGCGAAGGAGCTCAAGGCAGCCTGGGACTGGAACAAAAACAAGTCCCTTACGAACCGGATGCTCCTGACCTGCGGGTTCGGGGACGGCGGCGGCGGGACCACCTTTGAGATGCTGGAAAAATATCGCCGCCTGCGTTACGGCCTGCCGGGCCTTCCCAAAGCGGAGTTCCGGAAGGCGGGGGACAGCCTTGCGCTGCAGGAGGCTGATTTCCGCAAAAACACCGCCGAGCTGCACACGCTGCCCCGCTGGAAGGGCGAAATGTATCTGGAAATGCACCGCGGCACCTATACCTCCATCGCCAAAAACAAGAAAAACAACCGGAAAAGCGAGCTGCTCTACCAGAAGGCGGAGACGCTGGCCGCAGCGGATCTGGCGCTGTTGGGCGGCGCATATCCGTCGGAGACCATCCGCAGGAACACCGTCAACATCCTGCTCAACCAGTTCCATGACATCATCCCCGGCTCCTCCATCCGGCAGGTCTACGACGTGACCGACCGGGAGTATGCGCAGATCCTGCGGGACGGGCAGTGCATCGCAGAAGAAAAGCTGGCTGCCATCCGCCGGAATCTGTGTACGCAGGGCGGCATCTTCGTCTATAATCCGGCGCCCTTTGCGCTCGACCGGTATCTGGAGCTGGACGGAAAAACATACCGCGCCGCAGGCGTTCCGGCCCACGGCTGGGCGGTCATCCCGGCGGAGCCGGTGGACACGGGCGTCACCGTGCGCGAAAACACCGTGGAAAACGACCTGCTGCGCGTCACATTCAACGGCTGCTGGCATATCGTCTCCGTCTTTGACAAGCAGGCCGGGCGGGAGGTCCTCTCCGCCGGCGCGGAGGCCAACCGGCTGGAGGTTTATGAGGACTATCCGCGCGAATATGACGCATGGGAGATCACGGATTATTACCGGCAGAAGATGTGGCTTGCAGACGGCGTGGAGAGCGTCCGGCCGCTGGAGCGGGGCTTCCGTGTGCGCAGACGGTATCAGGCGTCCACGATCACGCAGGACATCCTGCTCACGCGCGGTTCAAAGCGCATCGACTTCGTGACGGAGATCGACTGGCAGGAGGACCATGTGCTGCTGAAGGCCGCCTTCCCGGTGGACGTGCAGAGCATGAACGCCACCTATGACATCCAGTTCGGCAGCCTTGAGCGTCCGACACACCGCAGCAACAGCTGGGATGCGGCAAAATTCGAGGTCTGCGCGCACAAGTGGGCGGACCTGTCCGAGGCCGGATACGGCGTGAGCCTGCTGAACGACTGCAAATACGGCTACAGCATCGAAGACAGCGTCATGCGCATCTCGCTGCTGAAGGCCGCCACTTATCCGAACCCGGAGGCCGACCGCGGCATGAACCGCTTCACCTACAGCCTTCTGCCGCATACGGGCGGCTTCCGTGAGGGCGGGACCATTGAGGAGGGATACCTGCTCAATATGCCGGCAGACCTTTCGCGCGTCGGGCGGACGGACGGGACGCTTCCGGAGACGTTCAGCCTGGTGACGTGCCCGCAGAAGAACATCGTCGTCGAGACCATCAAGAAGGCAGAGGCGGACGACGGGATCATCGTCCGGTTCTATGACGCGTACAGCTGCAAGTCCACCGCCGCGGTGACGCCGGGCTTCCCATTCCGGGCGGCATATCTCTGCGACATGCTGGAAAACGAGCAGACACGGCTGGAGGTGCGGGACGGGAGCGTCTCGGTCCCCGTGCGGAACTTTGAGATCGTCACGCTGAAATTCGTCCGCTGAAGCGGACTCCGTGCGGAACAGAACAACGATCGGGCGGCAAACTGCAGTTTGCCGCCCGATTTGCTGTATGGAATGATGCGCCTGCTCAGCGCTGGACGCGGCCGGAGCCGTCGCCGCCGGCGAGCTTCTCCACCTCGGCTGCCGTGACGCGGTTGAAATCGCCCGGGATGGAATGCTTCAGGCAGCTGGCCGCCACGGCAAATTCCAGCGCGTCCTGGAGGCCTTCATAGTGGTTCAGACCGTAGATCAGGCCGCCGGCAAAGCTGTCGCCGCCGCCCACGCGGTCAACGATGTCGCGGATCTCATATTTTTTGGACACATAGAACCGCTCCCGGTCATGCAGGCAGGCCGCCCAGCCGTTCCAGTCGGCGCTGTGGCTCTCGCGCAGCGTGATGGCGATCATCTTCATGCCGGGGTATGCGGCCAGGACCTTTTCCGCCAGCTGCTCGTATTTTGCGCGGTCCAGCTCGCCGCCCTCCACGGCAACGTCGATGGTGATGCCCAGCGCTTTCTGGCAGTCCTCTTCGTTGGCAATGGCCACGTCCACGTATTTCGCCAGCTCGCGCATGACCTCGGGCGCGGTCTTGCCGTATTTCCAGAGGTTCTTGCGGTAGTTGAGGTCGCAGGAGACGGTGATGCCGCGCTGTTTTGCCTCGCGCACGCTCTCAAGGCTCAGCTCCATCGCCGTCTGGGAGATGGCGGGAGTGATGCCGGTGATGTGGAACCAGTCCACGCCGGCAAAGGCCTGCTCCCAGTCGATGTCGCCGGGCTTTGCAAGCGCGACAGCGGAGTCGGCACGGTCATAGATGACCTTGGAGGGGCGCTGGTTTGCGCCGGTCTCCACATAGTACACGCCCATGCGGCCGGGCCTGCGGAGGATGCGGCCGGTATCCACGCCGAACCGGCGCAGCTCCGCCACGCAGGCGTCGCCGATGTCGTTTTCGGGCAGGACGGTCAGGTAGGCCGCATCCACGCCGTAGTTGGCCAGCGATACGGCCACGTTGGCCTCGCCGCCGCCGAAGGTAGCCTCCAGCACGGCGCTCTGGAGCAGACGCTCGAAGCCCGGGCTTTTGAGCCGCAGCATGATCTCACCGAATGTCAGAACTTTCATTTGTTCGCTCGCTCCTTTTTGACCGTCGGACGGGGGACCGTCCGACGGATTGTTTCTGCAGAGGGGAGGACGGACGCTCCCGCGTGCGTATCATATCACAGGAGAAACGTCCTGCGCAAGGCGTGCGCAGAATCTTTTCATCCGCGCGGTCGCCGCGCGCAGCTTGTCTTCGCCGCAGGTGTAGGCGATGCGGATGAAGCCCTCGCCGCAGCTGCCGAACGCGCTGCCGGGGATGCAGACCACGTGTTCCTCTTCCAGGAGCCGGACGCAGAACTGCACGCTGTCAAGGCCGGTGGCACGGATGTCGGCAAAGACATAGAACGCGCCGTCAGGCCGGGTAAAGCGCAGCTGCCCGATGGCGGAGAGGCCTTCCAGCAGCGCCGTCCGCCGCGCGGCGAACACGTCCCGGAGCTCTGCGCAGAGTTCCGGATGTGCCAGCGCCACAGACGCGGCATACTGACCCGGCGCGTTGGCGCAGGAATTGAAATTCTCCTGGCAGAGCGTCATGCGGCTGACGATCTCCGCAGGACCGGCAAGAAAGCCGATGCGCCAGCCGGTCATGGCGTATGCCTTGGAAAAGCTGTTGATGACGGCGGTGCGCTCCTTCATGCCGGGCAGGGAAGCGATCGTCGGGCACTGGGCGCCGTCATAGACAAGCGTGTTGTAGACCTCGTCGGAGATGACGAACAGGTCGTGCGCCTGCGCCAGCGATGCGATCTGCTCCAGCTCGGCTCTCGTCATGACGCTGCCGGTGGGATTGTTCGGGGAATTGAGCAGGATCGCCTTTGTCCTGGGCGTGATGCGCGCTTCAATGTCTGCGCGCTGCATCTGGAAGCGGTGCGCCGCGTCGGTGGGCACGCGGACGGGAACGCCGCCGCAGTAGGTGATCTGCGCGGCATAGTTGAGCCACTGGGGATCCTGGATCAGCACCTCGTCACCGGGGTCGAGCAGCACCAGAAACAGCAGCGACAGCGCGCCCATGCCGCCGTTCGTGGCGATGATCTCGCTGGCCGGGTCGTAATGCAGGCCGCGCAGATAGGACTGCTCCGCCACGGCTTGGCGGAAGCGCATCGTGCCGGCATTGGGCGTATAGTGGGTCAGCCCCATGTCCAGAGCCTGCCCGGCCGCCTCGCAGACGAGGCGCGGCGTCGCCATGTCGGGCTCTCCGATGCCCATGGAAATGATGTCGTCCGCGCCCATGGCGTTGGCGCGGTCGAACATGGCGCGGATCGCGCCCTGGGAAAGGTCCTTCGCTTTCTGATTGATCCACTGCATGACGGTTCGTTTCCTCCTGCAATCATTCTGTGCGCCGGAGCGTATGCCCGACGTATGTTCCGGTCGGCTCATTGTCCGCAAGGACCAGCCGCCCGCCCATATAGACCTGATGGATGCCCTCGTTCGGGCGGAAGGGGTCCAGGTAGTCCGCCCGGTCCATGATCCGTTCAAAGTCGAACAGGACCAGATCCGCGTCATATCCGGGCCGCAGGAAGCCCTTGGTGCGCAGGCCGTAGCGCTCGGCGGGCATTCCGGTGATGCGGCGGATGCCCTCCTGACGCGGAAGGAGCTTCCGGTCGCGGATATAGCGCCCGAGATAGCGCGGGAACGTGCCGAAGGCGCGGGGATGGGCAATGGCGTCGCGCCCCTTGGCATAGGTGCCGTCCGCGCCGACGGTGCAGCGCGGGTGGCGGAGGATCATCTCCACATTCTCCTCGCACATGGCGAAGCGCACGTCGCGCACACGGCCGTGGTTTCTGCGCAGCAGGAGGATCATCGCGTCGAAGGGCTGGATGCCGAGCATCCGGCCGACCTCTGCATAGGTTTTGCCGACATATTCCGGCGTATCGTCCGCGCCGGAGATCAGGAAGTTTTCCAGACCCACATGCAGGGCGCTGTTGTCCCAGGAAGGGTCGTCGATCTCAAAGATCTCGCGGCGGATGGCTTCGACAACGGCGGGATCCTGCAGGCTGCGGGCAAAGGCCTCCGGCCCCCGGTCCAGGAACCGCGCGGGGATGGCCGAGGTCGTGGAGGTGGAGCAGGCGGTATAGGGATAGGCGTCAAGATTCACGTCCAGCCCCTGCCGGTTGGCTTCGTCGATCATTGCAAGGGCCTGCGCGCAGCGTGGCCAGAACGTCCGGCCCACGCATTTGAAATGGGAGATATTGACCGAAACGCCGGCCAGGCGGGCAATGTCGATGCATTCCTGCACGCTTGCAAACAGCCCTGCCGACTCCGAGCGCGAGTGGGTGGAATAGATGCCCCGGTACGGAGCCATGACGCCGGCCAGCGCGGCGAGTTCATCGGTCCTGCTGTAGATGCCGGGCACATAGGACAGCCCCGTCGTATAGCCGAGGGCGCCGTCCTCCATGGCGGAGCGGAGCGTGCGCTGCATCTGCTCCAGCTCCCGGGCGCTCGGCGCGCGGTTCTCCGTGCCCATGGCGCAGAAGCGCAGCGGCACATGACCGGCAAAGACTGCCAGGTTCGGTCCCAGCGGCAGCGCGTCCATGGCGCGCAGCTCATCGCTGAAGCGCGGGAAAAACCGCGGACGGTAGGACGAAGAGCCGCAGAGCGTGGAGAGGAGCGCCTCGTCCGTTCCCGGCGCCACAGGGGAAAAGGAGATGCCGCAGCAGCCGCAGACCTCCGTCGTGACGCCCATGCGCAGGACGTGGATGCGCTGCGGATGTTCAAAGATGCTGCCGTCGGCGTGGGAATGGCTGTCGATAAAGCCGGGGCTGAGCGACAGGCCGTCTGCATCCACGGTCTGTACGGCCGGTCCGGAGACGCGGCCGACGGCGGCGATGGTCCCGTGCTCCACGGCCAGATCCCCGATGAACGGCTCGGAGCCGGAGCCGTCATAGATCCAGGCGTTCCGGATCAAAAGATCAAACATGGTTGTCCTCCTGTCTGTCCAGATAGTATTTCGGCACACGCGCGGAGAGGGCGGCGGTCACTTCACCGCAGGTGCTCTCCACGGCCTGTGCGATCTCAATGGCGGTGATCTCCTGCGTGCCCTGCCGCCCCAGCAGGACGACCTCCGTCCCTACGCCGGCGTCCGGGACCTCCGTCAGATCGGCCAGCAGGAAGTCCATGCACACGCGCCCGAGCGTCCGGATGCGCCGCCCGCAGACAAGCGCCCATCCGAAGGCAGGGTAGCAGCGGCGGTAGCCGTCGGCATAGCCGCAGGAGACCACGCCGAGTCGCATATCCTGCGGCGCGCGGAACGTGCGCCCGTAGCTGACGGTCTCGCCCGCCCGGAGCGGCTCGACCTGCACGATGCGGCTCTTCCAGCACATGGCCTGGCGCAGGCCCAGCGCCTGCGCGTGCGCCAGCGTGTCGCACTGTCCGTAGACCATCATGCCGAGCCGAACCATATCCATCCGGAGCTCCGGGTGGGCCAGCGCGCCGCCCGTGGCGCAGCAGTGGCGCACGCCCGGGTCCAGGCCGAGGCGCGCCATCGCTTCCAGCGCCGCCCGGAAGCGGTCGGCCTGCAGGGCGGTGAACGCCCGGTCGTCCGGGTCGGGTGATTCCGGGCAGGCAAAATGCGTGTAAGTGCCGGTGACGCGGAAGCAGTCGGTCCGGAAGATCCGGAGGATCTGCTGCAGCGCTTCCGTCTCGCCGTCCTCGCGCCAGCGGATGCCCGTGCGGTTGAAGCCGGTGTCGAGCTTCAGATGCACGTCGGTGCGCAGGCCGTGCGCCCGCAGCTGTGCGGCCAGGGTCTCGGCGTACGGGATGCTCCCGACGCTCAGCGTCAGGCCGAGCCCGGCGGCTTCGGCCATCCTTCCCTCGGGCACGGGGCCGAAAAGAAGCACCGGCTTGTCGCTGGCGCGGCGGATCGCTGCGCCCTCCCCGACGGTCGCGGCGGCATAGCCGTCCGTGAACGGGTCGCACGCGGGGAGGATGCCGGCGATGCCGTGGCCGTAAGCGTCCGCCTTCATGACCGTCATCACGCGCACCGTGCCGAACGCACGGCGGATGCACTCGTAGTTGTGCCGGATCGCCGCAAGGTCGATCTCGGCCCAGGTCCTTTCTGTGTTCATCATGTTTTACCGTCCTTTTGTCTGGAAAACGAGGGGTGGGTGTGATATGATAGAAAAAAACGGGAGGGGGATGCGCCATGGCGCTGAACTGCAGCAGCGAGGAGCTGATGAAGCAGGTGTTCGACCTGCTGAGCAGGCACTTCGGAGAGGACGTGGAGTTCGTCCTGCACGATCTGACGCTGGACTATGAGCATACCATCGTCGATATCCGCAACGGACAGATCACCGGCCGGAAGATCGGAGACACCGGCGATATCCTCGGCCTGGGCGTCGTGCGCGGGACCGTGGAGGACGGAAACTCCTACAACCTCATCAACTATACCGACGACGACCGTATCCTGCGCTCCTCCACACAGTTCATCCGCGATGAAACCGGCGCGGTCTGCGCCTGCGTCGCCATCAATCAGGACATCACGAAGTCCGTGGAGCTGGAGCGCTATCTCCACCGGGCCAACCGCGCGGACGCGCCCTCCGGGGAGGACCGCGTGTTCCGCGGCGACATCAACCAGATGCTCGATCACCTGATCGAGGAGGCGCGCTTTGCCGTGGGCAAAAAATATGAAAACATGAAGCGCGAGGATAAGCTCGCCTTCATCGCCTATCTCGACCGGCGCGGGGCGTTCCTGATCTCCAAATCCGGCGCGCGGATCTGCGAGCTGCTGAACATCTCCCGGTTTACCTTTTATAATTATCTTGAGGCGGCCCGCGGCGAAGCGGAAACCGCGCCGGAGCCGGACGGGCAGACATGAGCTGCCCCCTGTACACAGGATAGCAGACAGAGCGCCGCATGTCAAACAAAAAGTCTGATTTGTTGGCTGCAATTCTGCATAATTGTAATTACGCGGTTTTGTCGAAATCGACTGCGGAGGCTTGTAAGGGACTGGAAACGGTGCTATAATGTCCCAAAAAACAAAACAGGAGGCAACAGCCATGTCTTATGTCAGACTTCAGGCCCACCAGGGTGTGGAGAGCGAGTGCCCGGGCAACACGATGTCCTCGTTCCGGGCTGCTGTGGAGCAGGGCTACGAGATGATCGAGCTGGATCTCGGCGTCACGAAGGACGGCCGGTTCATCACCATGCACAATGAGACCATCAACTATGCCGCGCGCAATCCGGACGGCAGCCGCATCGAGCCGGAGATCCCCATCTCCAGCATCACCTATGAGCAGGCGCTGCAGTATGATTTCGGCCTGCGTTTTTCCGAGAAATTCCGCGGGGAAAAGCTGCCGCTGTTTGACGACGTGCTGGCGCTTGCACGGGAGCATAACGTCACGCTCAAGATCGACAACAAGATCCAGCGCTTTACCGACGGGCAGCTCACGGCGCTCTATGCGCTCATCCGCGCATCGGGCGCGCAGGTCATGATCTCCTGCTGGAGCCTGGAGTCCGCCGAGCGCGCGCGCAGGGAGCTTCCCGACGCATGGATCTCCTTCGACGGGATCACCGACGAGGACTTCCTGCAGAAGGCTGCGCAGATCGCCGGCGAGGGGCGTCTGTTCGTCTGGATGCCCATCGACAAATCGCGCGCCTATTGGGTGCCGGAGGACTGGTTCCCGACGCCGGAAACGTGTGCAATCATCAAGAAATACGCCCACTTCTGCATCTGGGCGCTGGAAGGGCCGGAGAGCTTCCGGCGCGCGTGTGCGCTCTATGCGCCGTTTGCCGCCGAGACCTCCGGTGAGATCAAGCCGTATATGGCCCGGGACGGAGGAGCATGCCGATGAAAACGAAAGCGGTGCGCCTGTATGGCGTAGACGATATCCGCCTGGAGGAGTTTGAGCTCCCCGCCATCACGGACGACGAGCTTTTGATGCGCGTCGTGTCCGACTCGGTCTGCGCATCCACCTATAAGGCCATCCGCCAGGGCGCCGCCCACAAGCGCGTCCCGGACGACGTGGCGGAGCACCCCGTCATCATCGGCCATGAGATGTGCGGCGAGATCGTGTCTGTCGGCGCGAACCTGCGCGGCACATGGAGCGAGGGGCAGCGGGTGGTCCTCCAGCCGGCGCTCAAGCTGCCGGACAACCATGACCCCGGGTATTCCTTCCCGTTCATCGGCGGGAACACCCAGTACGCCGTCGTGCCGAAGGTCGTGCTTGCGCGCGGATGCCTGCTCCCGTTCGCGGGCGACAGCTTTTTCAAGGGCTCGCTGGCGGAGGCGCTCGGCTGCGTGATCCGCGGCTACCGCGGCCTGTATCACACCGACTATACGACATACGAACGCACCGACGGCGCAAAGCGCGGCGGCCGCGTGGCCATTCTGGGCGGAGCCGGGCCCGTGGGTCTTGGCGCAGTGGAGCTTGCCGTGGGCTATGCGGGCGTCTCGCAGGTGGTGGTCACCGATCTCAGTGCGGACCGGCTGGCCTTTGCGCAGAGCAAGTGCAGCCCGGCGCGCGCGCAGAAGGCGGGCGTCGATCTTCGCTATGTCAACACTTCCGGCATGGACGATCCCGTGCAGGAGCTGCTCAGGATCTCGGACGGCGGCTTTGACGATGTATTCGTCATGGTGCCGGTCCCGGCGCTGTTCACCATGGCGGAAAAGATCTGCCGGGAGGACGGCTGCATCAACTTCTTTGCCGGTCCCGTGGCGCATGACCTGCCGGGCGCGCTGAACCTCTACCGCGTGCATTATGACGGCATCCATGTTGTGGGCACCGCCGGCAGCATCCCGCAGGACATGCGGGACGTCATCGGCCTCATCGAGCAGGAGCGCATCGAACCGGGCGCGCTTGTCTCGCATATCCTCGGGCTGAACGCCGTCTGCGATACGCTGTTTGCCATGGAGAAGCCCTCCGGCATGAAGAAGGTCTGCTACAACGAGCTCGACCTGCCGCTCATCGCCATCGCCGACCTGCCGGAGCTGGGCAGGACAGATCCCCTGTGCGCGGCGCTGGCGCAGATCGTTGAGCGGAACGGCGGTCTGTGGTGCAGGGAAGCGGAGGAATATCTGCTGGCGCATGCGCCGCGGCTGTAAGCGTCATGATAAAAAAACGGGACTGCTGCAGATGCAGCAGTCCCGTTTGTGTTGCCGGTTCAGCGGGGGAGATCTTCACCGCGGAAGTATTTGCCCAGGGGCTTCCACAGGAGCGCGCCGATGATGAGGACCAGCACGCAGTCGATCACCATGTAGAATCCGTTATACAATGCGGAATAGATCCAGGGCGAGGTCATGGTCATGCCGAAGAACCGGTCCGGCATATACTCGGCCCAGACGGTCGCGCCGGTGACATAGGAGCAGACAAAGCGCAGCGCGCTGCCGAGGATCGCGCCCCAGAAGAAGCCGAGCTTCCGGCTGTGGAACAGTCCTGCAAAGCCAAGCACCGTGAAGCCGAGCAGATAGTCGCCCAGGATCGACTGCCAGCTCCATGCATACGCGCCGTCGAGGAACAGCTGCAGAAGGCTGAATGCGAACGAGACAAGCATGCCCCTGCCGAGGCCCCAGCGCGCGCAGAACAGGAAGATGGGGAGCATGCTCAGGGTGATCGCACCGCCCTGCGGAAGCTCATAGAGCTTGAGGTAACCGAGCGCCTGCGCGATGGCGATCATGATCGCGCCCTCGGTCAGCGCGCGCAGCGCATGCCGGGAGTTGGATGTTGTCTGTGCCATAAAAAGCACCTCCAAAGAAAAAATTCCGCACAACAACCGGATGTGGTGTAGTGCGGAACGTAACGTTGGTCTACGAATCAGCTTCCTACGCCGGCATTACCCGGATCAGGTATAAGGGACCAGCGCCTGCGCGCTATCTCAGCCGGTTGCCCAGCGCCCCCGTGTTCGATTGTCCTGCGGTCAAGCGTATTATAGCACGCCGGGGAAAAACGTCAAGTATCTGCGAAAAAATGCTTGCAAATCGGCGGCGAATGTGTATGATGGTGTGGCATGACAACGCTTGCGGAGGGATTGTGAATGGATCGGTCACGCACCAGGCAGCCGGATATGCTCCGGGGGCCCGTGTTTTCCAATATGATGCGCTTCTTTGTGCCGATCATGCTCGGCACGCTCCTGCAGCAGCTGTATTCCATCGTTGATGCGATCATTCTGGGCCGCTACGCGGGCAAGACGGCGCTTGCGGCGGTGGGCGGCTCGGATTATTTCATCATCAGTCTGATCGTCGGCTTTTTTGTAGGCTTCGCCTCGGGCGCGTCGGTCGTGGTGTCGCAGTGCTGCGGCGCGGGCGAGCGTGGGGACGCGCAGAAGGCCGTGCACACGGCGATGCTGCTGGCTGTCCTGATCGGCGCGGTGATGACGGCGCTTGGCATCGTGTCGGCGCCGTGGTTTCTGTCCGCGCTCGATACGCCGCAGGAGCTCCTGCACGATTCGTCGGTTTATATCGTCTGGTACTATGCCGGGATGATCCCCATGATGGTCTACAACATGGGCGCGGGCATCCTCCGCGCCACGGGCGATTCCAGGCGGCCGCTGCTGTTTCTGGTGGTCTGCGCGGCGGCGAACACTGCGCTGGACTTCCTGCTGGTGGCGGTGATCCCGCTGGGTGCCGCAGGCGCAGCCATAGCGACGAGCCTTTCGCAGCTGATCTGCGCGGCGCTGGTCGTTGTGACGCTGCTGCGGGAAACGGGCCTGTGCCGCCTGGAGCCGCGTCTGCTCCGGATCTCCGGGAACCATCTGCGCAGGATCGTTGTGATCGGCCTGCCCATGGGTCTGGCCAGCACCATGTACAGCTTTACGAACCTCTTCGTGCAGAAGGCCACCAATCTCCTGGGTACGGACGCCGTTGCGGCCTGGTCGGTGTTCTGGAAACTCGACGGCGTCTTCTGGCCGGTCTCCAACGCCATCGGCATCGCTGTTTCAACGTTCGTCGGGCAAAATTACGGCGCCCGGAACAGGGCGCGCATCCGCACCTGCATCCGCGTGGGCCTGGTGATGCACCTGGGCTTTTCCGCGCTGTACAGCGCCGCGCTCTATCTCACGCGCACACGGACCGTCCCGATCTTCAGCACAGACCCCAACGTCATCCGCGAGGGCGTGCTGATCACCTCGTATCTCGCGCTGACCTATCCGCTGTTCTCGTTCACGGAGGTGCTCTCCTCCGGCATGCGCGGAACGGGAAACGCCGTCATGCCGACGGTCCTGACGCTCTTTGGCATCTGCTTTGCGCGCCTGGCCATCCTGCACTTCGTCACGTTCCCGCACCTGAGCGACTTCACTGTGGCGATCTGCTTCCCGGCAACCTGGGCGGTGTCCTCGCTGATGTTCCTCCTTTACTATAAGTTCGGCAGATGGATGCCGGAATATCCCTCCGGCGGCTGAATCCGCCGGAGATTTTTTTCTCCGGAGACTTGACAAGTTAGCGGGCAGTAACTATAATACATACGACGGTTAGCGAGGGCTCACCGTCAACTGTCAACGCTTTGGTTAGCAAAAGCTAATTTATTCCCGGAGAGGAGGCCGTTTCATGATGCCGCTGACGCTCGCATCGGACGGCGAGGAGAACATCATCCGTCAGATCGGGGGGACCCCCGAGGTCAAGCACCATCTGGAGAATCTCGGCTTTGTGGTCGGCGGGAACGTCCGGATCATCTCCCGTGTGGGCGGGAACGTGATCGTCAATGTCAAGGAGACACGCATTGCCATCGACCAGAAAATGGCGCAGAAAATCATGATCTGAAAACCGGAGGAGGAGAACAATGATCACCAATCTCAGAGAAGTCAAGGTCGGCCAGACCGCAAAGGTCAGGAAGCTCTATGGCGAGGGCGCCGTCAAACGCCGCATCATGGACATGGGCATCACCAAGGGCGTTGAGATCTATGTGCGCAAGGTCGCGCCGCTGGGCGACCCCATCGAGGTCAACCTGCGCGGCTATGAGCTGTCCATCCGCAAGGCGGATGCTGAAATGATCGAAGTCGAGATCTGAAAAAAGAAGGGGCGGCCTGCCGTGCAGCGGACCGCCGGAGGGAGGAAAAAACCGCTATGAACATCCGCATTGCTCTCGCGGGCAACCCGAACAGCGGCAAGACGACGCTGTTCAACGCCCTGACGGGCGCGAACCAGTTCGTCGGCAACTGGCCGGGCGTCACCGTGGAAAAGAAGGAAGGCAAGCTCAAAAAGTTTGACGACGTCATCGTCACCGACCTTCCCGGCATCTACTCGCTCTCCCCGTACACGCTGGAGGAGGTCGTTGCGAGAAATTATCTGATCGGCGAGCGTCCGGACGCGATCCTGAACATCGTGGACGGCACGAACCTGGAACGCAATCTCTATCTCACCACCCAGCTCACGGAGCTGGGCATCCCCGTCGTCATTGCCATCAACATGATGGACGTCGTCCGCAAGAACGGCGACAAGATCAACACCCAGGAGCTCAGCCGCCAGCTCGGCTGCCCGGTGGTGGAGATCTCCGCCCTGAAGGGCACGGGCGTCCCCGAGGCCGCCGAGGCTGCCGTGAACGCTGCAAAGAACGGCAAGACCGTTCCGCAGCACAGGTTCTCCGGCCCTGTCGAGCATGCCATCGCCCACATCGAGGAGGCGGTGGTCCACGGATTGCCCGAGGAGCAGCAGCGCTGGTACGCGATCAAGGTCTTTGAACGCGACGACAAGGTCCTGCAGCAGCTCAACATCTCCGAGGCCACAAAGGCCCACATCGAAGCCGACATCGCCGCAGCGGAGAAGGAGCTGGACGACGACGCCGAGTCCATCATCACCAACGAGCGCTATGTGTACATCGGTGAGGTCATCAAGGCCAGCTACCGGAAAAAGCGTGCCGGCGCGCTCTCCGCGTCCGACCGGATCGATAAGATCGTCACAAACCGCTGGCTGGCGCTGCCGATCTTCGCGCTGGTTATGTGGCTGGTGTATGCGCTGTCCATGGGCGCGCCCATCGGGGACGGCGGCATCTCCATCGGCACGTTCCTGACCGACTGGACCAACGACGTCCTTGGCGCCGAGTGGCTGCAGGAAGGCTCCCGCACGCTGCTTGAGGGCTGGGGCGCGGCGCCCTGGCTGGTGGGTCTGGTCTCCGACGGCATCATCGCCGGCGTCGGCGCCGTGCTCGGCTTCGTGCCGCAGATGCTCGTCCTGTTCCTCATGCTCTGCATCCTGGAGGATATCGGCTACATGGCGCGTATCGCGTTCATCATGGACCGCATCTTCCGCCGCTTCGGCCAGTCCGGCAAGTCCTTCATCCCCATGCTCGTCGGCACCGGCTGCGGCATCCCGGGCGTCATGGCCTCGCGTACCATTGAAAACGAGCGCGACCGCCGCATGACGATCATGACCACCACATTTATCCCCTGCGGCGCAAAAATGCCGATCATCGGACTGATCGCCGGCGCACTGTTCGGCGGCAGCACCTGGGTCGCCACCTCTGCGTATTTCATCGGTATCGCGGCCATCGTCATCTCCGGCATCATCCTCAAGAAGACGAAGATGTTCGCCGGCGACCCGGCGCCCTTCGTCATGGAGCTGCCGGC
>CADCOJ010000152.1 GCA_902803075.1 Oscillospiraceae bacterium | reverse complement strand
GTGCCGGTGGCCGGACTCGAACCGGCACGCCATCGCTGGCGGTGGATTTTGAGTCCACTACGTCTACCAATTCCATCACACCGGCATGATGGGATGATTATAACGCAAGCGGGGAGAAATATCAAGAAAAAACTTCGCCTGCAATGCTTTACAGCGGCTGGGACAGATAGACCATATCCTGCAGGCGGACGCCGGCCTCAATGATGGGATGGTCATAATGATCGGTAAAAAAATTCTTGACGCGATGGTGTTCCCGGAAACCGCATTTCTCATAAAACGGCAGCGTCAGCGGGCTGTCGCCGGTGCCTACGAGCAACTGCGTGCCGCGGTCATGATACTGCCGCAGCACAAACTCGATCAGCGCCCGGCCGTAGCCCTGGCCCTGGGCTGCCGGCGCCGTGGCAAGATTCTTGATCTCAAAGACGCCGCCGCCCAGATCGCACACCACGCACTCCCCTACCGGCTCCGGATCGAACAGGACGTACATCTCCCCGCTGTCCAGATACCGGTCGACCATATCCTCCTGCTCGTCGGCCAGCAGGAGCAGATCCAGATACTGTTTTTTATTCTCCGTGACAGCGCGGATCTGCATGGTCAGATGCCTCCCTCCAGCTCTTCACCGTAGATATGCTCGCTCAGATGCTTGGACAGCAGTGCCAGCGACGCCGCCATATTTTCATTCTGCACCAGGATGCCCTCCGGCACGTTGAGGTGCTTGGGCGCAAAATTCCACACGGCCATGATGCCGTTTTCGATCAGCAGGTCGCACACAGTCTGCGCCTGCTCGGCCGGGACGGTGATGATGCCGATACGGATGCGGTTCTGCCGGCACACGTCCGGCAGGCGTGAAAGATGCATGATAGGCTTGCCGCTGTTGGACGTGCCGACCACGGCGTCGTCAGCGTCAAAGGCAGCGACGATATTGAGCCCATACTCGGCAAAGCCCGAATACCCCAGCAATGCACGGCCCAGCTTGCCCGCGCCGATGAGCACGGCGTCGTTCGTGCTGCCGTAGCCGAGGAAGCGCTCCAGATCGCTGATGAGCACGCGGCGCGGATAGCCGACCTTCGGCCTGCCGCTGTTCGACACCAGCGCAAGATCCTTCCGCACCTGGACCTGCCCCATATGGAGCCCGGCGGCCAGCGCAGTGGCGGAGATATAAGCGCTGCCCTCATCCGGAAGCGCCTTGAGATAGGCAAGATAGGTCGGCAGACGCCGGAGCGTCGCACGGGAGATCGCTTTTTCCATTGCTGTCGCCTCCTGTTGTTATCGATATGTTTTATCGATACTTTAACTTATACCATACTATTTCCTGCATTGCAAGCGGGTATCCAAGCAAAAAATGTGAAAAACTCAACTGCAGATCTGCCGTGAGATCTCCCGCCGGAGGCGGCTCATGATCCGTTTCTCTAATCTCGAGATATATGACTGGGAAATGCCCATGAGATCCGCGACCTCCTTCTGCGTTTTTTCCTTCCGTCCGCCCAGCCCGAAGCGCAGGCTGACGATGGTCTTTTCCCGCTCCGGCAGGTTCTGCAGCGCGCTGCGCAGCAGCTCCCGGTCCACATCATCCTCCATGGGACGCATGACGATGTCGCAGTCGGTACCCAGCACATCCGACAGCAGCAGCTCGTTGCCGTCCCAATCGGTGTTGATGGGCTCATCCAGCGATACCTCGCTCCGGAGACAGGCGATCTTGCGGATATACATGAGGATCTCATTTTCGATGCAGCGGGAAGAATAAGTGGCGAGCTTGATGTTTTTATCCGCCTTGAACGTCCCGATGGCCTTGATCAGGCCGATGGTGCCGATGGAGATCAGATCCTCGATGTTGACGCCGGTATTTTCAAAGCGCCGGGCCAGATAGACCACCAGGCGCAGATTATGCTCAATGAGCATCCGGCGGGCATCATCATCCCCGGCAGCCAGACGTGCAAGGAGCGCGCGCTCCTGCTCCGGCTTCAGGGGCGCCGGCAGCACGTCGCTGCCGCCGATATACAGTACGGTTTCCGGGCGCAGAAGCGCCAGTGTGTTCCAGATCCGGTCCAGTTTCATAGTTCTCCTCCTGTCAGCGCATCAAATGAACCTCCCGTCGAGACCGGCGTGGGCGAAAAGGCCGTCAGCCGGCTGACACGTCTGCCCGCTCCGGTCACGGTGCATCGTGCCGCCAGCAGCAGTCCCGACGCCATGCCGACGCTCCGGTACGGGACGAGACGGAAGCGCGCCTGCGGAAAGCGCGCGGCCAACTGCGGCAGGATATCCGCGGGAGCGGCCAGCTGCTGCGCGGTAACGTCCGCCTGCGGCAGCAGGGCCCGCAGCGCGTGCAGATCAGCCACAAGGATCTGCTCATTGGTGATGGGATCGCGGAGGGTATTGCCCGTGTCACGCAGGGCGCGCACACGGCAGCTGCCCGAGCCGAGTGTGAGCGTGAGCGGAAGGATCTCCGCCTGACGCATCCGCGGCGCCAGCATCAGCCGGCACAGCATGTACAGTCCGGACGCCAGCAGCACCAGTCCCGGAACACTCACGGCATAGAAGCCTCCGCCCGGCAGAAGCAATGCGCGGGCGCCCATCAGCTGTCCGGACGCCAGCACGAGCCCCGCCAGACATGCCCCTGCCGCTGCGGCCAGCACCCCGGCCCGCGCCGACACGGCCGACCAGCCGAAGGCCGCCAGCGTCATCACAGCCAGGGACCACAGCTTCATCCACCACGTCTGCAGAAACGCCAGCGACGGAACGAGCGCCAGCACCGCATAGGCCGCGCCCAGCCCTGCAGCCAGGATCAGCCGCCCGCGGCGGATGCCCGCGCCGGCCAGCCGGGCGCCGCAGAGCAGCAGCAGATAGTTGACCGCGCCATTGAGCGCAAACGCCTCGTCCGCATAGATCTGCAAGTCCGCACCCCCTTCCGTGTGCCACCAAGCATACACCGCCGGGCACAAAAAACCGGTCGCAATTCCTTTCGGAACTGCGGCCGATCGTTCGTCAGGTTCTGCGCACAGACAGCATGTGCGGACAGGCGGCGCCACGGTTTTGCGCCCGGGCGTGTCAGATCTGCACGCCGCCGCGCAGGATCCGGCGGATTTTTTTTTCCGCCTTTACGCGTGGGAGCAGCACCTCGCGCCCGCAGCCGGTGCAGCGCAGGCGGAAGTCCATGCCCGTGCGCAGCACAAGCCATTCATGCGCGCCGCAGGGGTGCTCCTTTTTCATGACCAGGATATCGCCAAGCTGTACATCCATGGAATCATACCTCCGTATCGTCAGGCGGGCGCTCAGGGCTGCTTTTTGATCTCGTCCCAGTAGCGTCTGGCCGCCTGCTCGGTCTTGTTTTCACCGTAGACATAGTATGTCCGGCCCACGAGCGCATCCGGCAGATACTGCTGCCGCACCCAGCTGTTTGGGTAATCGTGCGGATAGAGGTAGCCCTGCTCGCGCTCAAAGCCGGTGCCGTCGGCATGGACGTTCTGAAGCTGCCGCGGCACAGGACCCGTCTTTCCCGCACGCACGTCCGCGATGGCCGCGTCGATGGCCATGCAGCCGGAATTGGACTTTGGGGCAGTCGCCAGAAGGATCACCGCATCCGCCAGCGGCAGACGCGCCTCGGGCAGGCCCAGCTGAAGGGCGCTGTCCACGCACGCCTTGACGATGGCGATAGCCTGCGGGTAGGCCAGGGCAACATCTTCACACGCGGAGCAGAGGATCCGCCGGCAGGCGGAAGGCAGGTCGCCCGCTTCCAGAAAGCGTGCAAGATAATGCACGGCGGCGTCCGGATCGGAGCCGCGGATGGACTTCATAAGTGCGGAAAGGTCGTCAAAATGGTCGTCGCCGTCCTTGTCGTAGCGCATGGCGGACTTTTGTGCAATGATCTGCGCGTCGTCCATGCGGAGCGTCACGGCGCCTGCGGCGGGCTTCGCCGCGGCATAGAGCAGCTCCACGGCGTTGATGGCCTTGCGGATGTCGCCGCCGCACGCCTGCGCCACATGCTCCAGCACGCCCGGCTCCGGCGTGACGGTCACGCCGTCGCGTGCGGCAAGATAGTCCGCCGCCCGGCGCACGGCGCGCAGCGCCTCCTCCTTCTCCACGGGCTTGAACTCAAAGACCGTCGCCCGGGAGAGGATCGCGTTGTAGACATAGAAATAGGGATTCTCCGTGGTGGAGGCGATGAGCGTGATCTTGCCGTTTTCGATGAACTCCAGCAGCGTCTGCTGCTGCTTTTTGTTGAAGTACTGGATCTCGTCGAGATAGAGCAGCACGCCGTTCGGCGCAAGGAAAGTGTCAAGCTGGGCATAGATCTCCTTGATGTCGGCAGAGGTGGCAGTGGTGGCGTTGAGCTTGCAGAGCTTGCGCTGCGTCTTGCTGGCGATGAGGTTGGCCACGGTGGTCTTTCCGGTGCCGGACGGTCCATAGAAGATCATGTTCGGGACGTTCCCTGTCTCGATGATGCGGCGCAGCAGGCCGTTCTCCCCAAGGATATGGCGCTGGCCGCAGACGTCCGAAAGCTCACGCGGACGAAGCACGTCCGCCAGGGGCTGATACATACGCCCGCCTCCTTTTCTGGGATCAGATACTGCTATTATACCGGGTTTTCTCCGCAAAAACAAGACGCATGCGCAGCAGGTTTTCCACGCGCGGCTGTTCCTTTTTCCCGGATCGTGTGGTACAATACAGAAAATTGCCGAAAAAGGACGGGACGCCTATGGATCGCACAGAGCAGGTCGCGGGGATCATCGCCGCGCTCAAAACCGCCTACCCCGACGCGCAGTGCGCGCTTCAATACAAGAAGGATTATGAGCTCATGATCTCCGTGCGCCTTTCGGCGCAGTGCACGGACGCGCGTGTCAACCTGGTAACGCCGGAGCTGTTCGCGCGCTTCCCCACGCTGCACGATTTCGCCTGCGCGGATGTGGCGGAGGTGGAGCAGTATGTGCGCACCTGCGGCTTTTACAAGCACAAGGCCCGGGACATCGTCCTGGCCTGCCGGATGCTGGAGGAGCAGTACGGCGGGCGCGTGCCAGACAGCATGGAGGAGCTGCTGAAGCTGCCGGGCGTCGGACGCAAAACGGCAAATCTGCTGCTGGGCGACCTCTATGGCGTGCCGGGCAGCGTGGTGTGCGACACGCACTGCATCCGCATCTGCGGGCTGCTGGGCCTGTCCTCCGGAACGGACCCTGCCAAGGTGGAGCAGCAGCTGCGCGCTGTGCTGCCGCCGGAGGAGTCCTCCGATTTCTGCCACCGCATCGTGCTGCACGGCCGTGCGGTGTGCATCGCGCGCCGGCCCAGGTGCGCGCAGTGCACGCTGGCGCCCTTCTGCCGGAGCTTCTCCGGCGAATAAGGCGCACACTGGCAAAAATTCTGCCGCGGCGTGTTTTTTGAGGCCGGTTTTTTGTGCGAAACTGCCGTTGCATTCTGCCCGAAAATCCTGTATCATACCATTATAGTGCGCAGCCTCTGCAAGGCGTAAGTCCGGCTCATGGACTTACGCCTTTTTTCTGCGCAAAAATAGGAGGTATCTGTTTTATGGATCAGTCAAACACATCCGCTCTCTCCAGCCGTCCCATCGGGCAGCTGATGCGCGCGTATGCGGTTCCGTGCATCATTTCGCTGCTGGTTGGCGCGCTGTACAACATCGTCGATCAGATCTTCATAGCCAACGCGGCCTATCTTGGCTCCTACGGCAACGCGGCCAACACGGTCGTCTTTCCGCTGACCGTCATCGCTCTTGCCGTGGCCGTCATGATCGGTGACGGCTGCTGCGCGTTTGTCAGCCTCAGTCTCGGGCGCGGCAGACAGACAGAGGCCGCAAACAGCATCGGCACAGCCGTCGTTCTGAGCGCGGGCAGCGGCATCGTCCTTGCGGCGGTCTACCTGCTGCTGGCTGAGCCCATCATTTCGCTGTTCGGTGCGACCGTAAACGAGCAGACGTTCCTTCTGAGCCGCGAATATTTCCTCTGGATCGCCGCGGGTATCCCCTTTTATATGTTCGGCCAGGCCATGAACCCCGTCATCCGCGCCGACGGCAGCCCGCGCTTTGCCATGGCCTCCACGCTGGCGGGCGCTGCTGTGAACATCGTGCTGGATCCGGTGTTCATCTTCTGCTTCCGCTGGGGCATGGCCGGCGCGGCAGCTGCGACTGTCCTCGGACAGATCGTCACGGCCGCTCTGGCCGTCCGGTATCTGTGCCGCACGAAGACCGTCCGCCTCACCCGGGCGGATTTCCGCCCGCATGCGCGTCTGGCAGGCCGGATGCTGGGGCTCGGCGTGTGCAGCTTCCTGTCGCAGATCTCGCTGGTGGCGGCTATGGCCGCCGTCAACAACATG
>CADCOJ010000151.1 GCA_902803075.1 Oscillospiraceae bacterium | reverse complement strand
CTTGGACTTGGTGAACCAGAGCACGAAGTCGTTCTTGTTGCGCTTGTTCGTGTCCTCCTCGACGCCCTCGCGCACGCCGACGGCCAGATCCTCCTCGTTGTGGTCGTTGAAGATATAGTACCGTTCCAACCTGGAGGTATCAAAATAGACGTTCCCGCCGGACAGGTACGCATAGCCCTTCTCAAGCAGGCCCTCGATGATGCGGATATAGTCGCTGATGCAGTTGGTCGCAGGCTCCACAACGTCCGGCCGCTTGATGTTCAGCTTCCGGCAGTCGTCAAAGAATGCCTCCGTATAGAATTGTGCGATCTCCATGACCGATTTGTGCTCGCGCCGTGCGCCCTTGAGCATCTTGTCCTCACCCTCGTCGGCGTCACTGGTCAAGTGGCCCACGTCGGTGATGTTCATGACGCGCTTGACCGGATACCCGGCGTAGCGCAGATACTTCTCAAGCACATCCTCCATGATATAACTGCGGAGATTGCCGATGTGCGCAAAATGATAGACCGTCGGGCCGCAGGTGTACATCTTGACCAGCGACGGGTCGCGCGGGACAAATTCCTCTTTCCTGTGCGTGGCTGAATTATACAGATACATGTTCGTTCCTCCGATCATTCGATCCGATAGTTTCTTCCAGTATGGCGACCCTGCGGCGCAGCTCGTCAAGCTCCAGCATTACAGGGTCAGGCGTGTGGATGTGGTCGAGCTTATCGCCGCTCAGGCGGACGATACGGCCGGGCACGCCGACGACCGTTGTATTGTCCGGAACCTCCCGGAGCACAACGGAATTTGCGCCGATGCGCGCGTTGTTCCCGACGGTGAAAGGCCCAAGGATCCTGGCGCCGGCGCCGACCATGACGTTGTTGCCGAGCGTTGGGTGGCGCTTGCCGCTATCCTTGCCTGTGCCGCCCAGCGTGACGCCCTGATACAGCAGGCAGTCGTCTCCGATCTCCGCCGTCTCACCGATCACGATCCCTGCGCCGTGGTCGATGACCAGGCGGCGGCCGATCTTTGCGCCTGGATGGATCTCAATGCCCGTCCAGAAGCGCGACCACTGCGAGATCAGCCGCGCGACAAAGAAAAGCTTATGCCGGTAAAACCAGTGTGCAATGCGATAATCTGTTGTGGCGTGCAGACCGTTATACAGAAGCAGGATCTCTGCGACCGATTTGGCTGCGGGGTCGTTTCGCTTATATGCTTTGATATCCTCAAACAGATGCACCTGTCGGCTCCTCCCATCAAAAAAGACCCGCCCCTTGGATCAAGAGGCGGGTCTGAAAACTCGCGGTTCCACTCTGATTTTTCACTCAGGCCTTGACGCGGCCAACGGGGTCTCCCCTCGCTCACGAACGCACGTTCCCGCAGCCATTCTGATCCCCGCTCTCAGCCGATGGCGGGAACTCTCTGGCAAAACTCTGCTGCGGTACTCTTTTCGGTCAACGCGATATGCAGTTTTGTTTTCGTCATCATAGCATCCGGGGCGCGTGATGTCAAGCCTTGAGGTTCAGGCAGTCCCAGTTTCGGGCAAAATACTCGATGCCCGAGTAAACTGTCGTCACAAGGATGATCCAGCTGACAGCCGTATCCAGCGCCGGAACGGTGACGATCGCCATCATGACGATGAGGCCGACCATGGTGCAGGCCGTTTTGATCTTCCCGCTCCAGCCCGCGGCAATGACGCGGCCGCCGCTGACTGCCGTCAGCCGCAGGCCGGTCACGGCAAATTCCCGCGCAATGACCACGAACACCATCCACGCGGGCATCCGGCCGCAGCCGACGAAGATCATCATGCAGGATGTGACCAGAAGCTTATCGGCCAGCGGGTCCAGGAATTTCCCGAAATCGCTCACTTGGTTGAAGTGGCGCGCAATATATCCGTCGACAAAATCGCTGGCGCTGGCGATCACAAACACGGCAAGCGCCGCCCAGCGCAGGGCATCCCCCTGCCCGTTCTGCAGGGAGAGAAGCATCAGCACCATATAGACCGGGATCAGAAACACGCGGAACAGGGTGATCTTACTGGCTGTCGTCATGATAATCCTCCTCCAGAATGCCGACCAGCTCTCCATCGAAGCAATCGACGATGCGGACGTCCGCAAAATCGCCTGTTTTGATGTGGCGCTCTGCTGTGAACCAGACCTTTCCGTCAATATCGGGAGAGTCCGCAAAGGTGCGTCCGAAATAGCTCTCCTCGTCCGGGTCATAGCCCTCGCAAAGCACCTGCATGACGCGGTCAATGCAGGACTCATTATATGCGTCCATCACGCGGGACTGGATCTCGCCCAGGATCTGCGCGCGCTTTTCAGCGACTTCCGTGGGCGGGTATGCCATCTGCGCGGCCTTTGTGCCCTCCTCAGGCGAGAAAACAAACACGCCCACGCGCTCGAGCCTGTATTCCCGCAGGAACGCACAGAGCTCCTCAAATTCCGCTTCACCTTCTCCGGGAAGGCCGGCGATGAGGCTCGTGCGGATCACGACGCCCGGGATCTCACTGCGCAGCTTCCGGATCAGATCGCGGATCTCCTGCCCGCTGCAGCGGCGGTTCATCGCCTTGAGGATCCCGTCATTGATATGCTGAATGGGGATATCCAGATATTTGACGATCTTCGGCTCTGAGGCAATGGTATCGATCAGCTCCTGGGACATGGCGTCCGGATAGAGATAGTGCACACGGATCCAGACCAGCTCCTCGATCCGGCAGAGCCTTCTGAGCAGCTCCGGCAGCATCCGCTTCCCGTAAAGGTCCAGGCCATACCGGCTGGTATCCTGTGCGACAACGATCAGCTCCCGCACGCCGTCCCTGGCCAGGCACTGCACCTCCTGCACGACGGACTCCATGCTGCGGCTGCGGAGCTTCCCGCGCAGCTTGGGGATGATGCAGTAGGCGCAGCAGTTGCTGCAGCCCTCCGCGATCTTGATATATGCGTAATAGTCCGGCGTTGTGAGGATACGGGAGCCTTCCTCATTCGTCTCGTTGATATTGTCAAAGCGGCGGTAGCGTGTGCCGGAGAGCACCTGCCCCACAGCGTTGACGACGTCATAATAGGAACCTGTGCCCAGGACTCCGTCGACCTCGGGCAGCTCCTCCAGGACCTGCTCCTGATAGCGCTGCGCAAGGCAGCCCGTCACAAGGATCTTTCCCAGTCTCCCCTGTTTTTTGAGCTCGCCCATGGCGAGGATCTGCTCGATGGCCTCGGTCTTTGCAGAATCAATGAAGCCGCAGGTGTTGATCACAACAAGATCCGCGCCGTCCGGATCGGGAAGGATCTCATATCCGGCAGCACGCAGAAGATAGAGCATCTGCTCCGCGTTGATCTGGTTTTTCGCGCAGCCAAGCGAGATCATACCGATTTTCCTTGTCATTCCGGTTCCTCCATGGTATCTGCCAGCTCCAGATCCTCACGGTAGCGTTTCAGCCCCGCGCGGATCTCCGGCCAGCCATGTCCGCGGCGCAGCAGCGCGTCTGCCGTCCGGCGGATCAGTTTGTCGTCCAGCGGTTTTCCGTCAAGGCAGCGGTGCAGAAAACGGTCGATCGCATCGTCCATCTGCGGAACCTCGCTGAGCGCTTCCTCCCAATATTCCTGCGGGATTCCCTTCTCGCGCAGGATCGCGCGGATCCTGCTGCGGCCGTACCCCTTCCGGACCGCGCCGGCAGTAAGCTGCAGTGCGGTCTCCCTGTCGTCGATCAGGTGCAGCTCCCTGAGCCAGTCAACAGCCTCCCCGGCGTCGCTGCTGCGTTCGCCGCGCTGTTCCAGCCGTCTGCGCAGCTCCCGTTCCGAAACGCCGGAGGCCGCCACGATGCGCACCGCACGCTCGCGCGCGGAGGCCCGTCCGGCAAGCGCCCGGAGCGACCGGAGCTGCTCATCCGACAGCTCGTCTCCGGCGAAAACGCCGGCCTCGGTAAGCACCGCGCCGGTCGTTTTCAAAGTAGAGCCGTCTGCAAAGGTCAGGATCACATGCGTTCCCTGCCTGTCCTCCCGCACCGAGATCAGCTTCATGTTTCGTCGTTGAAATCATCCGCGGAGACGCTGACGGGTCTGGACGCCGGCGCCGCGGGGGGCTTGCCATGGGAGCCCTGCAGCTTCCACATGTTCTCGCGGACCTGCTGCTCGATGCGGTCGGCAACATCCGGATGATCCATCAGATACTGCTTGGCCGCGTCGCGCCCCTGTCCGATGCGCTCGTCGCCGATGGAGAACCAGCTTCCGCTCTTGTTGATGAGCTCCAGCTGCACGGCCAGGTCCACCATCTCGCCCCATTTGGAGATGCCTTCGCCGTACATGATGTCGAAGAACGCTTCCTTGAACGGAGGCGCCACCTTGTTCTTGACGATCTTTGCGCGCGTGCGGTTGCCGATGATCTCAGAACCGTTTTTGATGGCTTCGGTCCGACGGATGTCGATGCGGACGGAGGCATAGAATTTGAGCGCGTTGCCGCCCGTGGTGGTTTCCGGATTTCCGTACATGACGCCGATCTTCATGCGCAGCTGGTTGATGAAGATGACGACGCAGTTCGTCTTGGAGATGTTGCCGGCCAGCTTCCGCAGCGCCTGTGACATGAGTCTGGCCTGAAGGCCCACAAAAGTATCGCCCATTTCGCCTTCGATCTCCGCCCGCGGCGTGAGCGCGGCGACGGAGTCGACCACCACGACGTCCACCGCGCCGGAGCGCACGAGCGCGTCCGTGATCTCCAGCGCCTGCTCGCCGGTATCCGGCTGGGAGACAAGCATGGAGTCGATATCCACGCCGATGCGCGCGGCATAGTCCGGGTCGAGCGCGTGCTCCGCGTCAACGAACGCGACCTCGCCGCCGCGTTTCTGCGCCTGCGCAACGATATGCAGCGCAAGCGTCGTCTTGCCGGAGGATTCCGGGCCATAGATCTCGATGATCCTGCCCTTGGGAACGCCGCCGATGCCGAGCGCTGCGTCCAGCGCGAGCGAGCCCGTCGGAATGGCGTCCACCTGCATCTCCGCGCGGTCGCCGAGACGCATCACGGCGCCCTTGCCGAAGTTCTTTTCGATCTGGCGCAGGGCCGTTTCCAGCGCCTGCTTCTTGTCGCTGTTGGCAGTCATATCCGTCGTTTTTTTCTTATCCATGTTCCAAGCACCTTTCTGCCGTTTTTCTTCTCCAACTATATCACAACGATGCGCAAAAATCAAACGTTTGTTTTATTCTTTTTCCGCGCGGACAGCGCGGACGACGCCGCGCAGATCGTTTCGGAACGTCAGGCGGGAAAACCCCGCGTCCCTCAGGATCTGTCCCACGGCCGTATGCTGCCCCATGCCGAACTCAAAGCAGAACGCGCCGTCCGGCAAAAGACGCGGCGCATAGTTCTGCACGATGTCGCGGTAAAACTGCAGCCCGTCTCCGCCCCCGTCCAGCGCGAGCGCCGGCTCATAATCCCGGACAGACGGCGGCAGCTGCGCCATTTGCTCCGCCGTCACATAGGGCGGATTGGATACGATCACATCGAAGCTGCCGAGATAACCTGGCGACGGTCTGCGGACATCGAGCGCAAGCAGCGCCACACGCGCCTGCAGATGCAGCGCATGGATGTTCTGCTTTGCCGCAGCAAGCGCGTCGCGCGAAACGTCTGCCTCCGTGATATGCGCGGAGGGCAGCTGATGCGCAAGGACTGCGCCGATACAGCCGGAGCCCGTGCACAGATCCAGCGCACGCTGCGGCGCCGGCCGGCCGCGCAGGTATTCAAGCGCAAGATCCGTCACAGCCATGGTGTCGTCG
>CADCOJ010000150.1 GCA_902803075.1 Oscillospiraceae bacterium | reverse complement strand
TGGTCTGTTTCACGGGGCCCGCGGATGGTTTCTTTTTGCCCGCAGGCGGTTTTTTAGGCCCGCTTCGCTGGGCCCGCGGATGGTTTTTGTGTTTTCCGCAGGCGGTGTTTTTTTATCTTCCGCCCGGGCGAAAAAAAGCGCGGATCCGCTCTTGACCGCCGGGATACGCTTTGATATAACAAAACTGAACAGGACCGGAAAATCTTTCCTTTGGAGGGATCATCATGTACATCACCGCATGTCAGGTCAACCACCTGACCGACCCGCTCGGTTATCTTCTGGAGCGGACCGTGTTCTCCTGGCGCGTTGAGGACGCGCAGGGCACGCGCGCCGAGGCCTCCCGCCTGTGCGTCCGGCAGGGCGGCGCCGTCGTCTATGACTCCGGCTGGGCGCAGCTGGACAGCCTTGCCGCGCCGGCCGTCTTCCCGCTCAGGCCCCGCACGCGCTACACCTGGCGCGTCTCGGTGCGCACCGACCGGGGCGAAGAGGCCCGGAGCGAAGAAAACTGGTTCGAGACCGGCCGCATGGACGAGCCCTGGCAGGCGCAGTGGATCGGCTGCGCGGAGGCGGAGCGCCTGCCCGTCTTTTCCCGGCGCGTCACGCCGGAGCGCCCCGTGCGTTCCGCCCGGCTCTATATCTGCGGCCTGGGCCTCTATGAGGCAGCCTGGAACGGCGAGCGGATCGGCAGCGAGTACATGACGCCCTACTGCACGAATTACGACGCCTGGGTGCAGTACCAGACCTATGACGTCACCGCGCAGCTGCAGCAGGCGGGGGAGCTCTCCGTCACGCTTGCCGACGGCTGGTATGCCGGCCGTTTCGGCTTCACGAAGGACGGCCTGCCCTATTACCGCGGCAGCCGGAAGCTGCTGGCCGAGCTGATCCTGACCTATGACGACGGCTCCGAGCAGCACATCGGCACCGATCCCTCCTGGCGCGTCACGCGCAGCCGCATCACCTTCTCCGGCATCTATGACGGCGAGCACCGCGACGACACGCTCCCGGAGCTCCCGCCGGAGCCCGCCCTGCCCGTCGATCCGCCCAGGGGCGCCGTCACCGCGCGCCTGTCCACGCCCGTCGCCGTCCGCCGGGAGCTGCCCGTCACGCTCCTGCGCACGCCGGCCGGCGAGACGGTCTTTGACACGCACCAGAACATGACCGGCATCTTCCGCCTGCGCGTGCATGTGCCGGCGGGGCGGCTCGTCCGCCTGCAGTTCGGCGAGGTGCTGCAAAACGGCAATTTCTACAACGGGAACCTCCGCTCGGCCAAGGCGGAATACCGCTATCTCTCCGACGGTGCGGAGCATATCCTCTCCCCGCGCTTCACCTTCTACGGCTACCGGTATGTCCGCATCGAAGGCGTCGAAGCGCCCGATCCCGCCGACTTCACCGCCCTTGTGCTCCACTCGGAGCTGCCCGTCACCGGCCGCCTGACCACCGGCCACGCGCTGGTGAACCGGCTGATCCGGAACGCCGAATGGGGCCACATCAGCAACTTCCTGGACGTGCCCACCGACTGCCCCCAGCGCGACGAGCGCATGGGCTGGACGGGGGACGCGCAGGTCTTTGCGCCCACGGCGTGCTATCTGCGCAGCTGCTTCTCCTTCTTCGCCAAATATCTCCGGGACCTGGCCAGCGAGCAGGCCTGCTTCGGCGGCGAGGTGCCGCAGACGGTCCCCTCCTTCGGGATGCTGCCCTCCTCCGCCGCATGGGGCGACGCGGCGTGCATCATCCCCTGGGTGTGCTATGAATATTCCGGCGACAGCTCCATCCTTTCCGACCAGTTTGACAGCATGTGCGCCTGGGTCGCGTTCATGGACCGGCTCGAACAGGACGGCCACGGCTGGCGCGACCACTTCCATTTCGGCGACTGGCTCGCCCTGGACGGCCCCGGCGGCATCGACGGCGTGCAGGGCGGCACCGACAAGGGCTACATCGCCCTGACCTACCTGCGCTGCAGCGCGGAGCTGACCGCCCGGGCCGCGGACGTGCTGGGCCGGCCGGCGGACGCGGCGCGCATGCGCGCCATTGCAGACCGGACCCTTGCGGAGCTCCGCGCGGAATACTTTACCCCCACGGGCCGCTGCACCGAGGGCACGCAGACGGGCCTGCTGCTGGCGCTGCACCACCATCTTTCCCCGGACGAGGCGCGCACGCGCCGCGACCTGGCGCAGAAAATGGCCCAGTGCGAGGGCAGGCTCAAAACGGGCTTCGTCGGCACGCCGATCCTCTGCGAGGAGCTGATGAAGGCCGGCATGGAGGAGCAGGCGTTCCGCCTCCTTGTGAACGAGGAATACCCCGGCTGGCTCTACAGCGTGAAGCTGGGCGCCACCACCGTCTGGGAGCGCTGGAACTCCATCCTGCCCGACGGCTCCATCTCCTCCACGGGCATGAACAGCCTCAACCACTATGCCTACGGCTCCATCGTCGCCTGGCTCTACCGCGACGTGGCCGGCATCGCCCCGGCGGAGCCCGGCTTCCGCAGCGCGCGCCTCCGGCCCCATGTCAGCCGGACGCTGGGCAGCGCGGAGGCGGAATATATCTCCGCCGCCGGGACCTGGCGCGCGGCCTGGCAGATCCTGCCGGACGGCCGGATCCGCTACCGCTGCACCGTCCCCTTCGGCTGCACGGCCACGCTCGACCTGCCCCGCGGCGGCGGGCACTACACGCTGCAGCCGGGCGATTTCACCCATACCTATACGCCCGACACGCCCGTCTGAGCGGAAACAGGAGGAACAGCGATGCAGAACATCCGTCTTCATGCGCCCGGCGCGCGGGGGATCGTCTTTTCCGGGCGATCCGACGCCCTGTGCCCGGAGCGCTTCTTCGGCTTCCCCTGCGTGACCGGCACGCCGGTCCCCGACTGCAGCGGCAGCTTTTACCTTTCCACGGAGCGCGGCCGGTATGAGGGCGCGCGCTTCCGCCAGACGCAGCTTGACGTCTCCCCGGATTCCCTGCGCGCGGTGCTGGAGACCGCGGACGGCGCATACCGCGTGGAGACGCGCTGGCAGTGCAGCCCCACCGGCGTCATCTCCCGCACGGACACGCTCACCAACTGCACGGACGCGCCCTCGACCGTCCATGCCTGCCTGCCCCGCCTCACGCTGCAGGATACCGGCTTCGCGCTCTATGCGCAGGCCTCCAACTGGTCCATGGAGAACCAGGGCGCGTGGCTGCCGCTCGGCGTGGGGGACGTGGTCCTGTCCAACGCGAACGGCCGCTCCACCGAGAACGCCGCGCCGTTTGCCTGCCTGCGCCAGACGGCCACCGGGCTCGGCTGCGCGATCCACATCCGCCCCGTGGGCGACTGGATCATCCGCGTGCGCCGGGCGGTGGAGGGCCGGGCGACCTACCTTGTCCTGGAGACGGGCCTCTCGGACCGGGATCTGCACATGGCCGTCGCCCCCGGCGAGACGCTGGAGCTGCCGGAGGTGCTGTTCGTCGGCTTCGAGGGCGCGGTGGAGCGCTGCGCCGGGCGCTTCCAGCGGTATCTGCTGGAGCGCTATCCCGGCCGGATGCTGCCGGAGATGGTCTATAACACCTGGTTTTTCAATTTTGACGTGCTGGAGCCGGAGCGGCTCAGGGAGCAGGTGCTCCGGGCAAAGGCGCTGGGCTGCCGGACGTTCGTGGTGGACGCCGGATGGTTCGGCCGCGGCGCCGACTGGGAGCATCAGGTGGGCTGCTGGGAGGAATGCGCCGTCCGCGCGTTCGGCGGGCGGATGAAGGACTTTGCGGACTTTGTCCGCGCGCAGGGGCTGGGCTTCGGCCTCTGGATGGAGCCGGAGCGCGCCTGCGCCGGGACCCCGGTCTGCCGGGCGCACCCCGACTGGTTCCTGGACGAAGACACCGTCGTCTATGACCTCTGCAACCCCGCCGTGCGGGCGTACCTGTGCGGCGAGCTGACGCGCCTGGTGCGGACCTACGGCCTGTGCTGGATGAAGCTGGATTTCAACAGCACCATGTACCGCGACCGCACCGGCAGCAACTATTACCGCTATTTCCGCGCCGAGGAGCAGCTCATGCAGATGATCCGCGCGGAGAACCCCGCCTGCACCTTCGAGGGCTGCGCCAGCGGCGGCATGCGCGCCGATTTCCACAACGCCATGCACATCTACCACGGCTTCTTCGCCAGCGACACCGCCCATCCCATCGAGTGCCTGCGCATCCGGCAGGGCGCGGGGCTGCGGATGCTCCCGGCCTATACGGGCGCCTGGCTCGTGATGCACGAGACGCCCTTCCCCGTCAACGAATATTTTACCCGCGGCGCCGAAACGCGCACGAAGCTCCTTGCCGCGGCGGACCCCTGGTGGGACCGGGCCGTGGATCTGACGGCGGATCTTGCCGTGAAGCTGAACCTCATGGGCGAATGGGGCCTGAGCGGCGATCTGTCCGGCTGGTCGGAGGCGACGGTGCAGACCGTCGCGCGCGGCGCCGCGTTCTATGAGGCGCACCGCGCCTTCCTTTCCCGCAGCGTCTGCCACCTGCTCACCGCCGTGCAGCGCGTGCACGACGTGACCGGCTGGACGGCCGTGCAGTATGAAAACATCGACGGCGCGGGCAGCCTGGTCTTTGTGTTCCGCATGGCCTGCGACGCGCAGGACTTCACCGTCTTCCCGCAAAACCTTGATCCCGCGCGCACATATCATATCCTCTGCGACGGCGCGGAGCTCGGCGTCTTTTCCGGCGCGGAGCTGCTTGCCGAGGGCATCCCGGTGCATTGCAGCAAGCGCTTTGCCGGGAAGATCCTCTCCATCCTGTGACCGGCCGCCGTCCGAACGAACAGAAAGGAGCCATCCGATGGGATCCATACGCTGCCCCGCGCCCCCTGCGGAAAATATCCTCCGCGGCGAAGCCTGGCGCATCACGCTTCTGACCCCCAGCCTGGCCCGGCTGGAATATGACCCCGCGGGCCGGTTTGAGGACCGGCCGACCCAGACGGTCTGGAACCGGTCGTTCCCGGCCGTGCCGCACACATGCTCGCGCACGGCCGCGGGCCTGCTGATCCGCACGGAGCACATGCACATCCGCTATGACGAAACGCCCTTTTCGCCCCACGGCCTGCGGGTGGAGCTGGTCGGCCGCCCCGGCTGCGACGCCGTCTGGACCTATGGCGACCCGCCCCGGGATCTGGGCGGCACGGCCCGCACCCTGGACGGCGCGGACGGCGCGGTGGCGCTCGGCAGCGGCGTCTGCTCCCAGTGGGGCATCGCCGTGCTGGACGACAGCGGGAGCCTGCTCCTGGAGCCGGACGGGACGCTGCAGCCCCGCCGGACGGACGTCTGCGACCTCTATGTGTTCGCCTATGGCCATGACTACCGCTCCGCCGTCCGGGACTTCACGGCGCTGTGCGGCCCGGTGCCGCTCCTGCCGCGCTTTGCCCTCGGCAACTGGTGGAGCCGCTACCACAAATACACGCAGGAGGAATACCTGCAGCTGATGGACCGCTTCCGGCGGGAGGAGCTGCCGTTCAGCGTCGCCGTGATCGACATGGACTGGCACCTGGTGGACATCGACCCGAAATACGGCAGCGGCTGGACGGGCTTCACCTGGAACGAGGACCTGTTCCCGGACCATGCGGCCTTCCTGCGCGCGCTCCATGCGCGCGGGCTGAAGGTCACGCTGAATCTCCATCCCGCCTCCGGCATCCGCCCCAGCGAGACGGTCTATCCCGCCGTCGCGCGCCGCATGGGCGTCGATCCCGGCAGCGGGGAGCCCGTGCCCTTCGACCCCTGCGACGCCGCCTTCCTGCGCTGCTATTATGAGGACGTCCTCCATCCGATGGAGGACGAGGGCGTTGATTTCTGGTGGGTGGACTGGCAGCAGGGCGACGTGTCCCGCGTGCCGGGGCTCGATCCGCTGTGGGCGCTGAACCACTATGACTTCCTGGACAGCGGCCGGGACGGCCGGCGGCCCATGACCTTCTCCCGCTATGCCGGGCCGGGCAGCCACCGCTATCCCATCGGCTTTTCCGGCGACACGGTGGTCTCCTGGGCTTCGCTGCGCTTCCAGCCGTATTTCACCGCCACGGCCGCCAACATCGGCTACGGCTGGTGGAGCCATGACGTCGGCGGCCATTTCCACGGCGTCCGCGACGACGAGCTGATGGCCCGCTGGACGCAGCTGGGCGTGTTCTCCCCCATCATGCGCCTGCACAGCAGCAACTGTGCGCTGATGAGCAAGGAGCCCTGGAATTTCAGCCCGGAGACGGAGGCCGCCATGCAGCGGATGCTCCGCCTCCGCCACCGCATGCTCCCGTATCTTTACACCATGAACCGCCTGGCGCACACGCAGAGCCTGCCGCTGGTGCAGCCGCTCTATTACCGCCATCCGGACGAGAGCTGGGCCTACGACCATCCGAACGCCTATTATTTCGGCACCGAGCTGCTGGTCCTGCCCATCACCTCCCCCTGCATCGCAAGCCTCCGGCTGGGCGCGGAGACGCTGCACCTGCCCGACGGCGTCTGGCACGACGTCTTCACCCACCGCATCTACCGCGGCGGACGCACGCTGCGCGTCTATCGCCCGCTGGACCAGATCCCCGTCTTTGCCAAGGCCGGGGCCATCCTCCCGCTCACGGACGACATCGGCCCCGGCTCCGCCGGGCGCAATCCGGAGCAGCTGCACATCTGCGTCTATCTCGGCGCGGACGGCGCGCTCACCCTCTATGAGGACGACAACGAGACCACGGCCTACCTGCAGGGCGCCTATGCGGAAACCCTGCTCAGCCTGCGGGACGGCCCGGCGGGCACGTCGTTCACCGTCCGCGCGCCCGCAGGCCGCCGGGAGCTGCTGCCCGAAACGCGGCGGTATGTGGTGGAATTTTTCGGCTGCGGCGACTGCGCCTCCGCGCTGCATGTGCTGGCGGACGGCGCGCCGGTCCCGGCGCAGACGTCATACTGCCCGGAAAGCCGCTGCCTGCGCGCGGAGCTTCCGGCGCTGGATACGGGCGCGGAGCTCCGCTTCCGCTTCGACGGCCCGGCCGCCGCGCTGGGCAACGACGTCCGCAGCGACGTGTTTTCCCTGCTCAGCCGGGCGCAGATCGCCTACGATCTCAAAGAGCGCCTCTGGAACATCATCCGGGCGGAGCCGGACGCGGGCCGCTGCCTCACGGCCCTGCTGGCGCAGGACGTGGACCGGGAGCTGCTTGGCGCGCTGAGCGAGCGCCTGACCGCCTTCCTCTGATCCCCGGCAGCCTTCCTCTGATCCCCGGCAGACGCAGACACAAACCCGGCGCGGGCCCTCTGGCCCGCGCCGGGTGTCTGTTCTGCAAGGGATATTCTCAGCGCAGGAAGCCGCTGATGATCTGCTCCTCCGCCTCCTGCTCGGTCAGGCCCAGCGTCATGAGCTTGATGATCTGCTCGCCGGCGATCTTGCCGATGGCCGCCTCATGGACAAGCTCGGCGTCCACATGGTTCGCCTCCAGCGCCGGCACGGCCAGGATGCGTCCCCGGTCCATGATGATGGAGTCGCACTCGGTGTGGCCGTGGCAGGGGGCGCTGCCGACGATCTTCGCGTCGAAGCGCTGGAAGGAGTCCTCCCGCGCCACGGAGCGCGAGACGATGTCCGCCGAGGCGCCCGCGCCGTTCAGCGTGACGGTGTAGGCGCTCAGCGCGCGCTGGTTGCCGTGGGTCATCAGCCGCTCGCGCACCACCAGCCGCGCGCCCGCGGCCAGCTCC
>CADCOJ010000149.1 GCA_902803075.1 Oscillospiraceae bacterium | reverse complement strand
TCCTTTGCCGCTCCATTCTATCAAAAGATCCGCCGGAATGCAACGTTTCTGCGCATCCGGTTGCAAATACGGCGGAAATATGCTATATTAGCTCACACGACCGAACGGGAAAGGAGGAGCGCCATGAAGCGTCTGCTGATCGTGATCCTGTGCGTTGCGGCGCTCTGCACCACCGCACACGCGGCATCCGTGACGGTCACAAGCATGAAAACAGACTGCACCGTCTCCTCCGGCGGCGAATGCCAGGTGACGCAGACGTTCACGCTGGAGATCACCGGCATCGAGACGGAGCTGCAGTTCCCGGTCTCGGAGGGCGCAAAAAACGCCTCCGTCGCCGGCTATTCCGCGCGCCGCCAGTCGGACGGGGCATATCCCGTTCTGGTGCTGCAGAACCCCGCAGGCTTCTCCGGCACGCGGACATTCACCGTGCTCTATTCCCTGCGCGACCTGGCGACGGAGGAAAACCGCCTGCAGACACTGCACCTGCCGCTGCTCTGCCCCAAATGGAGCTACGCCATCGCGTCCTATCAGTTTACCGTCACCATGCCCGCCCCCTTTGAGGGCCGGCCCCGCTTCTCCAGCGGCTACTACGGCGATGTGATCGAGGATCTGATGGACGTGGAGCTGACCAACGGGCTCATCCGCGGCCAGATCTCCGGCGGCCTGCGCGACCACGATTCGCTCGACATGACGCTGGAGGTCGGCACCGGCTATTTCTCGCGCGCCTATGCGGCGTGGTCGTTCAGCTGGTTCACGGCTGCGCTGATCGTTGCGCTGTGCCTGCTCGCGCTCATCTACTGGGCCATGAAGCTCAAGAGCCCGGACGGCCTGCGCGCGCGGGCGCGCGTGCTGCCGCCGGATACCGCCCTGCCGAGCGATCTGCCGTATCTGCTGGCATGCGGGACACCCCAGTTCAACATGCTGGTGCTCCACTGGGCTTCGCTCGGCTATCTGACGATCCGCGTCGGCTCCAACGGCCGCGTGACGATGCGCCGGCGCGTCGTCATGGGCAATGAGCGCCGCTCCACCGAACGGAAGCTGTTCGACATGCTCTTTTCCCGGGGCGAAGCCATCGAGGGCGCGAGCCTGCTTTATAAGCAGACCGCCCAGACTGCCCAGCGGCTGATCCCGCGGTACTGGAACCGGCGCATCTATGAGCCCGCCAGCGGAAACGTGCGGATCATGCAGGCGCTGTGCTGCCTGGCCTCTGCACTGGCCGCAGCGGAGGCCGCAGGCGCGCTGATGCCGGCAAACGCCGTGCGGATCGTGCTGTATGTATTGGTATTTGCCGCGGGCGCCGCCCTGAGCGCCGCGGTGCAGTATGCCGCCCGGGCGTGGTATCTGAACCGGCGCGCGCTGTTTGCCGCATGCTGCATGGCGGGGCTTGCGCTGCTGATCCTCGGCAGCGCGGGCGGAAGCAGCCTGCTGACGTTCCTGGCGGCGTCCATGTCCGTTCTGACGGGATGCCTTACGGTCCACGGCGGGCGGCGCACGCCGTTCGGGACGCAGATCGTTTCGCAGGCGCTGGGCTTCCGCCGGTTCCTGATGCGCGTGTCGGAAAACCATCTGGCCGGCATGCAGCGGCGCAACGGGCAGTATTTCTATGAGCTGCTGCCCTATGCTGAGTCCATCGGCCTGGGCGAGAGCGTCTCAAAGGCGTTCGGAGACACCGAGCTTGAGCCGTGCGGCTGGTACCGTGAGGAGGCCGACCCGCCCCGCACCGCCGCGGAATTCCACGCGCACATCCGCGAGACGCTCGCGCTGCTCGACCTGGCCATCCGCAGATAAAACCACGCGGCCGATCTGCCGCAGAAAACGCGCCCCGGAGAGATCCGGGGCGCGTGCTGTATTCCGTATTCAATCTCAATCCCGTTCCGTGCGGACGGTCAGTCCATGAACCGCGCGATATACTCCGGCGCATCCGCCGGCGAGCCGGGGACTGTCAACGTGAAGGCAACGCCGTTTTCCGCGGAAAAGACGCTGCACCAGTCAAGGAAGTTCTCCGTCTCCTGCGGGTCCTTCGACCCGGAGAGCTTATAGAGGTTGTCGACAAAGATATGGGTGATGTCGAAATTGCCTGCGTGCAGGCCGCTGATGAAGCCGCGCAGGAATGCGTAGCCGCCCAGCGTATACTCACTCGCATCCACCAGGCGGACGCGGTGATCCACGTCATAGCGCAGATTGTTTCCCTTTTCGATGCAGACCATGCTGCCGGATTCGCGCTTGAGCGCAAGATTGAGCGCACCGATGAGCTGTTTTGTTTTGCCGGAGCCCTCGGGGCCCATCAGAATGTTGACCATAGGACATTCCTCCTTTTCAGTCGGGTGGTATTGTCTTTTCTTTTATTGTAACAGGTTTCCCGGCGCTTGACAAGCCTTATTCCTGCTTCAGCAGACGCTCTGTCTGCCGCCGGACGGCGGAGATCTGCTTTTTGTCGAAAGGCGCAAGGCCGTCGGCCTGGGCGCAGAGCGCCGCGCTGAGCTCAAAGAAATACAGCAGCTCCCCGAACCCGGCCTCGTCCATCTGCTCCTGCTCCAGAACGAGCAGCGGCGCGTCCATGGACGCATGCACCTGGCAGTAGCTGTCCAGGAATGCCGCCTCCACCTCGCCCACGGTGCGTTCGGACAGGAAGCCAAGCTCGTCATAGTCCTTCCAGTCGAGCTCGATGTTGCTGCGCCGCTTCGTCATCGGCACGCGCAGGAGCGTTTCAAAGCAGTTGACGCCGCCGGAGAACACGCCGTCGAGCCAGTCGGCCGCGCCGGGCAGCTCCACGGCCTGCGGGAACACGCCGTAGCCGCCGCGGCAGCTGCGGCGCAGGAAGCAGCTCTCCCACCACCGGCCGAGCGCCATCAGCTTGGGATCGGCCAGCGCAAGGAATTCCGTGTGTCGCCCGCGCATCTCCAGCGCATGGCGCGCGCCCGCGTACATCCAGACCGGGTTTTCAAACGCGCGCACGTCATAGGCGCGGGCGGCCTCCTCCGCCCCCTCCAGCACACCAAGCGGGTCGATGCCCGCGGCGGCCATGGGAAGCAGCGCGGCCGGGCTCAGCCCGGAGTCCGCACAGCCGAGACAATCCGGCTGCGCAAGGAACGTATAGCCCTCCTCGGCGGCCATGGTCTGCATGGTCGAGCCCTGCGGCGCGGCCACGAACACGCGCTTTTTGGCCTCGAGCCCATAGCGCCGCTCCATGAGCCAGCGCACGCCGCGCGACGCAACGCCGCATTCCAGGCTCACCTTGTCGCCTGCAATCAGCAGCAGGCTGAATTCATGCCCTTCAAGCGTCTGCAGCATCGACGCGTATGCCCGGGACGACAGGCTCGTCCCTGCAAACAGCACGCGCACGGCGCCCTCCGCTCCGCGCCTGGCCAGCAGCCGGATGCCCGCCTGCGCGGCAAGCGGGGCGTTTCCCGCGCCGATGACGACAAGCGTATCGCCGCATGCTGCCGCCGTGCGGGCGGCGCTGCGGATCGCCATGACCGAGCGTGCCATCATGCTCTCCGGCGCGTCCAGCCAGCTCAGGAAATCCGGGCCGCCTTCCTGGTGGTTCTGCAGCTGCAGATGCGCGTCAAACAGGTCCTTCTCCCCCGACAGAAGATCCGGCAGGCTGACGCAGCTCCAAATATTGGAAAGTTCCACATTGATCATCGTCTGCTTCTCCTTTCATCGCGCAGGGCGCTCGTCCTCGCGGAAGCGGGTGACGCCCGTGCAGCGGCGCGCAGCCATATCGATGGTAAAGACCGCGCCCATGATCGCGCAGGGGCCCTGCGCGACTTCATAGCGGGAGCCGAGCTTCCCGCAGAAATGCGCCACCGACTGCTCCGGCCGCACACCGATGACCGAATGCACCGGCCCCGTCATGCCAAGATCGGTCAGATAGCCGGTCCCGCCGGGGAGGATCTGCTCGTCGGCAGTCTGCACATGGGTGTGCGTGCCCCACACCGCCGCGGCGCGCCCGTCCAGAAAATATGCCATGGCCAGCTTTTCGCTGGTGGCCTCGGCGTGGAAGTCGATCAGAACGGGGATCTCCCCGAGCTTCCGGAGCGTCGGCTCAATAATGCGGAAGGGATTGTCCGGCGTAAAGTCCATGGAGCACCGTCCGATCAGATTCACCACGCCCACGCTGCCCAGCGGCGTCTCGAACACGCCGAAGCCGCGGCCCGGCAGACTGGGCAGGCGGTTCTCCGGCCGCAGGATGCGGCTGTTTTCATCCAGGAACGGGCAGATCTCGCGCCGGGCAAAGGCGTGGTTGCCGAGCGTGATGACGTCCGCGCCGGCATCCAGGATCTGATCCGCCTGCTTCGGCGTCAGACCCACGCCGCTGGCATTTTCACCGTTGACGACGCAGAAGCCGATCTCCTGTTCCCGCTTGATCGCCCGGAGGCGTCTGGCCAGCAGGCGGACGCCGCTGTCGCCCACAACATCGCCCACCGCAAGCACGCGAAGCTCCATACCGTTTCCTTCCTTCCGTGTTTCTTTTTTTCAGTATAGCATGTTCAGCGCAGTTTTACCATGCTATAATATTTGTAAAATCTGCAACCGCAGCATGATTTTTACGTCTGGAACCATAGATGTACAGAAAGGAGGCGCCGCCTTGGATGACACGCAGATCATAGACCTGTATTTCGCGCGCGACGAGCAGGCCATCGTCCAGACCGACCGCAAATACGGCGGCTACTGCCGCGCCATCGCCATGCGCATCCTCGCCAATCCCCAGGACACCGAGGAATGCGTCAGCGACACCTGGCTGCACGCCTGGAACGCCATGCCGCCGCAGCGGCCCGCGATCCTCTCATCGTTTCTGGGACGGATCACGCGCAACCTCTCCTTCGACCGCCGGCGCAGCCAGACCGCGCAGCGGCGGGGCGGCGGCAGCTTGACGCTTGCGCTGGACGAGCTTTCGGAATGCCTGCCCTCGGCGGTGCTGGTGGAGCACGCGCTGGAGGAAAAGGAGCTCGCCGCGCTCATCGACCGTTTCCTGCGCACGCTTCCGGAGCGTGAATGCAGCCTGTTCCTGCGCCGATACTGGTATGTCGATTCCATCGACGAGATCGCCCGGCGCTATGCCATGAAGCCGAACAGTGTCAAATCGATCCTGTTCCGCACGCGCGCCAGACTGCGCGAGGTGCTTCGGAAGGAGGGAATCGCAATATGAACCGGACGGAGCTGCTGTTTTCCGCCATCGGGCAGGTAGGCGACGATCTGATCGCACGCGCAGACGCTCCCGTGCGCCGCACGCATCCCTGGGTCCGGGCGGCCGCGCTGGCCGCGTGCCTGGCGCTTGTGCTGGGGCTGGGGATCTATGCGCTGCCGAAGCTCCACACAGGCAATGCGCAAAGCGCCGCGCCGGATCTTTCCGCTGCTGCGCCGCAGACGACGGAAGCGGCCTGTGCAAGCGACGGCGCCCGGCCGGAGACGCCGGCAGAGCAGAAGGCCGAAGCCATACCGGAACCGGAGGAGGCCCCGGCCGAGGCTGCGCCCAGCCAGCCGGAGGCGGAGATGGAGGAAACGGTGCGGGAGGACATGAAAAACACCGCCGATCTGGCGCCGGCCGGCCTGAGCCTCGTCATCGACGCCCGGGGCGTGACGCCGGAGGGCTGCGCGTACACGGTCGAAAACC
>CADCOJ010000148.1 GCA_902803075.1 Oscillospiraceae bacterium | reverse complement strand
TCCATGTACCCCAAGCTCTTTGCAGCCAGCGGGATCCCGTACTCTGACCTGATCGACAATCTGATCGGTCTTGCGCTGGAACGGTGAGTATGGTCCAGAACGCATGGATCTCCATCTGCGGCACGCAGGATATCGGCTCCGGCGAACCGCATCAGCTGGAGCTTGTGACCGAGGGCTCCTATTGCTATGAACCGGGCTACGCGAAGATCACCTATGAGGAGACGGAAGTGACCGGACTGGAGGGCGTGATCACGTCCTTTACTGTGGAGGACGGCTGCCGCGTCACACTTTCACGCACAGGCAAGCTCAATTCCAGCATGACCTTCATCCGGGGCGAGCGGCATGAGTCGCTGTATGACGCGGGCTTCGCCGTGCTGATGGTCAGTGTGAAAACCCGAAGCATGACCGTCCTTCTGAATGAGAACGGCGGTGTGCTTGACCTGGAATATGAAGTCGAGATCGAACACGAGTACTGCGGAACGAACAGCTACCATATCCAGATCCGCACGAACTGAGAGGAGCGCCACATGAAACAACCGCATATCTGTCTGAGCGATGACCTCGGCATCCCGTATGCCATCCTTCCCGGCGACCCGGCCCGGCTCGACCGCATTGCCGCACACATGCAGGACGTCACGGAGCTTGCCTATAACCGCGAGTTCCGCAGCCTTTCCGGAACCTATCGCGGCGTGCGCGTGCTGGCGATCTCCACCGGCATCGGCGGCTGCTCCGCAGGCATCTGCTGTGAGGAGCTGCACAACATCGGCGTCCGAGCCGCCATCCGCATCGGTTCCTGCGGTGCGCTGCAGGCCGGCATCCGTCTGGGCGATCTGATCCTCGGCTGCGGCGCAGTCCGGGACGACGGCGCATCAAAGGCGTATGTGGACGTGACGTATCCCGCCGTAGCGGACCCCGAGCTGCTGCTCGATTGCGTCGAGAGTGCAAAAGCGCTGGGCGCGCCGTATCATCTCGGCATCATCCACAGCCATGAGAGCTTCTATCACGAGGAAAACGACGCTGAAAGCGCCTACTGGTCCGGAAAGGGCGTGCTCGGCGCGGATATGGAGACAGCGGCGCTCTATACGATCGGCCGCCTGCGCGGCATGCGGACCGCCTCGATCCTGAACAATGTCGTCGTTTACGGCGAGGACACCGCCGATGCCATCGGCGGCTATCAGGGCGGTGAGGATCTGACGGCCGTCGGAGAACGCAGGGAGATCCTGACGGCGCTGGAGGCATTCGTCCGGCTGGACGGGAGGAAGGAACGATGAGCGGACTGGTCGTTGACTGCTGCATCCGGGGCGGAGAATCCCGCACAAGACAGCTTTTGGACGCCTTTTTGCAGGCGCTTCCTGCGGACATGCCGTACGAGCGGCTCGATCTGATGCAGGAAGGGCTGCGCGGCCTGGACGGCGCGTACTTCCTTCAGCGCGAGCAGCTGTTGGCCGGGCACCGGCTGGACCATCCGCGCTTCCGCTACGCGCACCAGTTTGCGGAAGCCGACTGGATCGTGATCGCCGCGCCGTTCTGGGATCTGGCATTTCCGGCTCTGCTGAAGATCTATATCGAGCAGGTCAGCGTGGACGGCATTACCTTCGGCACCTCTGCGCAGGGGTTGGCGGGACTGTGCCGCGCAAGGAAACTGATCTTCCTGACCACGCGGGGCGGGTTCTATACGGACGATCCCATGGAGATGGGCAGCCGCTATCTGGACGCGCTGCATACCTTCTTCGGCATCGGCGCGTACCGCTGCATCGCCGCGGACGGTATGGACGTGGCGGGTTTTGACGCGCAGGCATCGCTCCGCAGAGCCATGGAGCAGGCCGCTGAAGCGGCAAAAAGCATCTGACCATATAAAAACACCGCGCGCAGGAGCGTTCCTGCGCGCGGTGCCGATGATTTGGGCGTTTTACGGGAGCTTTGCGATCTGTTCGCGAAGAATGGAGACGAAGCGCTCCCGGTCGACCGTGAGCAGCACAAGCGCTGTTTTACGGTCGAATTTTTTGTCGCTCCAGAGGTCGGTGACGGTTTTGCCGAGCGTGAGCGCGCCTTGTGTCTCCACGAAGACGCCGGCTTCCTGTCCGGTGAACAGCTCCGGGTGGGCCAGATACATGACCGGGCAGGAATCATGCTGTGCCACGCCGGTCAGACCGAACGAGCGCAGCGCGCGCCAGGAGCATTGCAGAATGTCGTGCACCGCGTGTCCGCAGCGGTTGCCCAGCGCGGCAAAGCTGTCAAGATCCGCAGGCCGGAGCTCGGCCTGCATCGTCACGTCCAGACCGCACATGACGATCGGGACGCCGGAGGTAAAGACGATCTGCGCGGCCTCCGGATCGGCGTGGATATTGAATTCCGCCGCAGGCGTCACATTTCCGCCGGCGGCAGCGCCGCCCATGAGCAGGATGCTGTGCAGCAGCCCAGCCAGCTCCGGATGAAGCGTCAGGGCGGTCGCTGCATTGGTCAGCGGTCCGGTGGCGACCAGGCGGAGCTGACCGGGATATGCCTGTGCGGAAGCGAGGATCGCGTCCCAGGCAGGTGTTTTTTCGGGAACATAGGGGTCGGGGAGCGGAAAATCCACGTCTCCGAGACCGTTTTGCCCGTGGAACATGCTTGCGTTTTCCAGCGGCCGCAGCAGCGGCTTTTCTGCACCGGGGAAGACGCGGTAGTCCGCGCCGATCAGGCGGCAGATACGGCTGGTGTTCCGGAAGGTGCGTTCCAGCGTCTGGTTGCCGCAGGTCGCGGACAGGCCGACGACGGAGAGCTCCTCCAGCGCGTGCGCAAGCATGATGGCCACGGCGTCATCGACGCCGGTGTCGCAGTCGATCCAGACCGGGATCTTTTCCATCACTGTGCCACCTCCCCATAAAAGCGCATGGCGTCGACAAGACGGTCCGCAAAGGCGGCGCGGTCGAGGCCCAGAAGAACCTCGGCGTTCGGCACGGAGCCGGGACGCCCCGTGCGGTCACCGACGGTCATGCCGCGGCAGTACTGCCCGGCGGTCTCAATCCGGACAGACATCCGTTCCGTGCGGAACAGATCCGGGTCAGTCAGCGCCAGAACCGCGCACGGATCGTGCATCGGTGCGCCCGCATAGCCGATGGAGCGGTGGAAAATGTAGAAGAACTCCAGCCACTGGGACACAATGCTGCTCACATGGCTGCCCAGCGCACGGATGCGCGTGAAGTCCTCCGGAAGGATCAGCGCCTGTTCCGTCACGTCCAGCCCGGCCATGAGGATCGGGATGCCGGAGGAAAAAACGATCTGCGCAGCCTCGGGATCAACAAGGATGTTGAACTCCGCCGCAGGCGTCCAGTTGCCGTGGGAGATGCCGCCGCCCATCACGCTGATGCGGGCGATTTTTTCCTTCAGCTCCGGGTGTGCCAGCAGCAGCGCCGCCACGTTCGTCTCCGGCCCGGTCGCCACGATGGTGACCGGCTCGTCGCTGGCGCGCAGCACCTGCGCCATGAGCTCCACGGCGCTGAGCTTGCTCAGCGCCCGGTCCGGCTCCGGCAGCGCCGGGCCATCCAGCCCGGACTCGCCATGCACCGACGGCGCGTTCATGACCGGCCCCATCAGCGGATGGGGGCAGCCCTTTGCCACCGGCGCGTCCAGCCCAATGAGAGTGCATACACGCAGTGCGTTATAAGTTGTTTTTTCAATGGTTTGGTTCCCGCAGCAGGAGGTCACGGCCAGGATGCGCAGCCGGCTGCTCGCGCGGGCGAGCGTCCAGGCAATGGCGTCGTCGTGGCCGGGATCTCCGTCCAGGATCACGGGAATGGGTCTGCAGTCAGACATGGGTGCCCTCCAGTCGTACCGGGATCACTTCGCAGCCTGGGCGGCATGCGCCGCTGCGCTGCGTTCCTTTTTCGCGTGGCTGCGGCGCACGAGCGAGAAGATCACAAGGCCGATGATCGTGACGGCATAGGGGATCGGGGAGGCAAGGTTGGAGTCCAGGCCTCTGGCCGAGAACTTGATGCCAAGCGCCTGCGCGAAGCCGAAGACCAGGGACGAGAGCATGCCGCCCAGGCATTCTCCGTTGCCCATGGCCTGCGCGGCCAGCGCAATGAAGCCGCGCCCGGCGACCATGTCCAGCGACCAGCCCTGCGCATAGGACATCGACATGAACGCGCCGCCGAAGCCGCACATCAGGCCCGAGAAGCCGATGGCGATATACTTGATCTTCAGCACGGACACACCGACGGACGACGCCGCGTTCGGGTTCTCACCGACGGCGCGGATGTTGAGGCCGAGGCTCGTCTTATAGAGCATGATGGACGTCAGCAGGCAGAACAGGAATGCCAGATACGTCAGCAGGCTGTGGCCCGAAAGGATGCCGCCCAGGAACGGGATCTTGTTGACGAGCGGGATGGTGATGTTGGGAATGCAGAGGCCCTTGGTGATGAAGCCGGTGGTGGAGGCCATCGTCTTGCCTTCGGTGAGGTTGGTGATGACCTTGCAGAGGAACAGCGTGCCGCCGGAGCCCATGATGTTGACGGCGATGCCGACCAGGGTGATGTCCGTCTTGAGCTGGAAGGCGAAGAAGCCCATCATCAGACTCATCAGAACGCCCACCACGAGCGCTGCCAGAAGACCGATCAGCCAGCTGTTCGCGTAGTAGCTCACGAGAGAGCCCGACAGTGCAGAGAACATCATCAGACCCTCAAGACCGATGTTGCAGAACCCGGCCTTTTCCACCACGATGGCGGCAAGCGTTGCGAACAGGATCGGCGCCGAGATCCGGATGATGGAGAAGAAAAACTCCGGTGTCAGCAGCATTTTCAGAAAATCAAGCATGTTTCGCACCTTCCTTTCCCGCAAGCTCCTCCTGCGCGCTCTTGACGACCAGCTTCTGACGGTAGCGGGACAGGAACTGTTCCGCTGCGAAGAACAGGAAGATGACGCCCTGGACGATGTCCAGCAGCTGCGCCGGGACGTTGGCATAAGTGGCCATCAGCTCGCAGCCCTTGGTGAGGTATGCCAGGAAGAACGACGCGAGCGGGACGAGCCACGGGTTGTTGCCTGCGAGGATCGCAATGGTGATGCCTGTCCAGCCATAGCCGGGCAGCGCGCTCCAGGAGAACGTGTTGTAGCGGCCGAGCATTTCGATGCCGCCGCCCATGCCGGCCAGGAAGCCGCCCAGCACCTGCGACAGAACGATGACGCCTGCGACCTTCATGCCGGAGTAGCGGGAAAAATCCTGGTTGAGACCGATCATGCGGATGGTGTAGCCCCAGCGGGTGTTGAACATGAACAGGCCGCAGATGACCACCACCACCAGCGCCACCAGGAAGCCGACGGAGAGCTTGGAGCCGTTGTCAACAAGCTGGGCGATTTTGGCGGACTGCAGAAACTCATAGCTCTGGATCTGGCCCTTGGTCTTGTCCGCAAGATAGGTGTTCATAAGGAACTTGATGACATACATGACGATGTAGTTGAGCATCAGGGAGCATACCATCTCGCTGACGTCCAGCTTCGTTTTGAGCAGCGCCGGCAGCAGCATCAGGACTGCAACGGCAGCGCCGCCTGCCAGGACGGCGACGATGGGATGGATCACGGCGCCCATCGGCACATAGATCGCGACCATAGCCGTGGTGAACGCGCCAAGCATGATGCCGCCCTCCGCGCCGAGGTTGAACTGGTTGGCGGAGAACATGATGCACACGGAAAGGCCTGTGAAGATGATCGGGATCATCGACGCCAGGACGTCCGTCAGGCGCTTGACGTCGAAGCTGACGCCGCTGCGTCCGGTGCGGAAAAGCGGGGCGATGAGCAGCTGCTTGAGGGCAGCGCCGGTGGCACGGAGCTTTTCACCGAAGCCTGCGCCTTCGGAGCTGATGAAGATCAGCAGCATGGCCACGAACAGCGCGATGCAGATCGCAAGGAGTCCGCGCACCAGCGAGAAGATGATCTCACGTTTTTTAGTCATGGCAAACCCTCCCAATCTGCTCTGCGCTCTGCTCACGCAGGCCGAGCATGTATTCGCCCATCATGTCGTCGGTCAGATCCTTGGTGTCTTTAAAGTAGGCTGCGATCTTACCGTTGTGCATGACGATGAGGCTGTCGGACAGCTCCATGACCTCGTTGAGATCGGCGGAAACGAGGAGCACGGCCACGCCGGCCCGGGACAGCTCGACGAGCTTCTTGCGGATGAACTCCGTTGCGCCGACGTCGATGCCGCGGGTGGGCTGGTCAGCCAGGATGAGGACGGGGTCGTTGGAGAATTCGCGCGCCACGACGACCTTCTGGATGTTGCCGCCGGAGAGCATGCCGACATGCTGCTTGCGTGTCTTGCACAGGACCGTGTAATCCTGAATGAGACGGTCGGCCTCCTCATGGATGGCCTTCATGTTGAACAGCGGGCCGCGGTTCAGGCGCTTGGCCGAGCAGCGGTCGGAGATGACGTTCTCCTCAATGGAGGCGTTGGCTGCGATGCCGTAAAGCATGCGGTCCTCCGGCACAAGGGAGACGCCGTGCTCACGGATCCTGCGCTGCGGCATGCCGATGACGCTCACGCCATTGACGGTTGCGGTGCCGCCGTTGGGCGTGTTGAGGTTGAAGAGCATGTCGATGAGCTCCTTCTGACCGTTGCCTTCAACACCCGCAATGCCGAGGATCTCGCCGCTGCGCACATCAAAGGACAGATGGTCGAGCATCTTCTTGCCCCATTCGTTGGTATATTCCAGATCGCGCACACGCAGCACAGTCTGCGCCGGCTGGGCGGCGTCCTTCTGGACGTTCAGCACCACGTCGCGCCCGACCATCAGGCGGGAAATCTCCTCCTTGGTCACGTCGCAGGTGTTGTAGACGCCCATGGAGCGGCCCGCGCGCATGATGGTCAGCCGGTCGGTGATCTCCATGATCTCGTTGAGCTTATGGGAGATGAAAACGATGGTATAGCCGTTTTCCTTCAGACCGCGCAGCTCGCGGAAGAGCTCAGCGGTCTCCTGGGAGGTCAGGACGGCGGTGGGCTCGTCCAGGATCAGGATCTTCGCGCCGCGCACGAGCGCCTTGAGAATCTCGACCTTTTGCTTCATGCCCACGGGGATGTCCGCGACCTTGGCCTCGGGCTCCACGTGGAGGTTATACTTCTCAGCATATTCCTTCGTGATGGCGATGGCCTTTGCACGGTCGATGAACATGCCCTTGCGCGGCACCATGCCGAGCACCATGTTCTCTGCCACCGAAAGGCTCGGCACGAGCATGAAGTGCTGGTGGACCATGCCGATACCCATTGAGATGGCAACGGACGGAGATGAGAGCGTCACCTTCTGGTCATTGACATAGATCTCGCCGCTCGTCGGCTGTTCAAGACCGAAAAGCATCTTCATGAGGGTGGATTTTCCGGCGCCGTTTTCCCCCATCAGCGCGTGGATCTCGCCCTTTTTCAGACGGAAGTCCACGCCGCGGTTGGCGGCGACGCCGTTCGGGTAGATCTTGCTGATCCCCTCCATCCGGACGACGTAGGTCTCATCCGGTCGGACGGCTTTTTCATCTGGCATATCCTGCGGTCCTCCTCTTTTGTCTCTTGTTCTTTATGGCCTGCGGGGCGGGCGAATGCGCTTCGCCGGTCACGCAGGCCATATATGTTCCGGAATAAAATGGAACGCGGAAGGGGGCAGTGCCCCCTTCCGGGTCATGCGGGCAAGCCCGCGGGTATCTGGATTACGGAGGGACAGAGTCGCGCAGAGCGGCCGGATCGAAGGACGCGTCAAACGCGGTGTCGACCTTGATGGTGCCGTCCATGATGCCCTTCTGGGCAGCCTCAACGGCGGCCTTCGTCTCGGCGGAAGCGTACTTGTCGTAGTTCTTGTCGGTCACAATGCCGACGCCGCCTTCTGCCAGGCCGAGCTGAACTTCCTCGCCCCAGTAGGTCTTGCCGGCATCCCACTGGTCAAAGATCCAGATGATGGAGTTGCCGACGTTCTTCAGGCCGGAGGTGAGCGTCAGGGCAGCCAGGTCAGCGGAGAGCGTCAGCTCCTGGTCGGAGTCGACACCGATGAACCATGCCTTGCCGGACTCGAGCGCAGCCTCAGCGGCGCCGTTGCCCGCATTGCCGGCAACGCCCCAGATGATGTCGCACTTGTTGTCGTTGATCATGGAGACGCCGTACTCCTTGGCGATGGCGGTGTCCACATAGTCGTTGGTGTAGCGGGTATCGACCTTGATGTCGGGGTTGACAGCCTGCGCGCCCTCAATGAAGCCGGTCAGGAAGTCGTTGATGACGGGGGAGTCCACGCCGCCGACAAAGCCGACGACTGCGTCATCGTTCATGTTGGCAACGGAGGTGTCCGTGGTCATGCAGGCGGCAAAGGTGCCGACAAGGTAGCCCATGTCGTTCTGCTTGTAGGTGATGTTGACAACGTTCTTGTTCTCGCCGACATAGGTGTTGTCGTCGAAAATGAGATACTTCTGGTCGGGGTACTTGGTGGCGACTTCCTTGAGGTTGTCGGGCATCTGGTAGGTGCCGCAGATAACCAGGTCATATTCGCCGGACTCGGAGACTTCGTACAGCGTGGAGAGCCACTTGGGCTGATCCTCGTCGGTGCCGCCCATCTCAATGGTCTTGCAGGTGATGCGGCCGTCCTTGACGAGCTGGTCGAGGCCGGACTGCGCGGAGTCGAAGAAGGACTTGTCGCCCAGGTTGCCGTTGACAAGGTAGACAACGCTGTAGGTGGACTTCTCATTGTCGTCGGTCTTGGTCTCGCTCTTGGCCGTGCAGGCAACAAGGCTGAGGATCATGACAGCGGCAAGGAGCAATGCTGCGATCTTTTTCATGATTGTTCCTCCATAGTTCGTGTTGGGATTTCCCAAAATTTGCGGCCGACTGGCCGTACAACATTATTTTACTTGATTTCCCGCGCCGTGTCAATCACCGGGAGCCATTTCAGCCGGAGGTTTTTGCATGCAGGACTGTTTCCCGGCGCGGAATCTGCCGATAAGTGGTTGCAATCCGGGCGGAAAATTGATAGAATAATACGATAGAATAAAGATACAACGGAGAGAAAACGCGTGTTTCTGAAATCACTGCAGGTCCAGGGCTTCAAATCCTTCCCGGACAAAACGCTCCTGCAGTTCGGCGACGACATCACGGCGATCGTCGGGCCGAACGGCTCGGGAAAATCCAATATCTCCGACGCCATCTGCTGGGTCATGGGCGAGCAGAGTACCCGCGCGCTGCGCGGCGGCAAAATGGAGGACGTTATCTTCGGCGGGACGGCGGCGCGCGCGCCGGTGGGCTTTGCCGAGGCAACGCTGACGCTCGACAATGCGGACGGTTCGCTGGCGATCGACGCGCCGGAGGTGATGATCACCCGGCGCTATTTCCGCTCCGGCGAGAGCGAATACTTTATCAACAAGCAGCAGGCGCGCCTGCGCGACATCAACGAGCTGCTCATGGACACCGGCCTTGGCCGCGAGGGCTATTCCAACATCGGCCAGGGCAGGATCGACGAGATCCTCGCCCTGCGCTCCACCGACCGCCGCGAGGTCTTTGAGGAGGCCGCCGGCATCTCCAAATACCGCCACCGCAAGGAGGAGACGGAGCGCCGACTGGCCGCCACGGAGGATAATCTCCTGCGCATCGGGGACAAGATCTCCGAGCTGGAGCTGCAGGTCGGCCCGCTGCATGAGCAGGCGCAGAAGGCGGAAAAATATCTTGCCCTGCGCAAGGACCTGCGCGGCCTGGAGGTCACGGTCTGGCTCGACGGCATCCGGCGCGTCTCGGAAGCTGCGCGAAAGGCCGAGACGGACTACGCCTCCGCAGCTTTCATTCTGGAGCAGGCCCACAGCGATCTGACCGAGCTTTACAGCCGTTCGGAGCAGCTGAGCCTGCAGTATAACCAGGACACGCTGAAGCTCGACCGGAAGCGCGAGGACATTGCAGCGCTGGAGGCGGCGCGCCAGGAGCGGGAGAAACAGATTTCCCTCCTGCAGGCCGAGCGTGACCACACGGAGCAGAATATCGCCCGCGCCGAGCAGGAGCTGGCCGACCAGCAGAGCCGCAGCGGCGGCATCACCGGCCAGATCGCGCAGGAGCAGGAAAAGACGGACGCGGCCTGCGCCCGTCTGGCCGATATCCAGAAACAGCTCGAGCAGGCGCTGGCACAGGCCGGGTCGCTCACGCAGAGCTCTGACGCTTCGGAGCAGTCGCTGGTGGCGCAGCGCGCGCAGCACGCGCTCGTGCAGACGCAGAATGCAGACCTCCGGGCGCAGATCGCCTCCATCCGCGCCTCGCTCAGCGAGGTGACGGAGCGCCGCCAGCTCCTGGCCGACGACCGCGCAGCCGCTGCGGCACGCCAGGAATCGACCGCGCAGCAGCAGCAGCTTTGTGCCCAGGCGCTGGCGCAGGCCAGGGAGGATGCCGTGGCCGCGCAGAACACCATCTCCGGCTATGAGCTTCGGCTCCAGGCGCGCCGGCAGAAGCGGGACGCAGCGCAGCAGGCGCTGACGGACGCATCCGTCCGGTATGATACGCTGGGTGCGAAGATCCGGATGCTGCAGGAGCTGGAACGGGACTACGAGGGCTATTCCAAAGCGATCCGCACCGTCATGCAGCAGGCGGAGGGCGGCACACTGCGCGGCGTGCACGGGCCGGTTTCCCGGCTCATCCGCGTGGACGACCGTTATACCACCGCCATTGAGACTGCGCTCGGCGCTGCCATGCAGTATCTTGTCGTCTCTGATGAAGACGCCGGCAAGGCGGTTCTGCAGATGCTCAAGCGCACCGACGGCGGCCGCGTGACGGCGCTCCCGCTCACATCGATCCGTCCCCAGCGCCTGCAGGACAATCCCTGCGAGCGCGAACGGGGCTATCTGTCGGTGGCGTCGGAACTCGTCTCCTGCGATGAGCGTTACCGCGCCATTGTAGAGCATGAGCTGGGCCGGACGGTCATCTGCGACACGCTGGACAATGCCGTGCGCATGGCACGCGCGTGCGGCCACCGCATCCGCATCGTCACGCTGGACGGGCAGGTCATGAACGCCGGCGGCAGCATGACGGGCGGCTCGGCGGGGCGCTCCTCCGGCGTGCTGGCAAGAGCCAATTCGCTGGAGAAGCTCCGGAAGGAGCAGTCCGCGCTGGAGCAGGAGCTCAAAACGCGCACAGCCCAGCGTGATGAAGCCGCCACCGCCGCGGCGAAGACGGAGTTTGAGCTGACGGCTGTCCGCGGCCAGCTCCGGGAGGCGGAGGACGAGGTCCTTCGCCGGACGGAGCAGGACAAGCAGGCGGCGCTGCTGGCCCAGGCGCTGCAGGAAAACCTTGCGTCCATCGACGCGGAGCTGGCGCGCATCACCGCGCGGACCGCCGGGGCGGAGGGACAGCTCGATACGCTTGCGCGCCAGGCCGCGCAGGGCGAGGAACGCGCCGCGGAGCTGGAACAGAGGATCGCCGCGCTGGAGCAGCAGCAGACAGAGCTGAACGACAGGCAGCAGGAGCTCAGCGAGACGATCAGCGACCTGCGGACGCAGGCGGCGTCTCTGGATGCGGCCAGGACGGCCGCACAGGAGACGGTCGCACGGCTGCTCGCTCTGCGTGAGGCCATGCAGGCTGACGACGCGCAGAAGCAGACGCTCATCGCGCGCTACCGCGCGCAGAGTGAGTCGCTGGCCGCGCAGATCACGCAGCAGACGCAGGATCTGGAAGCATTTTCCGCCTCCATCGAGACAGAGCGGCAGGCGCTGCGCGAGGGCGTGGAGGCGCGCACGCAGCTTGAGGGCCGGCGCAACCAGACCGAAAAGCAGGCGCAGGAGAAGAATCAGGAGATCCTGCAGCTTGAACGGGAGACGGCGCGCCTGGAGCAGAAGAAAGCCACCTCCGAGCTTGAGGAAAAGCAGCTCATCGACCGCCTGTGGGACTCCTATGAGCTCACGCCCACGGCCGCGGAGGCCGAGCGCATCGAGCTGGAGAGCGTTGCCGCGGCCAACAAGCGCATCACGGAGGTGCGCCGGAAGATCTCGCAGCTCGGCACGCCGAATCTCGGCGCCATCGAGGAATACGCGCGGGTGCAGGAGCGTTACGATTATCTGACCGGCCAGCGCGACGATGTGCTGCATGCCCGCCGGGAGCTGGAGAATATCGTCGGCTCCATCACGCGCGAGATGACAGAGATCTTCCTGCGCGAGTTTGCGCGCATCAATGAATATTTCGGCCAGACCTTCACGGAGATGTTCGGCGGCGGCAGCGCGTCGCTCATCCTGGAGGACCCGTCCGATCCGCTTGCCTGCGGCATCGAGATCAAGGTCCAGCCCCCCGGCAAGCAGCTCAAGACCATCACGCTCCTGTCCGGCGGCGAGAAGGCATTCGTGGCCATAGCGTTGTATTTCGCGCTCCTGAAGGTGCGCCCGACGCCCTTCTGCATGCTCGATGAGATCGATGCCGCGCTGGACGACCGGAACGTGGAGCGCTTTGCATCATACCTGCACAGCCTGTGCGAAAAAACGCAGTTTATCGTCATTACGCACCGCCGCGGCACCATGGAGGCCGCAAACGTGCTCTACGGCGTCACGATGCAGGAGCAGGGCGTCTCAAAGATCCTCCACCTGGATCTGGACGAGATGACGCGCCAGCTCGGCATCACCGCATAAGACGACCGACCATTTTCCGAAAGGAACCGAACAACATGGGATTTTTTGAGAAACTGAAGCAGGGCCTGAGCCGGACGGCCGGCACCATCGGCAGCGTTTTTACCGCGAGCGAGCTCGATGACGAGTTCTATGACGACCTTGAGGAGCGCCTGATCGTCAGCGACCTGGGCGTGGAGACGACCCAAAAGGCCGTTGAACGGCTGCGCGAGGCTGTCCGCCAGCAGCGCATCAAGACCATTGAGGACGCACGCGCACAGCTGCGCCTCATCCTGGCGGATATGCTGAAGGTCGGGCCCAGCGCGCTGGAGCTGAACACGAAGCCCTCCGTCATCCTTGTCATCGGCGTCAACGGCGTCGGCAAGACGACGACCATCGGCAAGATCGCGAACCAACTGCACCAGCAGGGGAAAAAGGTGCTGCTCTGCGCGGGCGACACGTTCCGTGCAGCCGCCGCCGACCAGCTGGAGATCTGGGCCGGACGCGCCCACTGCGACATCATCCGCCAGCATGAGGGCGCCGACCCCGCGGCGGTCGTCTTTGACGCCATCTCCGCAGCCCGCGCACGCGGCAGCGACGTTATCATCTGCGATACGGCGGGCCGCCTGCACAACAAGGCGAACCTCATGAACGAGCTTGGCAAGATCTCGCGCATCCTTGCCCGGGAGCTGCCTGAGGCCAGCCGCGAGACGCTCCTTGTTCTGGACGGTACCACCGGCCAGAACGGCCTTATCCAGGCCAAACAGTTTCAGCAGATCACCGGCGTCACGGGCATCGTCCTTACGAAGCTGGACGGAACAGCCAAGGGCGGAATTGTCATCGCCGTGGCTGACAGCCTGCAGATCCCGGTCAAATTTATCGGCGTCGGCGAGCAGATGGACGATCTCATGCCCTTCGACCCGGACAGCTTTGCGGAGGCGCTCGTATGAAGGTCCTGCTCGCAAGCAAAAACCGCCACAAGCTCACCGAGCTCTCTGCGATCCTCGGCAGGCTCGGCTTTGAGATCATGCTTGAGTCCGACTACGGTCTGGACATCGACGTTGAGGAGACGGGGACGACCTTTGAGGAAAACTCCATGCTCAAGGCCAGGGCCGTCATGGAGGCGTCCGGCCTGCCGGCGCTTGCGGACGATTCGGGCCTCTGCGTCGATGCGCTGGGCGGCGCACCGGGCGTCTATTCCGCCCGCTACGGCGGCAGGGACTCCGACCGCGCGCGCATCGACCTTCTGCTGGAGAACCTGCGCGGCGTCCCGCAGCAGATGCGCACGGCAAAATTCGTCTGCGTCATCACATGCCTGTTCCCGGACGGCCGGAGCATCGTCGCCCGCGGCGAGTGTCCGGGACAGATCCTGACCGCCCCGCAGGGAGAAAGCGGCTTCGGCTATGACCCGGTGTTCTGGGTCCCGGAGCTTGGAAAGACCTTTGCAGAGCTTGCCCCGGAGCAGAAGAACGCGGTCTCGCACCGCGCCCGCGCGCTGGAGGCATTCTGCAGAAAGATGCAAGAGGATACGATATGATCACAAGCAAACAGCGCGCCGAGCTGCGCGCACAGGCCAACCCCCTTGAGGTGACGCTGATCGTCGGCAAGGGCGGGATCTCTGACGAGCTGCTGGACGAGGCGTCCCGGCTCCTGGACAGCCACGAGCTCATCAAAGGCCGCGTGCTGGAAACGGCAATGCTCACTGCCCGGGAGGCCTCCGACGCGATCTGCCAGGCGCTGGGCGCCGAGGGCGTCGGCTGCGTCGGCACAAAATTCATCATCTGGCGCAAATCGGACAAGCCGGCGCGCCAGCCGGCCAGGGCTGCCGCGAAGCAGCCCGCGCCCAAACGCCGCAGCGGCACCGATAATCCCGTCAAAGCCGGCATCCGCGCGCGCAAGGCTGCGGCGGAGCAGAAACGAAAAGAACGCAAACAGCACTTCCACGATGCGGCCGTCCAGGCCGCGATCGAACGCAGCAAGGCGCGCAAAGAACGATAAACCGGAGGAAGCTATGGCGAAGATCGGCATCTACGGCGGCAGCTTCAATCCGCCGCATCTGGGACATACGCTCGCTGCCAGGCAGTGCAGGGAGCTCCTCGGCCTGGACCGGATCCTCATGATCCCGGCGGCGATCCCGCCGCACAAGGCGCTGGCGGAGGAGTCTGCCGACGGCGAGACGCGCCTGCGGCTGACACAGCTCGCCGCGGCGGATGAGGAAGGCTTCCAGGTCAGCCGCATCGAGCTTGACCGCGAGGGACCGAGCTATACGGTGGATACATTGCGCCAATTGCGGAAAGACTATCCCGAGGATCAATTCTATCTTCTTATGGGAACGGACATGTTCCTGTCTTTCCAGTCATGGCGCAGCCCGGATGAGATCGCCGCGCTCGCGCAGATCGTCTGCATGGCGCGCGTGCAGACCGATGCGCCGCTTGATGCCAGGCTTTCCGCGCAGGCTGCCGAAATCGCGCAGGCATACGGCGTGCAGCCGATCGTTCTGAACAACGACTTTCTCGAAGTCTCCTCCACGCAGGTGCGCCGGATGCTCTTTTTCGGGCTGGCGGACGGGCTGCTCAAGCCCGCCGTGCTCCGGGAGATCCTGCGCTGCGGGCTTTACGGCACCGGCAGGGATTACCGCGGCCTGAGCTTTGACGAGCTTGCCCGCGTGAGCCTGGCCCTTCACAAGGAGGGCCGCCGCGCGCACGCCCGGGGCGTGGCGCAGACGGCGCTGGCGCTGGCCCAGCGCTACGGGGAGGACCCGGAGAGCGCCCGCCGCGCGGGCATCCTGCACGATGTGACGAAGGCGCTTCCGCCGGACACGCAGCGTGCGCTGTGCAGCCGGATGCGGCTGGACGTGACGCCCTTTGAGCTGGCGCAGCCGAAGCTCCTGCATGCCAAAACCGGCGCAGGGACCGCACGGCAGATCTTCGGGGAGAGCGACGCGGTGTGCACCGCGATCGAATACCATACGACCGGACGGGCAGGCATGTCCCTGTTGGAAAAGATCCTCT
>CADCOJ010000147.1 GCA_902803075.1 Oscillospiraceae bacterium | reverse complement strand
GGATTACGTCAAAAAGCACACCGCGCCCTACAAATATCCGCGCCTGGTGGTCTTCCGCGACGAGCTGCCCAAGACTGTCAGCGGAAAGATCCAGAGAAACAAGCTGTGAGGTGGCATACATGAAGATCACCTGCATTCAGATGGACATGGCTCTCGGCCGCCCGGACGAAAACTTTGCCTCCGCCGCCCGCCTGATCGAACAGGCTGCCGCGGAGGGGCCGGATGTGATCGTCCTGCCGGAGACCTGGAACACGGGCTTTTTCCCCCGGGAGGATCTGCCCGCCCTCTGCGACCGGGACGGTGCGCGCGTCCGGAAGGAGCTGGGCGGACTGGCCGCGCGCTTCGGCGTGAATCTGATCGCCGGAAGCGTGGCGGATCTTCGGGACGATCGGGTCTATAACACCGCATACGTCTTCGACCGTGCAGGCCGCTGCACGGCGCAGTATGACAAGACGCACCTCTTTACGCCCATGCACGAGGATGCGTACTTTGAAAAGGGCGATCACCTGTGTACCTTCATGCTTGACGGTGTGCGCTGCGGCCTCATCATTTGTTATGACATCCGCTTCCCGGAGCTGACGCGTTCACTGGCGCTGCGCGGCATGGATCTGATGTTCGTTGTCTCTCAGTGGCCGGATGTGCGCATGGCGCACCTGCATGCGCTGGCAAAGGCACGGGCCATCGAAAACCAGATGTTCACGGCTGTCTGCAATTCCTGCGGCACGGCCGGGCAGACGGTCTATGGCGGCGGCTCGATCGTCATCGACCCCTGGGGCGCCGTGCTTGCGCAGGCCGGCGCGGGACAGGAGCTTCTGCATGCGGAATGCGACCTGTCCGTGCTGGAACAGATCCGCACCTCCATCAATGTTTTCAACGACCGCAGGGCCGAGTTATACAAAATCTGAAGAAAAGAAGGAGTAACAGCTATGAATTACGAATTTCCGGTGACCAGAACCACCCATCCGAAGCCGCGTCCTGCGGATGAGACCAAGCTTGGTTTTGCGAAGTATTTCACCGACCACATGTTCGTCATGGATTATGACGAGGGACAGGGCTGGCACGACGGACGCGTCGTCCCGCATGAGCCGTTCCTCATCGAGCCGGCGTCCTGCGTGCTGCACTACGCGCAGATGATGTTCGAGGGCATGAAGGCCTACCGCACGCCCACCGGTGAGATCCAGCTGTTCCGCCCGGATATGAACGTCAAGCGCATGGCGCGTACCAACGAGCGTATGTGCATGCCGGAGCTTCCCGAGGGCCTGCTCATTGCTGCGACGCGCGCGGTCATCAAGGAGGATATCGACTGGGTCCCCTCCGCTCCCGGCACCGCGCTCTATATCCGCCCGTTCATGTTTGGCGATGAGGTCTCCTTCTCTGTGCTTCCCGCCAAGCACTACCGTTTCATGATCATCCTCAGCCCGACGGGCTCCTACTACGCGGCCAACGACGGCGGCATCACCACCACGCGCATCTATGTCCAGAATGAATACATCCGTGCAGCACGCGGCGGAACAGGCTATGCCAAGGTCGGCGGCAACTACGGCGGCGGCATGCGCGCCTCGCAGGACGCCATGAAGTATGACTGCAAGGACGTCCTCTGGCTCGACGCCGCGGAGCACAAGTATGTCGAGGAAATCGGCACCTCCAACGCCTTCTTCCGCATTGCGGACGAGGTCATCACGGCTCCGCTGGATTCCGGCACCATCCTGCCCGGCATCACCCGCGACTCCGTTATCCAGCTGCTGCAGCGCTGGGGCGTGAAGATCACGCAGCGCAAGCTCTCCATCGACGAGATCATCGCCGCCAGCAAGGACGGCACGCTCCAGGAGATCTTTGCCAGCGGCACCGCCGCTGTGATCTCGCCCATCGGCTGGCTCAACTATGAGGGCACCGAGATTCAGGTCGCGGACGGTAAGGTCGGCCCCATTGCCCAGAAGCTCTATGACAACCTCTATGGCATCCAGACCGGTACGGTCGAGGACTACATGGGCTGGACGTATCCCCTGGGCCTGAAGGCATGAAGCGCGTCACGCTCTTCTGCGGCCACTATGGCAGCGGAAAAACCAACATCGCCGTCAACTACGCCCTGTGGCTGCGGCGGCAGGGGAAGGACGTCGCCATTGCGGACATCGACGTCGTGAACCCGTACTTCCGCACCAAGGACAGCCAGCAGGAGCTGGAGGCCGCGGGTGTGCGCGTGGTCGCGCTGCCGTTTGCAAATACGAATGTCGATCTGCCGGCGCTGCCCGCGGAGGTCTATGCCCTGGTGCAGAGCCGCACGCAGTTTGCCGTCTTTGACGTCGGCGGCGATGACCGCGGCGCCTATGCGCTCGGCCGCTATGTGCCGGATATCCTGGCGGAGAACGATTTTGACATGCTTTATGTCGCAAATTTCTACCGCCCGCTCACCCGGACGCCCGAGGAAGCGCTCACGGTCCTGCGGGAGATCGAGGGAGCCTGCGGCATCCCGTGCACCGGCATCATCAACAACTCCAATCTCGGGGAACAGACAACAGCCGAAACCGTTGAGGCTACGCGGGCGGCGGCAAACCGCCTGGCTGAGCTGGCGTCGCTCCCGGTGGTCATGACCACAGCGGAGGAGCACGTCGGCGTCCCCGGCGCGTTTACGCTCAGACTCCAGAAAAAGCTCGTATAGGAGGAGATCGCATGGCAAAGGTAACCTTTCAAACCGACATCTGCAAGGGCTGCGGACTGTGTGTCACGGCATGCCCGAAGCACCTGATCGTCATTGCAAAGGACAAGATCAACAAAAAGGGCCATTCGCCCGCGCAGATCACCGACCAGAGCGCCTGCATTGCGTGTGCATTCTGCGCGACCATGTGCCCGGACTGCGTCATTACGGTAGAAAAGTGAGGTGCAGGAAATATGGCAGAAAAAGTCTTGATGAAGGGCAATGAGGCCATTGCCGAGGCCGCCATCCGCGCGGGCTGCCGGCATTATTTCGGCTATCCCATCACGCCGCAGACCGAAGTCGCGGCCTACATGGCCAAGCGTATGCCGAAGATCGGCGGGACGTTCCTGCAGGCGGAGAGCGAGATCTCAGCGATCAACATGGTCTATGGCGTCGCGGGCACGGGCAAGCGCGTCATGACCTCCTCGTCGAGCCCCGGTGTGTCGCTCAAGCAGGAGGGCATCTCCTACATCGCAGGCGCGGACCTGCCGGCGCTGATCGTGAATGTCCAGCGCGGCGGACCGGGCCTGGGCGGCATCCAGCCGAGCCAGTCGGACTATTTCCAGGCAACCAAGGGCGGCGGACACGGCGACTATCACCTGATCGTCCTGACGCCGGACTCTGTGCAGGAAATGGCGGACCTGACGGCGCTGGCGTTCGATCTGGCGGACAAGTACCGCATGCCGGCTATGCTGCTGGCCGACGGGACCATGGGCCAGATGATGGAGCCTGTGGAGCTGCCCCCGGAGAGCGGCTGCACCGTGGAAAAGCCCTGGGCCGTGACCGGCACCAACATGGCGCGGAAGCACAACATCATCAACTCGCTCTATCTGGATCCGGAGGAGCTTGAAAAGACAAATTTCGAGCGTTTCGAGCGCTACCGTTATATCGAGGAACATGAGGCGCGCTGCGAGCGCTATATGATGGACGACGCGGAGTACTGCGTTGTGGCCTTCGGCATCGCGGCCAGAGTCTCCAAAAACGCGGTTTCCGCGCTGCGGAAGCAGGGCATCAAGGTCGGCCTCATCCGCCCCATCACCATCTGGCCGTTCCCGAAGCAGGCCATTGCGGAGGCGGCCGAGCAAGTCCGTGCGTTCGTGTCGGTGGAGCTGTCCATGGGCCAGATGATCGAGGATATCCGTCTGGCTGAGCAGTGCAGGCGGCCGGTCACGCTGTGCAACCGTGCCGGCGGCATGATCCCGACGCCCGAGCAGATCATGGAAGCCGTCAAGCGCTTAGAGGGAGGGAACGCATAATGGCAGTTGTCTTTGAAAAACCGAAGAGCCTGACCGACGTGCAGCTGCACTACTGTCCCGGCTGTACCCACGGCATCATCCACCGCCTGGTGGCGGAGGCCATCGACGCGCTCGGCATTGAGGGCAGGACCATCGGCGTCGCGCCGGTCGGCTGCGCTGTCCTGGCCTATAATTACTTCGCCTGCGATATGGTCGAAGCCGCCCACGGGCGTGCGCCGGCGGTCGCAACGGGTCTGAAACGCTCGCTCCCGGAGAATATCATCTTTACTTACCAGGGCGACGGCGACCTTGCCTCCATCGGCATGGCCGAGACCGTGCATGCCGCCACGCGCAATGAGAACATCACCGTCATTTTTGTCAACAATGCGATCTACGGCATGACCGGCGGCCAGATGGCGCCGACGTCCCTGCCCGGCCAGGTCACGCAGACATCACCCTATGGGCGCGACGTCAAGACGGCCGGCTATCCCATCCGTGTGTGCGAGATGCTCTCCACGCTCGAAGGGCCGGAGTACATCGCGCGCGTTGCGGTGAACAACGTGAAAAACGTCCGCAACGCAAAAAAAATAATCCAGAAGGCGTTTGAGAACCAGGTTGCAGGGAAGGGCTTCTCCCTTGTGGAGGTCGTCTCCTCCTGCCCGACCAACTGGGGCATGACGCCGGACAAGGCGCTGCAGTGGGTCGAGGAGAAGATGATCCCGTATTATCCGCTCGGCGTCTATAAGGATAAGAGCGCTTCCGGGGAGGTGGAGTGAATGACTGCCAACATTCTGCTTGCGGGCTTCGGCGGACAGGGTATCCTGTTCGCGGGCAAGTTTCTGGCCTATAAGGGCCTGCTGGAGGACAAGCACATCAGCTGGCTGCCGTCCTACGGGCCGGAGATGCGCGGCGGCACTGCAAACTGCTCCGTCATCATCAGCGATGATCCCATCGGCTCTCCGATCGTATCCTCTCCCGATATCCTTGTGGCGATGAATCTGCCGTCGCTGGACAAGTATGAAAAAGCGGTGGTTCCCGGTGGAAAGATCTTTGTGGACAGCACGCTTGTCGGGCGCGCCGTCGCGCGCACCGATGTGGAGTCGTACTGCATCCCTGCCACGCAGCTTGCGGTCGATATGGGCATCCCGACGCTGGCCAACATGATTATGGTCGGCCAGCTCATCCGCCGCACCCGGGCCGTGAGCTTTGAGGGGCTGGAGGCTGCGCTGCGCAAGGTCGTCTCGGCCAAGCACGCGGATCTGCTGGAGGTCAACCTCAGCGCGATCCGTGCGGGCTATGACCTGGCCTGAGGGCCGGAACGGGATATGGCTGCGTGCCTGGATGATGATCATGCGGCGGATGCGCGCAGAAGCGGATCGGACGCGGACCGGGGCGTGATCGTCCCGGTCAACGGAACGAACCTTGACGCGGCAGCGCGTGTCCATGCACTGTCGTGGCGCGCGTCGCACCGCGCGATTTGCGCTGCATCGTTCGTCGCACAACACACCGCGTGCCGTCAGCGTGCGTATATCCGGGAGAAGCTGGATACCGGAAGCCGCTTCTGGCTGTTCGTGCAGAGCGGTGTCCCGGCGGGCGTCGTGAGCGTAACGGCAGGTCAGATCGGGGACCTCTATGTGCTGCCTGCGCTGCAGGGACGCGGCATCGGCACGCGTTTGCTGCGGCACGCCATGGATGCCTGCGCCGGACCGTGCACGCTGTGGGTCCTGGCAAGCAACGACGGCGCGCAGCGTCTGTATGCGCGCTGCGGGTTCCGGCCGACCGGGAACCGGATCGTCCACCCCGGATGGATCGACGAGCTGGAATATGCCGGCCCGGACGCATGGAAGACATAGACATCACGCCCCGGCGCCATCCCGGCGCCGGGGCATTGAACGTGCCGCCCGGCATGTTCTTGACGGAACGGCGGATCAGCTGGTATGATATGTGCAAAACAATGCGTGAATAAGAGAAAGGGGCCAGAGGCCATGGATTATTATCTCCCTGTCCGATTCTTTTCCGGCCGGGGCGCTGTCCGGACGCATGCGGACGCGCTTGCGGCGCTCGGCAGCCGCTGCCTCATCGTGACGGGCGGCAGCTCTGCCAGACGCAGCGGCGCGCTGGAGGATGTGACGGCCGCGCTTGCAGCGTGCGGCACGGCGTTCCGGATCTATGACGGCATCCGGCCGAATCCGTCCATTGACTCGTGCATCGAGGCCGGCCGCCAGGCTGCCGCGTTCGGCGCGGAGTTCCTGGTCGGCGTGGGCGGGGGCTCGCCGCTGGATGCGGCAAAGGCCGCTGCCATCAGCGCGGCCAATCCGGAGCTTGATGCGCCGACGCTTTATGCCATGCGCTGGCCGCATGCGCCGCTGCCCGTCGCGTTGGTGGGTACCACGGCCGGAACGGGCAGCGAGGTGACGCCCGTTGCCGTCATCACGGATACGGACGGCTGCAAGCGCAGCTTCCGCAGTGAGCAGCTCTATGCCGCTGTGGCCTTCGGAGACGCACGCTATACCGCCTCCGTCCCGCAGGACATCACAGCCTCTACCGGCGCGGACGCGCTGGCGCACTGCCTGGAGAGCTGGTTCAGCAAAACGGCCAACGACGTTTCCCGCGCGTTTGCCGCGCAGGGCGCGTATATGCTCCTGCCGCCGCTGCGCCGCGTTGCAGAGGGGATGCTGCCGACGGCAGAGGAACGCGAAACGCTGTACCGCGCGTCCATTCTCGGCGGCATGGCCATCAGTGTGACGGGGACCGTGATGCCGCACAAGCTCGGCTACTATCTGACTGAGACGCACGGCGTGCCGCACGGAACGGCTTGCGCCGTCTTTCTGCCGGCACTGCTGCGCCACGCGGCAGAGTGTGCGCCGGAGCTGACGCAGGAGCTCCTGCGCCGGATGGATACCGATCTGGAGCAGCTGACCGCACTGATTCGTGCGCTCACGCCGAAGATTGGCATCCGGCTTTCGCGCGCGCAGATCCGCGCGCTGCTCCCACGATGGGAGAATGCGCCCGCCATTGGAAAAACCGTGGGAGAGCTCACCGCCGCGCAGCTTGAGCAGATACTCTGCGCGCTGTTTTCCGAATGACCGGGACGGTCCGGATACGAACTGCAAAAAACGGCATGGCCAAAAGGCCATGCCGTTTTTTGGATCAAGTCCGGTGCAGGCTCAGCACTCGAGCGCTTCAAGCGTGCAGAGCTGTGCGATGCTCTTGCGGATCTCTGCGCGCAGCGGCAGGACCGATGCGGGAGAGACGCTCAGCTCATCAATGCCCATGGCAAGGAATGTCGGCAGCAGCGACAGATCCGCGCCGAGCTCCCCGCAGATACCGACCCAGATGCCGGCCTTGTGGGCGGCGTCGGCCGTCATCTTGAGCGCGCGCAGGACAGCGGGATGATGCGGGTCGAAGAACTTGCCCAGGTCGTTGCACTGGCGGTCGCAGGCAAGGGTGTACTGCGTCAGGTCGTTCGTGCCGACGGAGAAGAAATCCACCAGCTTGGCCAGATCCTCCGCGACGAACACAGACGCGGGCGTTTCGACCATGATGCCGATCTCCGTCTCAGGATTGAAGGGGATACCCTCGGCCTTCAGCTCCTTCATAACGGCCTCGCAGGCGCGGCGGCATTCCTTGACCTCCCAGACGGAGGTGATCATCGGGAACATGATGGCGACCTTTCCGAAAGCGGATGCGCGGTAGAGCGCGCGCAGCTGCGTGCGGAAGACCTCCGGGCGGTTCAGGCAGATGCGGATCGCACGGACGCCGAGCGCCGGGTTCTCTTCCTTCTTGAGGTCGAAATAGCCCACATTCTTGTCAGCGCCGATGTCGAGCGTGCGGATGATGACGCGTTTGCCGTTCATTGCGGCGGCCACGGTCTTGTAGGCCTCGAACTGCTCATCCTCCGTGGGGTAATCGCTGGAGGCGAGATAGAGAAACTCGGAGCGGAACAGGCCGATGCCCTGGCCGTCGTTGGCCTGGACCGCGGCGACGTCCTCAGGCGAGCCGATGTTGCAGTAGACGTTGATGTGGCGGCCGTCGAGCGTAACGTCCTCCTGGCCGCGCATGGTCTGCATGAGCGCCTTGAGCTGCTCCTGCTTTTCAAACTTCTCGCGCAGCGTCTGCAGCGTCAGATTGTCGGGGTCGAGAATGACCCGGCCGGTCTCGCCGTCGATGTAGGCGGTGCGGCCCTCCAGCTCCGGCTTCAGGGCGTCGCCCATGCCGCAGATGGCGGGGATGCCCATCGTGCGGGCAAGGATGGCCGTGTGGCCGTTGCCGGAGCCGCCCTGCAGCGCGAAGCCCAGGATCTTGGATTTGTCGAGCTGCAGCGTCTCAGACGGTGCAAGATCGTCCGCCGCAAGGATCACGGGAACGTCGGAGTCGATGCCGCCCTCAACGATGCCGAGGAGGTTGTTGATGATGCGGGTGGTCACATCGCGGATGTCGGCCGAGCGGGCGCGCATATAGGCATCGTCCATGGCCGCAAACATGGCAGCAAACTGCTCGCCGGCCTGCTGCACGGCATATTCCGCATTGCACTGCTCGGAATCAAGCATGTCCATGATGCACTCGACATAGTCGTCGTCCTCAACGAACATGGCGTGCGTCTCAAAGAGAACAGCAGCTTCGTCGCCGGCTTCCTCGCGGCATTTTTCCGCAAGCACGCCCAGCTGCTCGATGGATCTCTGCTGCGCATCGGCAAGACGGGCCTTTTCTGCCTCCAGATCTTCGCAGACACGCTGAACGATCTGCCTGTCGGTGCGCTGGTAGAAATAGAGCGGTCCCTTGACGACACCGCGGGATACGCCCTTGCCCTGGATCAGAATCATAGATCGGTCTCCTCCTGTTGTCGGTGATAGAAAGCGGGAGCGCCGCCCGGATGGTTCCGAGAGGCGCTCCCGGACTGCAATTACAGGTTCTCCTTGAGGAACTTCTCCAGCGCATCGGCTGCGCCGGCCTCGTCGCCGCCCTCAACGCCGATGGTGATGACGTCGCCCTGCTTGACGGCGAGACTCATCAGCTTCATCAGCTGAGTGGCCTTCACGGTCTGGTCGTTCTTGGTCAGGGTGATGGTGCTGTCGGCAAAGCTCTTGGCGAGCTTGGCGAACATGCCGGCCGGACGGGCGTGGATGCCGAGCGGGTCCTGGATCTCATAGGTAAACTGTTTCATGATGTTTCCTCCTCTGAAATTGATCTGAAGTATCGTTATTCTGCAAAGAATTCCACGTCTTCGTAGTCGTCACTGTTCGTCAGCAGGACAACGACGGTGTCGGGGTGGTCTGCAGCCTTGATCTTTGCGCGGTCGAAGCGGATGAGCGGCTGACCGGCCTTGACCGTGTCGCCCTCCTTCACAAGGCACTGGAAGCCGTCGCCGTTCATCTTGACGGTGTCCACGCCGATGTGGATCAGAAGCTCCATGTCCTCTGCACCGGTGATGCCGACGGCATGCTGCGTTTCCGCAACAGAGGAGATCTCGCCGTCATACGGCGCGACCACAACGCCCTCCTCGGGGATGATGCCGACGCCGACGCCAAGAACGCCTGCTGCGAACGTGGGGTCGGGGATCTCGGTGTAGGGGATGACCTTGCCGCTGGTCGGGGCAAGGATCTTGCCGGCGCTGCACTGGATGACGACCTTCTCGGGGGCCTTGGGAGCTTCGGGGGCAGCCGGCGCTGCAGGGGCAGTCTTCTTCTCGGCAGGTGCGTCCTCTTTCCAGATGATCCAGGTCAGAACGAACGCGACGCCGGCGGCGATCAGCAGCTCAACGAGATACAGCGGGACATTGTTGACCGCGGGGATGGCAGGGATGCCGGTGACGCCGTAGACCGGGGCGCCGAGCTTGAACAGCGCGCCGAAGAAGGAGCCGACCGCACCGCCGATCATGCCGCAGATGAACGGCTTCATGAAGCGGAAGTTGATGCCGAAGATGGCGGGCTCGGTGATGCCGAGCGATGCAGAAAGCGACGACGGCAGCGCCACGGAGCGGGTCTTCTGGTTGTGGACCTTGACTGCCACGGCCAGGCATGCGCCGAACTGCGCGAAGTTGGCCGCCGAGGCGATGGGCATCCAGGTGTTGAGCCCGGTCTGGGCGATCATGCCGGCTTCGATGACGTTGTACATGTGGTGCAGGCCCATGACGACGGTCCAGGGATAGATGGCGCCCATGACGACCGAGCCGAACAGGGAACCGGCAAGCCATTTTGCACCGGCCAGGACCCAGTTTTCCAGCACGGAGAACACCGGCCCGATGACGGTGAATGTAACGAAGGAGGTTACGAGCACGGTGACCAGCGGCGTGACGAACAGGTCGATCATCTCAGGCACGACCTTGTGCAGCCACTTTTCCAGCGTGGACATGAGAAGCACGGCCAATATGACCGGTATGACGTGTCCCTGATAGCCGACCTGCTGGACATTGAAGAAGAACAGGTGCCACGTCGGTATGGACTCGGCGGTGCCGACGGTCCAGGCATTGATGAGCGCGGGATGGACCATCATCAGGCCGATGACGGCGCCGAGGAAGATGTTGCCGCCGAACACGCGCGCGGCGGAGATCGCCACGAGCACAGGCAGCAGCGCGAACGCGGTGTTTGCCACAAGGTCGAGGAAGGAGAACCAGTCGCTCTGCCCGAACGCAGGCCAGAACTTCGGGATCGCTTCCACAATGCCCATCATCAGGCCGGAGGCCACGATGGCGGGAAGGATGGGGACGAACACATCGCCCGGCGTCTTGAGGATCTTTTTCCACCAGGGCATGCGGGATGCGGCCGCAGCCTTGACGTCCGCCTTCGAGGCGGCGCTGAGGCCGGTCACGGCAAGGAATTCGTCGTAGACCTTGTTGACGGTACCGGTGCCGATGATGAGCTGGAGCTGGCCGTTGGAGTCGAAAAGGCCCTTCACGCCCTCAACTTCCTCCAGCGCCTTGACATCCAGCTTGCTGTTGTCCGCGATCACCAGGCGCAGACGGGTGGCACAGTGTGCCGCGCTGATGATGTTCTCTTTCCCGCCGAGGTGGGAATAGATCTCTTCAGCGCACTTGCGATAGTCGAGTGCCATAAATGCTTCCTTTCTTACTCTTTCCATTATTGAAACCGTTTTCAATCCGGTTCACATACCATTATTCTATCTTTGCTTGATTTTTTTGTAAACGGAGCATCTTCCACAAACATTTGCTGTGATTCTTGTGCAATGAGCCGATCTCAAATGAGCCCGAGCTGCGCAAAGGCGGAGGCCAGGCCGTCCTGCTCGACGGAAGGGCAGATCAGATCGCTGCGGGCCTTGAGCGCGTCGCTGCCGTTTTCCATGCAGACGCCGAAGCCCACGGTCTCGATCATTTCCAGGTCGTTCATGCTGTCGCCGAAGCCGATGGTGTCCTCTGCGGAAAAGCCAAGCCGGCTGCACACGCGCAGCACGCCCCGGCCCTTATCAAAGGCGCGGTTGATGAGCTCGCCGTTGAGGCATCCGTGCGCCTCCACCTGCTGCGCGCAGAAGAGAAACTCCTGTTCCAGCGCTGCCTTCGCCGGTGCGAGCTGCCGGGCGTCGGTGCACATGAAAACGACCTTGTATGCCGGCCTGCCGTCATACTGCGACATGGGCAGGATCCCCAGATCCTCTGCCAGCGCCCTGCGCCAGCGTTCGATCTCGCTGTTGCCGGCGGGGGCTGCGCTGAGGAAGGAATCGAGCGATTCGTCGCCATAGGTGGCGTCTCTGGCCTCAAGCGTGCAGAACACGCCTTCGCGGTGCAGGAGCGTCAGGGCGGTGTCGCGCTGCAGCTCTGTCATGGGGCAGTCGTAGATCACCTCGCTGCCGCAGAAAATATATCCGCCGGCCAGGCTGACTGCGCCGTCGAACCCATAGGCAAGGACAGGCGCGAGCATGGCGGGATTCCGGCCGGTGCAGAGGAACACCTTGTGGCCGTTTTCGCGCGCGGCGCGGACGGCATTCTGTGCGCTCCGCGGCGGGACGTTGCTGCCGGCCGGCGTCAGCGTGCCGTCGATATCCAGAAAGATGAGTTTTTTTCGTTCCATAGGCGTCTCCTTATATCGAGCCGCGCTCGATGATCGTATAGCCCAGCATGGACTGCCGGGCGGGGCCGCCGCGTCCGGGCGCTTCGAGCCGCTGCAGCAGGTACGCGGCGGCGTCCCGGCCGCATTCGGTCTGATAAAGACGGGCGACAGACAGCTGCGGCACGGAGATCCGGTCCGCCCGGTCGTCACCGATGCCGGCGATGCTGATGTCGTCCGGCACGCGTCGGCCGGCCTCATGCAGCGCAAGCAGGGCGCCGTGGGCGATGACGTCTGTGGCGCAGAGCACGCCGTCAAGCTCCGGATGCTCGGAAAGCAGGCGGACCATGGCCTCATGGCCGCTTTCCATCTGGAAGCTTGCCGTGACGATCGGCATGGCGTCTGCGTCGAGCCCGGCCTCCCGGAGCGCAGCCTGCGCACCCTGCCGGCGAAGCTGGCCGACGGCGGGGTCGTCCTCGCTGACGCCGATGTAGCCGATGAACCGGCGCCCGCGGCGGATCATGCAGGCAGCCAGTTCGCGCATGGCGTGGAAATCGTCGTGATAGACGCAGTCGAGCCCCTCAAACTGCTGCCCGGTGATGACGAGCGGGATGGAGCACGCACGGTAGAGCGCCTGTTTCTCGGGCGTGACGGATGTGGCCATCAAAATGACGCCTGCCATCTGATAGGACTGCATCATATCCAGATACCGGCTCTCCTGCCGGATGTCGCCGCCGGCGCTGCCGATGACGAGCAGGTATCCCTCCCGGGCCAGCACGCTGTTGATGCCGGCGGTCACCTGGCTGACGGCGGAGGAGTGGATACGCGGGACGATCACGCCCACCTGCCGTACGCGGCCGGTGCGCAGTGTGTGTGCGAGCTGGTTGGGCTGAAAGCCTGTTTTTTCAATGACGGCGCGGATGGCCCGGCTTTTTTCCTCACTGAGCGAGCCGCCGTTGAAGTAGCGGCTGACAGCAGAGGCGGAAACGTTGGCGAGCCGTGCGACCTCCTTGAGCGTCAAGTCGACTCCTCCTCTCCAAAGCGGAAGCGGAGCCACGCAAAGCCGTAGCCCGGCAGCGTCACGTCGATCGCCGGCCGCGGCTGCCCGGTCAGAAGATCGGTGTAGGCTTCCGGTTCATGGATCCAGGCGGTCTGCGCGGCAGGGTCAAAGTTGAACAGCGCAATGAGCTTTTCGCCCCGGCAGTAACGGCCGATGGCGAGGATATGATCGTTGTACGGTTCAAGCGTCCAGACGTCCGCGTCTGCGCCGAACACCGCATGTTCGGCGCGAAGCTGTTCCAGGCGGCGCAGCGCCGTGTAGATGCGGCCCTGGCGTGTGCCGGGATCGGAGCGCTTTTCCGCATCGCTCCAGCTGAACGCGCCGCGGTGAAGGTATCGGCTGTCCTCCGCCTTGAGCGGGTCGGAGCGATAGGACGCGTCGTTGAACTGTGCGATCTCATCGCCGCTGTAGAGCACGGGGATGCCGCTTTGCGTCAGAAGGAAGGCATGGAGCGTCTCGTCCAGGCGCATGGCCGCATCCAGCGCAGCGCTGTTTGCGGCCTGTTCAGCGCCCTCCGCGCCGCAGAGGGATGCGGTCGTGCCGCACATGCGCGCGTCACCGAGCTTCGGGTCGCTGTTGTAGAGCTCGCCGCGCGCCAGGCTGCCGGGGAATGCGCCGGTAAAATAGTCATTGAGGAATTTCTTGTGGGGGATCTCCTCCATGCCGAACTGGCGCAGGAAGGGGTAGTCAAGGCCCCAGCCGATGTCGTCGTGGCAGCGCAGATAGTTGAGGAACGTGTACTGCCGCGGCAGAGAAAAGACGCTGTCCATCTGGTGGCGGAGCAGGCGCACGTCGCGGGTGGCGACGGTGTGCCAGGTGCTGGCCATGGTGGTGACGTTGTAGAGCATGTGGCACTCGGGCTTTTCCACGCTGCCGAAATAGGGCACGACCTTGCTCGGCTCCATGACCACCTCGCCCAGCAGCAGCGTGCCCGGGCAGACGATCTCACAGGCCAGGCGCATCATACGCACCAGCGTGTGCACCTTCGGCAGGTTCCGGCAGCTGGTGCCGAGCTCCTTCCAGATGTACGGCACAGCGTCCAGGCGGATGATGTCGACGCCCTGGTTGCACAGGAAGAGCATGCAGTCCGTCATATCGTTGAAGACGGTTGGGTTGGCGTAGTTGAGGTCCCACTGATAGGGATGGAAGGTGGTCATGACCACCTTGCCGGCCTCGGGGCACCAGCTGAAGTTGCCGGGCGCTGTCTGAGGGAAGACCTCAGGGACAGTTCGCTCATATTCCCTGGGGATGTCCCAGTTGTCAAAGAAGAAGTAACGCTGCTGGTATTCCGGGTCGCCGGCCTTTGCGCGCCGGGCCCATTCGTGATCCTCGCTCGTGTGGTTCATCACGAAATCGAGGCAGACAGCCATGTGCTTCTCATGGCAGCGGGCGGCAAGCCCGGCCAGATCTTCCATGGTGCCGAGCTCCGGCTCCACCGTCCGGAAATCGGACACGGCGTATCCGCCGTCGCTGCGTCCCTTCGGACTTTGCAGCAGCGGCATCAGGTGGACATAGTTGACGCCGCTGCTCTGCAGATAGTCCAGATGCTCCTCCACGCCGCGCAGCGTGCCGCCGAAGCACTGGACATACAGCAGCATCCCGAGCATCCCCCGCGACTTGAACCAGTCCGGATCGTGCAGCCGCGCACGGTCCAGACTGCGCAGGGGCGCCTTCCGTGCGTCATAGCTGCGGCGGAGCATGGTCAGGAAATAGTCGAAGGCCTGTTCATCGCGGTAGAGCTCCATATAAAGCCAGCGGAGCTCATCCAAGCGCGCGTCAAGCCGTGTCTGAAATTCTGCATGATTCTGCCTGGGCATTGCGTGTGTCCTCCGGATCAAAGATTGTTTTCCACTTCCGCCAGATACGGCATGGCGGGGATCGCGCCGGGACGGCTGGTGGTCAGCGAGGCCGCGCGGTTGGCAAAGCGCAGGATCTGCTCCAGCTCCTGCTGCTCCAGCCCGTCCAGAAGCGCCGGGCGCTGCGCAAGACGGCTCAGAACGGCGCCGAAGAAGGTGTCGCCTGCGCCGTTGGTGTCGGCCACGGCGACACGGTATCCCGGCACCCGGCCGGTCCGCTCGCCAAAGCGGTAATAGACGCCATCCGCGCCGAGAGTGATGAGCACCATGCGGATGCCCTTGGCGCAGAGCGCCCGCGCGGCAGCCTCCGGCTCTGTTTCGCCGCAAAGCAGCTCCATCTCCTCGTCGCTGATCTTGAGCACATCCACCAGCGAAAGCGGCGCGCGCATCTGCGCGACGGCCTCCACGCGGCTGCGCCAGAGCGCGGCGCGGAAGTTGGGATCGTAGGTCACCAGCGCGCCGTGTGCGCGCGCATCCTCCGCGCAGGTGAGCGTTGCGCTGCGGGAGGGGTCCGCCGTCAGACTGACGCTGCCGAAATGGACGATCTTCGCGCCGTACAGCACGTCGTCCGCAACCTGTTCGCGGCGCAGGCACAGGTCCGCGCCGGGATTGCGGTAGAAGCTGAAGCTGCGCTCGCCGTCCGGGGCGACGCTCACGACCGCAAGCGTAGTCGGAATATCCGCGCTCACAGCCGTGCACGACGTGTCAACGCCGTTGTCCTGCAGCGTCCGGATAAGCCCGTCTCCGAAGGCGTCGCGCCCAACGCAGCCGGCAAAGCCGGCCTTTGCGCCCAGACGGGCTGCCGCAACGGCCACATTGGCCGGCGCGCCGCCGGGGTTTGCGGCAAACTGCGCAATGCCGCGGCTGTCCAGACCGGTCTGCGTGAGATCGACCAGAATCTCACCAATGGTCAGTAGATCCAGTTTCATAGAATCTCCTCCTGTTTTGTCGGCGTTATGCACCGCTCTTGCAATCGTTTTCAAGTTGATTATAGGAGCTGTCAGACCGTTTCGCAAGCGGACAGTGAAAATAAAGTTGTCAAAAAATTGCAGGCATTTTTGTGCAAAAAGCAGAAAACGTCCCGGGCGCTTGCGGCGCCCGGGACAGGGGAGTCCGGAATGGGAATCAGATGACGCAGGCGGTGGCGTTCCTGCTCCAGTCGTTGTAGCAGATGGCGTGTACGCCGTCCTGAAGCATGAAGTCGGTGGAGCCGGGGGCCAGCACCGGCTGCTCAAGCTCCTCAATGCAGGGCAGCGTGCCCGCGAGGTGCTCCGCCAGCCGCCGGCGGCAATGCTTCACCCGCTGGATGACGCCGCCGAAGCGCAGGTCGATCACATCAAAACCGAAGAGCTTGTTATCCGTCAGCCAGAGCGCGCGGAAGGCGTCATAGAATGTATCGATACGCCGCAGCAGTTCGTCATAGTCCAGGATCAGCGCGCTGAGCGCGGCTGTGTCGTGCGCGCGGTACGCCGTGCGCGTGCGCATACCGAGGTCGTATTTGATGGCCAGCGTCTCACACAGCGCCTTCTGCGACCGGAACAGATACCCGAACCTTGGGTGATCCGTCCAGGCAGCAAGCTTTTCGGCGCATGCGGCATAGGATGCGGCGTCCGTCGGAGAGACCATATTGTCGAACTGCCCCATAAAGCAGTCGCAGTAGAACATATATTTGTCCGGATTTACGACCTTTCCGGGCGCTTCGTTTGGCGTTCCGGGCAGGTCAAGGAGCATGAATGCATCAAAGGGGATGCCGTATTTCTGCTCGAAGCCGGCGCGGATCTCCTCCGGGCTGCTCACGCCCCTTGCAAGCTGGGCAACATAGTAGAGCGCGGGCAGCAGCGCAAACTTGGAGCACTCTGCGCCGTCGTCGCCCCAGAGCGTCATGAACACATTTTGCGTCCCGGCCTCCAGACATGCGGGCAGCGCCAGCCCCATGCTCTCAATGCTGAACCGGTTGTGGGGCGTGAAGCCCTCCCAGGTCCAGAGCCCGCCGGCAAACCATGTGCCGGGCTTGAGTGACTCGTGCGCGGCAAGCATCCGGTCGTAGTGCGTCCGGCTGGTGGAGTAGTAGTCCCAGTAGATGAGCTCGACGTTTTCCGGAATCTTCTGCCGGATCTCGTCGGAGATCACGGTATCCTCCCTGTAATAGTTGCCGCCGCTGGCCAGCCGGAAGAACATGTCGCTCCACATGATGAGGTGATAATCCTGCTGCCGTGCGAGCTCGTCCACGCGCTGCAAATGGCGCAGGAGAATGCCGAAGCGGTCCTCCGCGCCGTGCTCGTCCATATATCGGCCGCGGCCGAGCATGTGCGCCTCGTCCATGCCGACGTTGATGACATTCGTGCGCAGGCAGCGGCGGAATGTCCGGAACATTTTTTCAATCAGCGCGTAGACGCGCGCGTCCCCGGCCAGGAGAATGTCGTCGCAGTCGCGCAGCGCGCGGTATTCCGGCCAGTGGAACAGTGCGTTCAAATGGGCGAGCGTTTGGATGCAGGGGATGACCTCCATGCCTTTTTCAAAGGCGTAGTCGTCGATGGCGCGCAGTTCGGCCTCCGAATAGCGGCCGCGCAGATGGCCGAAGTACGGCTCGCCCTCGATCTCGTACGTGTCCTCAATGTAGAGCAGCAGGCAGTTATATCCGAGGTCAGCGGTCAGATCGATCCAGCGCTTGAGCGCATCCACGGTCATGACGGCGTTTCTTGAGCAGTCGGGCATGGTGCCGAACCGGCGGAAGCTGACGGGATGATCCATAAAGTTACCTCCTGAAAAGAGTTTCCATTCCATGCCAATCATACAGGAGACATCGGGAAAAAGACAAGTCCTACCGCAGGCTGTGCGTCAGGATCGCCGGAAGATTGACCCGCGCGAACACCGGCACCGCCACCAGCGAGGCCGTGGACATGATCTTGATGAAAATATCCAGGCAGGGGCCGACGGTATCCTTGAGCGGGTCGCCCACCGTGTCGCCGACCACGGCGGCGTCGTGCGCGGGCGTGCCTTTGCCGGAGCCCTCGATCTGCCCGGCCTCGATATATTTTTTGCCGTTGTCCCACGCGCCGCCGGAGTTGCCGCAGAAAATGGCGATCATGATGGCGCTCAGCGTGGCGCCGATGATGAGTCCGCCGACAAACTCCGGGCCGAGCAGGAACCCGCACACGACCGGTACCACGATCGCCAACAGCGACGGGAGTTTCATCTCGCGGATCGCGCCGCGGGAGGAAATACCGATGCAGGTGCGGTAATCAGGCCTGGCGGTGCCTTCCAGAAGGCCGGGGATCTCCCGGAACTGGCGGCGCACCTCGTCGACCATGCGCCGCGCGGCCTTGGTCACGGCCTCAATGAGGATGCCGGAGAACAGGAACGGCAGCGCCGCGCCTGCAATGGCGCCCGCAAGGATCATCGGCTTCATCATGTTGAGGATCAGGTCGCTGCCGGGCTCATGAAAGGAATAAAGATAGGAGATCATGAGCGCCAGCGCCGCCAGCGCGCCGGAGCCGATGGCGAAGCCCTTGCCGATGGCGGCAGTGGTGTTGCCGACGGCATCGAGAGTATCGGTGATCCGGCGCACCTCGGGATCAAGGCCGCACATTTCGGCAATGCCGCCGGCATTGTCGGAGATCGGACCGTAGGTGTCCACGCAGACCGTGGCTGTGACAAAGGAGAGCATGCCGATGGCAGCCATGGCCACGCCGTACATGCCGGCAGCCTGATAGCTTGCCATGATGCAGACGGCCAGAAGGAAACACGGCGCCATGCACGAGCGCATGCCGAGCGCAAGCCCCTGCGTGACAGTCAGCGCGGCGCCCTCCGTGGAGGCGTGGGCCAGATGCCGGGTGGGGCGGAACTCGGAGGAGGTGTAGTATTCCGCCGTCATGCCGATGAGCACCCCTGCGACCACACCGCAGACCGCGGCGATCCACGGGGAAAACGCTCCCGCCGTGAAGCCCAGCGCCGTCCGCAGGACGGCCGGCGCTTCGCCCCGGAACAGCAGCAGCGAAGCGGCAAGCCCCAGCACGGCGGTCAGTCCGGCGGCCAGGTAGGTCGCACTGTTGAGATCGCGGTGCGGGTCGTGCGACATGCGTCTGCGCAGCAGCAGCGAAGCGATGCCCGTGCAGGAGGCAAACATCCCAACGGCCGCCAATGCAAGCGGGAACAGGATGCAGCGCATGAGCGCGGAGGTCTGCATGCCGGTGCCCAGCGCATGCGAATGCAGGAACAGGTGATAGGCGAGAATGATGCCGGAGGAAATGGCGCCCACATAGCTCTCAAGCAGGTCGGAACCGAGCCCGGCAACATCGCCCACATTGTCGCCCACGTTGTCTGCAATGGTGGCCGGGTTGCGGGGGTCGTCCTCCGGGATATGCGCCTCCGTCTTGCCCACAAGATCCGCGCCCATGTCAGCTGCCTTGGTATAGATGCCGCCGCCCACGCGGTTGAACATGGCGACGATGGAGCAGCCCAGCGCGTAGCCGGAGAGCGTCATGGGGAAGGGGATGAAGCGAAGCCCCAGGAAATTGACATGCGACGCCTCCGTGACATAGAGCTGCCGCATCCCAAGCCCAAAGAGTGCATACACCAGAAACAGCCCCAGCAGCGCGAAGCCGCCCACGCACAGACCCATGACCGAGCCGCCGCGGAACGCGACCTTGACGGTCTGGCCGATATTCCGGCTCAGCCGCGCGCGGTTCGTCACACGCACATTCGCATATACCGCGGTGCGCATACCGATCAGTCCCGCGGATCCGGACATCACCGCGCCGATAATCAGCGCGGCCGCGGCCTGCCACATGGTCAGCACGCCGAGGATCACCGCAACCGCGCCCACCGCAAAAAACAGGATCTTGTATTCATAGGACAAGAATGCGCCTGCGCCTGCCCGGATGGCGCCGGAGATCTCGCTCATCTGCTGTGTGCCTTCCGGCAGCTTCTTGACGGCAAAATAATTGAAGACCGCAAACGCCAGCGCCAGACAGGCGGCACAGATGACAAGCACAGGAACCAGCTGCATAAGAAACACTCCTTCCGACATTTTCCGGCGGAGCGCATGCTCCGGATGCAGTCCCGGAGAAAGCCCAATCTCCACCATTCTATTGTAATTATATATAAATAATCAAGCAAATACCAGTAAAAAACTGTCAGAATATACAATAACTGAGCGATTTCAACAGAAAAAAATCAGAAATCCGACGGAGGCTTCTGCATGTACCCACCTGCAAAACGCTGCTTCCCGGTACATATCTTATTGTATATAAGCAGATCCCTTCGCAGTCCGCGAAGGATCCTCCCGTCGGGCGCTCCCTGGGGGAGCGGCCGGTTTGCCG
>CADCOJ010000146.1 GCA_902803075.1 Oscillospiraceae bacterium | reverse complement strand
GAGCCCGTCACCCACCTTGCGCGCACCGGACTGACGCAGATCCGGCCGATGCTCTATCTTACGGAGCAGGCCGTCGCCGGCTTTGCCGCCCGCGCGCAGCTGCCCGTGGTGCGGAACGTCTGCCCCGCCGACGGCTGCACCCGCCGCCAGGAGGTCAAGGCGCTCGTCGCCTCCCTTCGGCAGCAGTATCCCGATCTGAAAACAAAAATCCTCGGCGCCATGCAGCGCTGCCCGCTCGCGCAGTGGGAGCCGGACGCCGATGCACACAGGAGGAGCATTCATCATGAGCGATCAGAAAACGATCTATGACATCGACCCGAATTTCCGCATCGGAAGTACGCTCGACAAGACGGACGTCGTTTTCCGGGACATCCGGCAGTCGCCGTTTTCCATCCACGGCGTGTTCTTTGCGGACGGAAAATTCCGCCGCATGCCGGAATCCGTGGCGCGCGCGGTCAGTGAGGGCGTGTACTGCCTGCATGCCAACGCCGCCGGCGGCCGCGTGCGCTTCCGGACGGACAGCCCGTATATCGCCATTGCCGCGGAGCTTGCGAACATCGGCAAGATGCCCCACTTTGCGCTGACGGGCTCGGCGGGCTTTGACCTCTATGTCCGTGAGGACGGCGCCGAGCGCTATGCCGGCACGTTCACCCCGCCCTTTGCCGTGGAGCGGAGCTTCACGTCTGTCATTGAATTTGAAACGCAGCGGCTCCGCGAGATCACCATCGACTTCCCGCTCTACACGGATGTTTGCACGCTGCTCATCGGCCTTGCGGAGGACGCCGCGCTGCAGCCGCCGCACCGCTACCGTGTCGAACGGCCCGTGATCTACTACGGCTCGTCCATCACGCAGGGCGGATGCGCTTCCCGTCCCGGCAGCTCCTATCAGGCGGTCATTTCCCGCCGGCTGGACTGCGACTACCGGAACCTCGGCTTCTCCGGCGCTGCAAAGGCCGAACCGGAAATGATCGACTATCTCAAAAAGCAGGATATGTCGCTCTTTGTCTGCGACTACGACCACAACGCCCCCTCGCCGGAGCATCTGCAGCAGACGCATGAGACGCTCTTCCGCGCCGTCCGCGAGACCCATCCGGACCTGCCCGTCATCCTGATGTCCCGCCCCCGGTTCTTCCTCAATGCAGACGCCCGCAGGCGCCTGGAGATCATCCGCCAGACCTATGAGCGCGCGCTGGTGGCCGGCGACCGCCATGTCTGGCTGCTGACCGGGCCGGAGCTCATGCAGTATGCCGGGAACGAAGGCACGGTGGACGGCATCCATCCCACGGACTACGGCTTCGCCTCCATGGCCCGCACGCTGGGTGATCTGATGCAGACGATCCCCTTCGGCTGACCGGTCCGCATCCTTCTGCGCAAAAAACCATCCGCGGTCACATGACCGCGGATGGTTTTTGCTGTTGATTGCGGTTCCGGCTTACAGCTCGCAGTTGCCGACGGTCCGTGGGAACGGAAGCACGTCGCGGATGTTGCCGATGCCGGTCAGATACATGACGCAGCGCTCAAAGCCCAGGCCGAAGCCCGCATGGCGGGTGGAGCCGTACTTGCGCAGGTCGAGATAGAATTTGTATTCATCGAGCTTCATGCCCAGCTCCTGCATCCGCGCCACAAGCGTGTCGAGATCGTCTTCACGCTGGCTGCCGCCGATGATCTCACCGATGTCGGGCACAAGGCAGTCCATGGCCGCAACGGTCTTTCCGTCGGGGTTGAGCTTCATATAGAACGCCTTGATCTGCTTCGGGTAATCCGTCACAAACACCGGGCGCTTGAAGATCTGCTCCGTCAGGTAGCGCTCATGCTCGGTCTGCAGGTCGCAGCCCCAGAAGACCTTGTAGTCGAAGGCATCGTTGTGCTGCTCCAGGAGGCTGATCGCCTCGGTGTAGGTCACATGGCCGAAGTCGGAGTTCAGCACATGCTGCAGCCGGTCGATGAGTCCCTTGTCCACGAACTGGTTGAAGAACGCCATCTCCTCAGGCGCGTGTTCAAGCACATAGGAGATGATATATTTGATCATGTCTTCCGCCAGACGCATGTCGTCCGCCAGGTCGGCAAACGCGATCTCCGGCTCGATCATCCAGAACTCCGCCGCATGGCGCGTGGTGTTGGAGTTTTCCGCGCGGAAGGTGGGGCCGAAGGTATAGATGTTGCGGAACGCCTGCGCAAAGGTCGCGCCGTTGAGCTGGCCGGAGACGGTCAGGTTGGCCTGCTTGCCGAAGAAGTCTGCGGAATAATCAATGGCGCCGTCCTCCGTGCGCGGGAGGCTGTTGAGATCCAGCGTCGTCACCTGGAACATTTCGCCCGCGCCCTCG
>CADCOJ010000145.1 GCA_902803075.1 Oscillospiraceae bacterium | reverse complement strand
GTCCTAGGCCCTTATAGGGCCTGTGCAAGCCACCGGCTACGCCGGTGGTCTTGACTTTATCTTCAGAATGACTGTATCGCTGTGCAATTTCGTGATGCTTATCAGACATTACTGCACATTGTGAAATCAATCGTCTTCCTCGAACTCGTTCTCATCATGTTCATCAGGATCATCCGTGTCATCATGATCTTCTCTGCCGTCTGAATCATCCTTGTCGTCAAAGTCATCTCTATCGTCGGGATCATCCCTGCCGTCAAGGTCATCTCTATCGTCGGGATCGTCCTCGTCATCAAGATTATCTCTGCCGTTGGGCTCGTTCCTGACGTCATGATCATCGTCATCATCCAGAAGCGCGCTCAGATCTCCGATGACGTCTCCGTCCTCGCCAAGATACCGGGAGATATCGATGCCTGCGGCCTGACAATGCCGGATCAGATCTGACATCGGCATTGCAGTCAGATCCTGGACGTTCCAGGAAGGCTGATCCTTCAGAAGGCGAAGAATGAGAGCTGCTTTGCCGGGAGTGATCCCGTAGTGTTCGGCAACGTCCTCTGCGGCGTCGTCCAGATCCACCGTCTGCCCAAGTATGATCCCGCTTCCGAGAAGTGTTTCCAGTGTCTGCTCAGCACTTAATGAGAGCTTCTGCCGGAGTGCTGTCGTTCTGGCTTCATTTTTTCCGTTGACAGAAAGCAAAAGCGTATTCTGTGTCTGCGAGAGATAGCCGTGTTTGACCATGGAGCCAAGCAGCGCATTCACAGCCACATCGACATCGGTATTTTGCAGATTCATATTGTCCAGTATGATCCGACCATCCTCGTTTTCCGCCTCGGCACGGATAACTTTACCAAGACGGTTGACATCAAGCGTTACGCTGGGATTCACGTCCAGATAAACGCTTGCATCCGTGACCCGGGATACCTGGAACCATCCGAAGAAGATAATTGCAAAACACGCTGCAGCAAGGCTGACCCATCTGAGATAGCTGTGCGGGATTTTTCTTTTTGTTTCTGTCCCTTCCAGAAACCATGCGTTGCTGTCAGCTTTCTCTACCGGCGTATTCCATAGTTCTTCAGCATGGTCAGCCGGTATGGCGGAAACTGCCCGGCGGAGATGATTGTTCAGTTGTTTTTCGCTTAGACGGCTCATAACATCCCCTCCAGTTCTGACTGAAGCCGTTTAATACCACGGTTATATTTAGACAGTACTGTTGAAATCGGCATATTCAATAATTCCGCGACTTCTCTGTGCTTCATTCCGCTTACCGCATGAAGCATAATGATCTGACAGGTGTCTTCCGGAAGGACGGTAAATGCTTTTTCCAATGTCATTCTGTCTTCCGCATTGTCGATCTGATCCAGTCCCAGATCGGGCTGTGCGTCTTCTTCCGGCAGCTGAACGGTATGTACCTTTTTTCTGATCATCATCAGGCAGATGTTTTTTGTGATCTTGAAGATCCATGCCATGGGTTTCCCCTGCGGCTTATACAGATGCGCGGCGCTTCGTATTTTTAAAAAGGTATCCTGCATGGCGTCGTCGGCATCATCACGGTTCCGAAGAATACTGAGGGCATAGGCGAAGACAGTCGATGAACATGTTTCATACAGCGTGCAAAAGGCCGCCTTATCTTCGGCCGCAATGCGCAGAAACAAAGATTCGTCAAGCTGGATACCAACCTGATGAATCGGAGTTTCATACACGACTGCTTCAAATACCAGCACGGCTGCTTCCCCCTTCCCCTATGTGAGTTGAATAAAAAATTATAACATGTTTTTCTCTCTTTCCACAAGCCCCAGGATGACGGTCAGATTCCCGTTGCGGCAGCGGATCTGATCGATCAGTTCTTTTTCCTCTTCCGGCCTGCGGAGCTCCACTCTGTAATCGAGCTCATACATGGTCCCCATGTTGGTCGTCTTTACACGGCGGAATTCAGCCTTTTTGGTATATCTCTGGAACAGATCATCAAACAGGCGGGAATAGTTCAGGTCCTCAGGGATCGTGATCTTCAACTCGCGGTTCCGTGATACACCCTTTCCATATCCTGACCGCTCCAGAAGAAGGAGCATCAGTCCGACCGCGACGGTAATGATCACGGCCAGGGTGATGAAGCCCATGCCGACCGCCAGCCCCACGGCCATAGAGAAAAACAGGAACACGATCTCCCAGGCAGACCCTGCGGCACTTCTGAAACGCACCAGGCCGAAGGCTCCCAGGACCGCTACCGAGGTCCCCAGGTTGCCGTTTACGATCATGATCACCGCCGTGACGAGAAGCGGCATCGCTGCGATCACAACGGCAAATCTGCCGGGCTCTTCACTGGTGATATGATAGACAACGGATATAATCAGACCGAGAATAAGCCCTGACGCAAGCGCTATGGCAACGGATTGAACATCAAATGTTCCTGCGTGAAAGATACTTGTCAACATGCCGGCTTCCTCCTTTTGCCCTGATTGTCTGAAGGATCCCCCGGCTGAAACCAATTCTCCAGCCGGTGCCTCATCAGATCTTCTGCGTTCCATGCCCCGTGTTCCTTTTTGTAGATGTTGCCGTACTTGGAAAAGGAGATGGAATAGACCCTTCGTTCCGTCAGAAGATCCGAAAACCACTTCGGCGCCGCCTTCTGGATCTTGCTTTCCATCAGATACCAGGATTCCGGCAGAAGCAGCGATCCAAAGTCTCCGTGCTCCAAAGCAACATTTGTGCGTCTGAACCTTATGCGAGAATCAAAGGTGATTCGAAAGTCCGGATCTTCCTTCCCATAGAGCGCCACTCTGTCATAGGCAAGATAAAGCCTCGGCTGAAGCGTGTATCTTTGGAGGAAGAAATCGATCTCTCTCAAGATCTGGCATTCACGATCCGGCCGGATACCAAGATTTAAATAATCATAGGCACACGCAAGCGGAAGCTCGATCCGGCGCTTATTGACGATCCCGTCATATTTTTTCTTGATCTCCAGGAACACCGTGCCGTTCTTTTGGGGAATGCCATAGCTTCTCAAGCGCAGCTTTTCCTTATATTTTGGATGCTCAATAGACCTTCGGATCAGCAGATCATCCGGCGTGTCATAATAAATGTTGCATATCGTGCTGAGACCGTATTGATCCACGACCATATGCTCCATAAGCCGCTCCCAAAGCCCGTCATAGACGGCTCCGGGGATCAGGTACTTTTTTTCGTACCGGTTAAATACCGTCTGCGACATAGATACCTCCTAATGTTTGACCTTCTGGTGAAGCTCCAGATGCTGGCCGTCGCTGATCAGGGTGATATTTCCGTGTCTTGTTTCAAGGACATCAACGCCGTACTTTTTCATGAGCTTCAGAGTCTCGGCTTCCGCAGGATGCTTATCGGACGAACAGACCACCGCGTATTTTGGATTGAGCGTTTTTATAAGATCCTCAAGCGCCGTATGATATATCCCGTGATGGGGAACCTTCAGAAAAACACACGCGGAAAGATTCCCGCTTGAAACCAGTTCCCGGATACGGTCCTTTTCGATATCGCCGGCGAAATACATTCTGTTGATCCCGTGGGTAACCGTTGTGACCAGAGAGAAGTTGTTGTCGTACTCCGCTGCACCGTCCGGGATCTCATAGGATGCAGGAGGGTCAACTGCAACAACGGCTTCTCCGAACGGGAAAGACAGGGGTTCCGAGATCCGTTCGGGAGTGATGCCTGCATCTGCCAGTGCCTTTATAAAATCCGTATATTCCGTGTCAGTGCCTTCATAGGCGGGAAGCAGAACTCTTACAACCGGTATATTCGCGAGCAGTGTGTCCGCACCGCCCACATGGTCCTTGTCAAAGTGCGTGATGATCAGCATCTCGACCTGCGTGATATTTCTGTTTTTCAGAAAATCGACAAGCTCCTGCCCGTCATCTTCCTCGCCGGTGTCAATTATCAGGGTCTGCCCGTTTGTTTGAAGTACCATTGCATCCGCTTTCCCGACCTTCAAAAACGTGCAGGTCAGAGATGCCAGGGGGCTTTTTTCCGGCTGCTTGAATATAAAGGCAGCCGATACCACAAGAACGACACAGACCAGAAGGACCAGGATAATCTGTTTTTTTCTCATCTTTTTTTCTCCTTTCACCCTAATAATGCACAGGAGGTTCATTTTTATCGCAGAGCCCAAAAAACTTTTGAAATGTTTTGAGAAAGGTTTTAACTATAAAAAACGCCCCGCAAGCCTCAATGAACAGCCCCCAGTTGTCAGACAGCATGGCAGACTGCCGAAACAGGTCGGAGAACGGATCAAGGAGCGCCGGACAGAGCGCAAGCTGTCCCTTCCGGCGCTGTTCGGGATACGCCGACGTCAGTACCACCATGAATATCTACGCTCGCTCGACAAGGGAAGCGAAGCACTCCTCGGCCCGCCTTTTGGATAAGGCAGTAGGCGGAGACTGATAAAAAAGTTCCCCTTGTTTTGCCCCGCAAGGGCAAAAACAAGGGGAAACGAAGCATTTTATGGCAGCAGGCCTGCGGGGAATGCAGGAAAATCAATGGGTTTCAGAGATTCGGATAGATAAACGACGATTTGTTTGGATGATTATACCATCCATTATACGACGTGGTCAATTCCATCAAACTATGCAGCCGAATCTATTGTGCTGCTTCCAAAAAGCCGGAGGGAGGCGCTTCCTTACGCGGCACCTCCCTCCGGCCCTTTTCTATCGCCTTTGCGCAATCAGCTTTTTTCACAAACGCCGCCATCCTCCGGTCTCCTGTCTGCACGGTTTCGGAGAAGCTGCGCCGAATCGAAAAAAACTGCGCCGTCGGAATTGACAAATCGGCCCGCAGCAGATAAAATACTAACAACACGCGGGGGACTTCCTGCGCGCACAGGTGTGGGATCGCAGCAGTCTTACCGGAAGCGGGAGACTGCTTTTGCTGAGAAGGGGGACGAAACTTTGGATCGTTTTGCGCATGCTGCTGTGAAGCTTCTTCCCGGCGTGGGGAGTGCCGTTGTTTCCCCTGCGGCGCTTGGCGGCGCTGTTTCCTCCTTTGACCGTTCCCGTTATACTGTTTTTCCCGGCTTCTGCGATGTGCATGTGCATTTCCGCGAGCCGGGTTTTTCTTATAAAGAGACCATCGCCTCCGGTACGGCCGCGGCGGCACGCGGGGGATATACGGCGGTGTGTACCATGCCGAACCTCGACCCCGTGCCGGACAGCCGGGACCGCCTGGAGGTGCAGCTCGCCGCAATCCGGCGTGACGCGTGCGTCCATGTGTACCCTTACGGCGCCATTACCGTGGGCGAACAGGGCGAGCGTCTGGCGGAGCTGGACGCGCTGGCGCAGGATGTGATCGCCTTTTCCGACGACGGCCGCGGCGTGCAGGCGGAGGAAATGATGCGCGCGGCGATGCAGAAAGCGAAGTCCCTGGGGAAGCTGATCGCAGCGCACTGCGAGGTCAACGCGCTGCTGCGCGGCGGATATATCCACGACGGCGCGTATGCCCGCGCCCACGGCCACCGGGGCATCTGCTCCGAGAGCGAATGGGGCCAGATCGCCCGCGATCTGCGCCTGGCCGCCGAAACGGGCTGCGCCTACCATGTCTGCCATATCTCCACCCGGCAGAGCGTCGACCTGATCCGGAAGGCCAAGGCGGCGGGCGTCGACGTCACCTGCGAGACCGCGCCGCACTATCTGCTGCTGGACGAGTCCGACCTGCAGGAGGACGGCCGGTTCAAAATGAACCCGCCTCTGCGCAGCCGGGACGACCGTGAGGCGCTGCTTGAGGGCGTGTGCGACGGCACCATCGACATGATCGCCACCGATCACGCGCCGCACAGCGCCGAGGAAAAATCACGCGGCCTGGAGCGCAGCGCGTTCGGCATCGTGGGGCTGGAAACGGCGTTCCCGCTTCTGTACACCTACCTGGTGCAGACGGGCGCCGTGCCGCTGGAGCGGCTGCTGGAGATGCTGGTCACGAACCCGCGGCGGCGCTTCGGCATCCCGCTTGGGAACGACTATTCCGTCTGGGATCTGAACGAAACATACCGCATCGACCCGGCTGCGTTCCGCTCGCAGGGTCGGTCGACGCCGTTTGCCGGGTACGAGACGGCCGGGCGCTGCGTGCTGTGCGTCTGCGGCGGCCGGATCGTCTGGCAGGATCCGCATGTGGAGGGCTGAGATGAAACAGAGCATCTATACCATAGAAGAACAAACGCCGCTGACGGCGTCCGTCTTTCGGATGCGCCTGCGCGGCGACACCTCAGAGATCACAAGTCCGGGACAGTTCGTGAACATCCGCCTGGACGGCCGCTTTCTGCGCCGCCCCATCAGCGTCAGCGAGCGGGAGGAGAGCGCCTTCACGATCCTTTATAAGATCCTCGGCGCGGGCACCGCGCAGATGGCGCGGATGCAGCCGGGCATGAAGCTGGATATCCTCACGGGGCTCGGCAACGGCTTCGACGTCGGGCCCGCGGGCGCGCAGCCGCTGCTCATCGGAGGCGGCGCCGGCGCGCCGCCCATGGTGTGGCTGGCGCAGGAGCTGCTGCGCCGGGGCGCGTCGGTCACTGCCGTGCTGGGCTTCAACCGGAAGGATGAAATCTTCTGCGCCGATACGCTGGAGGCGCTCGGCGCGCGCGTCGTCATTGCCACGCTTGACGGGAGCGCCGGCGTGCGCGGCTTCGTCACCGATGCGATGCGCGAGCTTCCGTACACCTATTTCTATGCCTGCGGCCCCGAGCCGATGCTGAAGGCCGTCTGGCGGACGGCCCGCACCTCCGGGCAGCTGAGCTTCGAGGAGCGCATGGGCTGCGGCTTCGGCGCGTGCATGGGCTGCAGCTGCAGGACCATCACCGGATACAAGCGGATCTGCAAGGACGGCCCTGTGCTCAGGAAGGAGGAGATCGTATGGACAGACTGAGCGTGGAGCTCTGCGGCATCCGGCTGGACAACCCTGTGATCCCCGCCTCCGGCACGTTCGGCTACGGCTATGAATTTGCCGCGTATTACGACATCAACTGCCTCGGCACGTTCTCCTTCAAGGGCACGACGCGCGAGCCGCGCTTCGGCAATCCCACGCCCCGCATCGCGGAGGCGGAGGGCGGCATGCTCAACTCCGTGGGGCTTCAGAATCCCGGCGTGGACGCCGTCATCCGCGAGGAGCTTCCGAAGCTGCGTGCCTGCTTCCGCAAGCCCGTCATGGCCAATGTGAGCGGATTTTCCGTGGAGGAGTTTGCGGAGGTCTGCGAAAAGCTCGACGCCGAGCCGCAGGTGGGCTGGCTGGAGGTCAATGTCAGCTGCCCCAATGTCCATGGCGGCGGCATGAGCTTCGGCACCGATCCGAAGGCTGCCGCGCAGGTCACGCAGGCGGTGAAGCGCGTCACAAAAAAGCCGGTGCTGGTCAAGCTCTCCCCGAACGTCACGGACATCGTCCGGATCGCAAAGGCCTGCGAGGATGCCGGCGCCGACGGCATCAGCCTGATCAACACGCTCCTGGCCATGCGCATCGACCTGAAAAAACGGAAGCCGATCCTGGCCAATGTCACGGGCGGGTTCAGCGGACCTGCGGTCTTCCCGGTGGCGCTGCGGATGGTCTGGCAGGTCTCGTCGGCAGTCCGCATCCCCGTGGTAGGGCTGGGCGGCGTACACACGGCGGAGCAGGTCATTGAAATGATGCTCGCCGGCGCGACGGCCGTGGAGGTCGGAGCAGCCAATCTGGTCGATCCCTGGGTCTGCCGGACGATCATCCGGGATCTGCCCGGCGTCATGGATCAGTATGGGATCCACACGCTTTCAGAGATCATAGGAGGTGCCAAGTAATGGGAAAAGACGTCATTGTTGCGCTGGACTTCGCATCTGCGGAGCAGGTATTTGCGTTTCTGGACCGGTTCCCGGACCGGAAGCCGTTTGTCAAGATCGGCATGGAGCTGTTTTATGCTGAGGGACCGCAGATCGTCCGGCAGATCAAGGCCCGCGGCCACAGGATCTTCCTGGACCTTAAGCTCCATGACATTCCCAACACCGTAAAAAAAGCCATGGCGGTGCTCTCCTCGCTGGATGTGGACATTGTGAATCTCCACGCCGCGGGCACTACCGCCATGATGCAGGCCGCGCTTGAGGGCCTCACCCGTCCGGACGGCACCAGGCCTCTGCTCATCGCCGTGACGCAGCTGACCTCGACCGATCAGCAGAGCATGGAGCGGGATCTGCTGATCCATGAGCCGATCGATCAGGTCGTTATGCACTACGCGCAGACCGCACGGCAGGCCGGGCTGGACGGTGTGGTCTGCTCGCCGCTTGAGGCCGGGAAGGTGCACGCGGCCTGCGGCAGCAGCTTCCTGACCGTCACGCCGGGCGTCCGCTTCTCCGCGGCCAGCGCCGGCGACCAGAAGCGCGTCACCACCCCCGCACAGGCGCGGGAGCTCGGCTCGGACTACATCGTCGTGGGCCGGCCCATCACCGCTGCGGAGGATCCCGCAGCCGCTTATGCACGCTGCGTGCAGGAGTTCGTCGGATGAGGTGGCACACCGTCCTTTTTGACCTTGACGGCACGCTGACCGATCCGAAGGAGGGCATCACGCGGGCGTTTGCCTATGCCCTGCGCCACTATGGCGTCGACGCCGACCCGGACGGGCTCGGCTGCGTCATCGGGCCGCCGCTCAAGGACTCGTTCATGGAGCTGTATGGGTTTTCCGCGCAGCAGGCCGTGGAGGCCATCGGCAAATACCGGGAATACTACGGCAGCCGCGGCTGGGCGGAAAACGTCCCCTATCCCGGCATCGGCCGGATGCTGGCCGGACTGAACGCCGCCGGGCTGACGCTGGCGGTGGCGACCTCGAAGCCGGAGGAGTTTTCCGTGCGCATCCTGGAGCATTTCGGCCTGGCGGAGCACTTCCGCGTCATCTGCGGCGCGCCGATGGATACGTCCGACCGCGGACGGAAGGAATATGTCGTGGCGGATGCGCTCGCGCGGTGCGGCTGTCCGGACGGCGAGGGCGCCGTCATGGTCGGCGACCGCAGTCATGACGTCGCGGGCGCGCACCGCAACGGCCTGCCTGCCGTGGGGGTGCTCTATGGCTACGGCAGCCGCGCGGAGCTGGAATCGGCCGGCGCGGAGTTCATCACGCAATCCGTGCAGAGCCTCGGCGCTCTGCTGACAGACAGAGGGAGCTGAATATGGAAAGAAAAATTGCAAAGGATCTGCTGTCCATCGGCGCTGTGTTTTTCCGGCCGCAGGAGCCCTTTACCTGGGCCAGCGGCATCAAGAGCCCGGTGTACTGCGACAACCGTCTCACGCTGACCGCGCCGGCTGTCCGGACGGACGTGGAGACAGGCCTGGCGGAGCTGGTCCGCAGGTATTATCCGGAGGCGGAGGCGCTTATGGGCACATCCACCGCCGGCATCGCCCATGCGGCCATCACCGCGCACCTGCTTGGCATGCCGATGGGCTATGTGCGCAGCGGCGCAAAGGATCATGGCCGCCAGAACCAGATCGAAGGCCGGCTGGAGCCGGGGGAGAAGGTCGTGGTGGTGGAGGACCTGATCTCCACAGGCGGCAGTGTCATTGAAGTGGTGAACGTGCTGCGCGGGGCCGGGGCGCAGGTGCTGGGCGTCGTGAGCATTTTCACCTACGGCATGCAGAAGGGGCTGGACCGCCTGGCTGCGGCCGACGTGGTCAACCACTCGCTGACAAATTTCGACGTCATCGCGCAGGTCGCCGCCGAGGAGGGGTATATCCGCTCCGACGATATTGCGCGTCTGATCGCATTCCGCAACAATCCGTCCGACGAAAGTTGGATCCATCAAAACGAGGTGAAAGCATGAGAAGTCTCATCAACATTCTGGACCTGTCCCTGGAGGAGATCGACGAGCTCATCGCGGTCGCAGAGGACATCATCGCAAATCCGGACAAATACAGCCAGGCATGCCGCGGGAAAAAGCTGGCGTCGCTGTTCTTCGAGCCCTCGACGCGTACGCGCCTGAGCTTTGAAGCGGCCATGTATGAGCTCGGCGGCAATGTGCTGTCGGTCTCCGGCGAGGGCGGTTCGTCCGTCTCGAAGGGCGAGAGCATCGCAGACACGGCCAAGACCGTCAGCTGCTATGCCGACATCATCGCCATGCGCCATCCCAAGGAGGGCGCGCCCTATGTGGCGTCCATCAATGCGTCCATCCCTGTCATCAATGCCGGCGACGGCGGCCACAACCATCCCACCCAGACGCTCACAGACCTTCTGACCATCCATCGGGAGAAGGGCCATTTCAACGACCTGACCATCGGCTTCTGCGGCGATCTGAAGTTCGGCCGCACCGTCCATTCGCTCATCACCGCCATGGCGCGCTATCCCGGCTGCCGGTTCATCCTCATCTCCCCGGAGGAGCTCAAGGTGCCCAGCTACGTCAAAAAGGACATCCTTGCGCAGAACGGCATCCCCTACATCCAGACCACGGAGCTTGAGCGGTATATGCCTGAGCTGGACATCCTCTATATGACCCGTGTCCAGCGTGAGCGCTTCTT
>CADCOJ010000144.1 GCA_902803075.1 Oscillospiraceae bacterium | reverse complement strand
GTGAAGGCGTGCTCGCGGTAGTCGCGCCAGGCCTTCTCGGAGTCGCGGTCATAGATGTAATAGCGGCCGTAGGTGTAGCCGCCGAATCCCTGCTGCTCCCAGCAGGAGGGGACGGCGATCTGGCTCCATTTGCGGGCATTCATCCCGTCGGAGACCCAGAAATCCCACAGCACGGCGTCATCCGGCCCCGTGCCGGAAAGATAACGGACCTCGGTCTGCTGGGCGTTCGCGGCCCACACGGAGGCAAGGAGGAGGGTAATACAAAGGAAACGCTTCATATCGGATAATAACAGGTGATTCTCTATCCAAAGCTACGAAAAGTCACCCTAAAATGCAAAAATCCGCCCGCAGTGCGTGAAAAGTTGATTATATTTGTGCAAATGGGTCTGCTGATCTACACACTGAAAGCGGCTGTCCTGCTGGCGCTTCTGTATGCCGGCTGGCGGGTGCTGCTCGCCCGCGAGACGTTCCACCGGCTGGGCCGGTGCGTGCTCGCGGGCGGCGCCGTGCTCTGCTGCGTACTGCCGGCGTGTGTGGTCACCCTGCACCGGACGGTGGCCGTGGAGCCGCGCGAAGCGGCTTTCCAGGCCCTGGAAGGGAGCGCCCGGCAGACGCTGGAGCAGGTGTCTGCAGCGGCGCCCTGGTGGCCCTCCGTGCTGACCGGAATCTACCTGGCCGGCGTCGCTGCCGTGCTGCTGCGCTGGCTGGTCGGCGCCGCCGGCGCCTTGCGCATCGTGCTGGCCGGCGAGCGCGTCGGCAGCGCAGACGGGCGCCGGATCGTGGTCTCCGACCACGCCGGGGCGCCGTTCAGCTGGATGCACCGCATCGTCATCCCGCGCGCCGACTGGGAGCGCGGATGCCCGGAGATCCTCGCGCACGAGCAGGCGCACGTGCGCGCCGGCCACGGAGAGGAGGACCTCCTCCTGACCGTGATCACCGCCTTCCAGTGGTTCAATCCCGCCGCCTGGGCGCTGCGCCGGGACCTCAGGACCCTGCATGAATACGAGGCCGATACGGCCGTGCTGACGTCCGGCATGGACCGGAAGGCCTATCAGCTGTCGCTCATCGGCCGCGCGGCGGCCGCACGCGGATTCGCCGTCGGCTCGCCGTATGGCGGGCAACCGCTTGGCGCACGCATCGCCATGATGCGGCGGCGCCGCTCGCCGGCGCTGCGCGCCCTGCGCGCGCTGTATGTCCTGCCGCTGGCGGCGCTCTCGCTGCTCGCGACGGCGCGCACGCAGACGGATTTCCTGTACGCAGCGGCCCCGGCGGACGCCCGGATCGCGGCGCCGGCCGAAGCCCGGGCCGTGCCGTACGCACAGACGGACATCAAGCCCGGCACGCGCATCGTCGAATACTACGGACAGACCCTGGAGCGGATCGCGAAGGACTATGTCCTCTCCTCCTTCTCCCTGCACGACCTGGACGATGTCCGCGGGCTGGTGCCCGTGCGGATCGTCCTCACCGCATCCGGCTGCCTAGATTCCGCGCAGAGCCTCACCGACCGGCCCACGCCAGCGCAGGAAGCGGCCGTGATGACCCTGTTGACCCGCTCGCCGTTCTGGCGCGCCGGCGTGCAGGAAGGCCGCGCCGTGCCGGTCGAGTTCATCCTTCCCCTGGATTTCGGTTGGAAATAGGCCATGGCGCGCGGGCGGATCCTTCTCCTGATGACCCTGGCGGGGCTGCTGGGCGCCTGCCGGCCGCAGCTGCCCGCCGCCGTGGACTACCCTTACTACGCCTACCGCAATGCCCTGTCCCTGGAGCTGCTCCGCGTGGAGCGGACCGACACGGCGACGGTCCTGTCGCTGCGGGGCTACTACCGGCCGGGCTGGTGGATCACCATCGACTCGCTGTCGTTCCTGTATGCCGACGGGCGGCGCTGCGCACTGCACGGCGCCGAAGGGATCGTGCCGGGGACCCGCAAATACATCCGGGAGGCGGAGACGCCGGGCGAAGGATGGGTGGCGTTCCGCCTGTTCTTCGACCCGCTGCCGGCGCAGGCCGTGCGATGCGACTTCCTGGAGGGAGAATCCGCGGGTGCGTTCCAGATGCTCGGCATCGACCTGACGGGGCGCCCGGTACAGATCGCCGCGGGCGCAG
>CADCOJ010000143.1 GCA_902803075.1 Oscillospiraceae bacterium | reverse complement strand
TTTCACTCTTGTATAACTCAATCACTCGGCTTACATCAGAATCCGCGATTGAAGAAGAAAAAGCACCTTTTACTTCAATGGAGTTTTCTGAATTACAAAAGAGTTCAAATGCCTCCACGTCAAATCCATTGTTTTTAGCAATGTCTCTAATCTTCATTCTGTTTTACCTCCTATTTCTCTGGCAATATATTCTCTGCTACCCTTCTCGTATCTTAGGGAATGCCTTTCATTTGCATATACTTGGAAACCGTTGAGCCTACGCGTAGTTATTCATTGCGCGGCAAACTGTAACATAGTTCCAAGTTCGTAATAAAGGCGGCACTTTTTACACTTTCTTGTAGTGTAGCATTTGGAGTATCCTTTTTTACACTTCGCATTCTTAACGGTTTTTCCGAAACTCTCAAAAAATTAAATCTGTGTTTTTTTAAAATTTTGTTATCGTCTTTTAAAGACACTACGGGAAGTGTACTTCATTTCTTCAACATTCTTGATATGTTGATCTCTGCTGACATGTCAGAATATCAATTGCCGCAACAAATTAACTGTTTGTTACGATACAATTTATTAGCTGCCAGAATAATTCTTGTATACCGATAAAAGAATGCGGTTTTGAAAAAAATATTATTCCGCGTCGTCCCAGTTGTGCCAGACGTTCTGGACGTCGTCGTCGTCCTCGAACAGCTCCAGCATTTTTTCCATATTGTCCCGGTCCTCCTGCTTGTCAAGCTTCTGGTAGTTCTGCGGGACCATTTCGATCTGCGCGGATTCAAAGGTATAGCCCTTGTCCTCGAGCGCCTTGGCCACAGTGTTGAAGTCGTCAGGCTCGGTGTAGACGGTGAAGACGTCCTCTTCGGGCTCGAAGTCTGCCGCGCCGGCGTCCAGCGCGTCCATCATGACGGTGTCTTCCTCAAGTTCCTCGTCTTCGTTGGAAATGACGATGACGCCCTTTCGGTCGAAGGACCAACTGACGCACCCGTTGGTGCCGAGACTGCCGCCGTATTTGTCGAAGTGATGACGGATGTTGCCGGCGGTGCGGTTACGGTTGTCGGTCATGGTCTCGACGATGACGGCAACGCCGCAGGGGCCATGGCCCTCATAGGTGATGGATTCATAGTTGTCGCCGCTGCCGGAGGCCGCTGCCTTTTCAAGCACACGCTTAATGTTGTCGTTGGGCATATTGGCGGCCTTGGCCTTGGTGATGACGGTGGCCAGACGGGAGTTATAGGCCGGGTCTGCGATGCCGCCGCCTTCCTTGACGGCGACGATCATCTCCTTGGAGATTTTCGTAAACGCGGCAGCGCGCTTGGCGTCCTGCGCGCCCTTCGTTTTCTGGATATTATGCCACTTGGAATGTCCGGACATTTGGAGATCTTCCCTTCGTATGAGTTTTCTTCTGACAGTTTATCACATTTGCTGTATGAAAATCAACCGTTTCACAGAAATTGCACGGCGTCACGATGCGTCTTTGACAATTCGACGCGCAGCTCCGGGCTGAGCCGTCGCAAAACGGACGCCAGAACGGCGCAGACGGGGTTCTCAGTTTCAAAATGACCGGCGTCGATCAGGTTGATGCCGCGGAAGCGCGCCTCTGCAAACTGGTGGTATTTTAGGTCAGCAGTCACAAAGGTGTCGCAGCCGGCGCGCAGAACGGCGTCGATCTCGCTGCCGCAGCTTCCGCCGCCCACAGCGACAACGCGAACTGGCCGCCCGGCGTCCGCGATCCGCACGCCGGGACAGGCGAGCGTTTCTCTGACAAATGCGGCAAAGGCGCGCAGCGGCGCCGTATCTGTTTCCCCCATGCGGACCAGACCGTATGGCCGACCCTGCGCGTCATACCCGGTGGGATCGAGCACGCGTATGTTCCGCAGACCGAGCGTCTGTGCAAGCGTGTCGTTCACGCCGCCGGGGGCGCAGTCGAGATTGGTATGCAGGCTGATGACGGCGATCTGGCGCTCGGCCAGCGTCAGCAGGAGCTCGCCGGTATAGGATCTGTCATTCAGTGCGCGGATGGGGTCAAACAGGGCCGGATGGTGCGTAACGATACATTCCGCGCCCAGCGCCGCTGCTTCCGCTGCAACTTCCGGCGTCACATCCAGCGAAACCAGAACGCAGCTGACCGACCGTTCTTCGCGCCCGCAGAGCAGGCCCACATTGTCCCAGTCGCCCATCTTCATGGATTCCGGTGCAAAGGCGAACAGTGCGTCATGAATGTTCTTTACAGTTAACATAATCTTCCTCCATTTCAGAAACTTCCGCCAGCGCTTGCCGGTACCAGGCCAGCTTCCGATCGTCCGGCTGCTTCGCCTGTTCGATGCCCCGGACCGTGTCATCCAGTGACGCGCGGATGCGCGACAGATATGCGCCAAGCAGGGGACTGCCGGATGCACGCAGCTGAGAGGTAACGAACTGTTCTCCGGGGGAGAGCGCTGCTCCGCCGCCGAAGCGGGCGAGCAGAACCGTGTAGAGAAACCCTCCGTCAGCCACAAGCTCCTCGCGCATGATCGAGAAGCCCTGCTCAGCAAGAAATGCGCGCAGGGCCTGTCCGGCGCTCTGCGGTTGGAGAATGAGCGTGTAGCGCGGGTCACGGAGCCAGGGCGCATCCTGCAGGATCCGCACCATCAGGTCGCCGCCCATCCCGGCCATGACAAGTGTATCGAAGCTTTCAGGGTCAACAGCGGCCAACCCGTCGGAGAGGACAAAGGCGATGTCCTGCATCACGCCGAAACGATCGGCGTTTCGCCGGGCTGTCTCCAGCGGCTTGCTGCGCAGATCCGCTGCCACCACATGTCGTGCGCGTCCGCTGCGCAGAAGCGAGATGGCCAGATAGCCGTGGTCTGTGCCGACGTCCGCAACAGCAGCGCCCTCCGGAACAAACGATGCGCAGAGCGCAAGGCGCGCAGAGATCGGCATTTTCAGATCATGCATGGATGGCACACGCTCCTTTTACTCCTTCTGACATGGGATCAGATACAAAATAAGCGGCCGGATGGCCGCCTGAGAACGTCAAAAAAGAGAAAGACGTTCGCAACAGAACAGCGGAAAACTGGACTCAGCACGGCAAAAACTCTTTTTTGACACGCTGAGGCGGCCGGATGGCCGCCTCCTGCTGTTTGTTGTTTACGCTTTGGCTTCGGCCTGGGACTCCAGGAAGCGGTTGACCTGCTCAAGGAACGCATCCGGGTCGATGCCGTGCACCATGCAGGCTTCCTCAACGGTCTCGCCGCGGGAGGACGGGCAGCCGAGGCAGTGCATGCCAATGGCCATAAACAGCGGAGCGGTCTCGGGCGCGATGTCGAGCACGTCGCCGATGATGGTGGATTTTTCAATCTGAACAGCCATGGATATGACCTCCTTATCAGTGTTCTGAGCGTATTATACCCGCTGTGCACACAATTTGCAACAAAAAGATTCCGCACGGGTTGTTTGTAGAAAATGAAAAAAAGAGTATACTTTTGATTTAGTTTGTGATATACTAAATCAGATATTGCCTGATGGCTGAATTCTTACGAACCGGAAACCGGCGCCCGGAGGCGTCGGCCGGCGGAAGCGTTCCTGCACCTGATGCGCAGGCTGAGCGGACAGATCGGCGAGACGGGGCCGATTTTCCGTACGGCATGGGCAGGTCTTTTTGCCGCCTTTTTCGCCCGACAGGCGTGTGTTCCGGTACGATCAGAATACAATTATCCCATTTTTTAGAAAAGAGTGACATACATTTGGCTGAAAAACTGAAAATCATCCCGCTTGGCGGTCTCAATGAGATCGGCAAGAACCTGACGGTCCTGGAATACGGCAGGGACATCATCATCGTTGACTGCGGTCTGGGCTTCCCGGACGACGACATGTACGGCGTCGATCTCGTCATTGCCGATATGACATATCTCGTCAAAAACAAGGACAGGATCCGCGGCATGTTCCTGACGCACGGCCACGAAGATCACATCGGCGGCATTCCGTACGCCATGCAGCAATTCAACTGTCCCATCCATGCCACACGCCTTACGGCGGGGCTTGTGAGCCTCAAGCTTGAGGAGCACAACCTGCAGCATGTCGTTCACCTCTATACACACGAGGCGGGCGAGAGCGTCAAGGCCGGCTGCTTCACCGTGGAGTTCATCCACGTCAACCATTCCATTGCCGACGCCGTGGCCTTTGCCATCAAAACACCGGTGGGCGTCGTTGTCATGACGGGCGACTTCAAGGTCGATCCGACGTCTGAGGACGGCATGATCGATCTCACGCGTTTCGGTGAGCTCGGCAAGGCCGGTGTCCTTGCTCTGCTTTGCGACTCGACAAATGTTGAGCGCCAGGGCTATACGCCCTCTGAGCGCACGGTGGCCGAAAGCTTTGAGCGCCAGTTTACCGGCTGCAGGGAACGCATCATCGTCACGACCTTTGCTTCCAATGCATTTCGACTGCAGAGCCTGATCTCCGTTGCGCACAAGTTCGGGCGAAAGGTCGCCGTCACAGGCCGGAGCATGGAATCCATTCTCAAGGTCTCAACGGAGCTTGGCTATCTCAAGATTCCGGATGGGACACTTGTCGACATCAACCAGATCAAAAGCATCCCGAAGCATAAGCTCGTGATCGTCTCCACCGGCTCGCAGGGCGAGAACATGTCCGCGCTCTATCGTATGGCGTTCTCCGGCCACCGGCAGGTGGAGATCCAGCCGGGTGACCGCGTCATCATCTCGGCCTCGGCTATCCCCGGCAATGAGAAGGCTGTCGGCAATATCATCAACGAGCTGTACCGCAAGGGCGCCGACGTCATCTACGACAAGCTCGAGGGCCTGCATGTCTCCGGCCACGCCTGCCAGGAGGAGCTCAAGCTCATCCACGGCCTGGTCCGTCCGCGCTACTTCATCCCCGTCCACGGTGAGCAGCGCCATCTGCAGGCGCACGCACGTCTGGCCCAGACCATGGGTATGGATCCGAAGAACATCTTCATCACCGACATCGGCAAGGTGCTTGAGCTCACGCGCAAGACCTGCAAGTGGGGCGGTACGGTTCCTGCCGGCCGCATCCTTGTTGACGGCACAAGCGTGGGAGAGGTCGGCAGCGTCGTGCTGCGCGACCGCAAGCACCTTGCGCAGGACGGGATGCTGGTCGTAGTCGTGAACATCTCGAGCCAGGACGGCAGCGTCATCTCCGGCCCGGATATCATCACCCGCGGCTTTGTCTACGTCAAGGAGTCTGAAAACCTCATGGACGAGCTGCGCGTCATCGCCGCCCACGCCATCGATCGCGCATCCCGCGGCGGACGTACCGACTGGGGCGAGCTCCGTGCAACGATCAAGAGCGACCTTTCCGGCTACCTTTTCAAGACGACTAAGCGCAACCCCATGATCCTGCCTGTTATCATGGAGATTTGACGCCGAAAAAATTTGAAAAAAATGTAAGACCCTATTGCATTTCTTCGACAAAGAGCGCTATAATAATACAGTTGCGCGTATGGCGCAAAAAAGACTGTGTATGCTGCACAGATAAGGATGAGCTGAATGGCGAAAACGAATCATACAAAACCGACAACGGAAGAGGCTATGGCCGCAGTCAGCCGCCTGATTGCAAAGGCCCGGCAGGATGGCAGCATCCAGGCTACGGAGCTGACGGCCCAGTTGGAGAAGCTGGATCTTCCGGTCGAGTCCATCGAGCACATCTACGATACGCTCGATACGCTCGGCGTGCAAATTGTCAGTCCGGAATTGGAGCTGGACCTGGAGCCGTTGGAAGACGGCCTCCCAATCATGGATGAGATCGGGGAGGGCGAGCCGGAGGAGATCATCGACCCGCTGGAGCTTGCCGCAGAATATAATCTCGACGATCCTGTTCGTATGTATCTCAAGGAGATCGGCCAGGTCCGCCTGCTGACAGCGGAGGAAGAGCTGGATCTGGCCCGGCGCGTCAGCCAGGGCGACAAGGCGGCAAAGGATCGTCTGACAGAGGCAAACCTTCGTCTGGTCGTTTCCATTGCGAAGAAATACTCCGGCCGTGGCCTTCATATCCTGGATCTCATCCAGGAGGGCAACACCGGCCTTATCCGTGCAGTCGACAAGTTCGACTATACAAAGGGAAACAAATTCTCTACATATGCAACCTGGTGGATCCGGCAGGCGATCACGCGCGCCATTGCCGATCAGGCGCGGACGATCCGTGTTCCGGTGCACATGGTAGAGGTCATCAACAAGGCGACGCGCTGCAATCGCAAGCTCGTGCAGGAGCTTGGCCGGGAGCCGACCATGGAGGAGATCGCAGAAGAACTGAACCTCCCCGTGGAAAAAATCATCGAAGCCAGCCGAACCGCCGCAGACACGCTTTCTCTGGATATGCCCGTGGGCGATGAGGAGGACACGACCATCGGTTCCTTTGTGGAGGACGACAACACCCCCGGTCCGGCCGATGCCACATCGAACACGCTCCTTTCCGAGGCTCTGACGGAGATCCTCGGCACGCTTACCGAGCGGGAGGCGGACGTGCTGCGCATGCGCTTCGGCATGTATGATGGACGTGCCCATACGCTTGAAGAGGTCGGTCAGATCTTCGGGGTCACGCGTGAGCGGATCCGCCAGATCGAAAATAAGGCTATCCGCAAGCTCCGCCATCCGTCAAGAGCCAAAAAGATCAAGGATTTCTACTGCTGAATCAGACCCGCCGGCGCGACGATCCGTCGCCCGGCGGGCTTTCGCATGCTTGACTTTTTTTGCTGCATCGGGTATTCTGAGAAAAACAGAGAAAATGGGGGAACAGAATATGGCTCAGTGTCCGCATTGCGGTGCGCCTGTGGGAGCGCAGGATCGGTTTTGCCAGAACTGCGGCAGTGCGCTAGCCGTACAGCCGATGCGCGCGGAGGATCCGTGGAACGTGCAGCCGGCTGCGCAGACAACTCTGAACGGCATGCCTGTGCAGGCGCAGGCCGCGCAGGCGCCTGCCTCAGCGGGCAACATTGTGGCCGGGATCGTCGGTGCGCTGCTGTTTTCCCTGGGAGGAGCTGCCATCTATTTCCTGCTGTACCAGATCAATGTCGTCTCCGCAATTTCGGGCGTGGTGATGTTTGTCCTGGCCAACAAAGGCTATCGCGTCTTTTCCCGCGCCACCTCGCAGAAGGCCGGGATTGTCACAGCTGCGCTTGTCACGCTTGTGATGATTTTCGCAGCGGAGTATTTCTGCATCGGCTGGGAGATCTGGAAGGCATGGCGCAGCGAAGGCATCGACCTGACTGATGCACTGCGCGTCGTCCCTGCGGCGATCCAATCAGACGATGTGAAGGGTGCATTTCTGAAAGAACTGCTCACCGGATATCTCTTTGCCGGAATCGGCCTTGTGAGCGCGCTTGTTTCAGCCGTAAAAAAGAATAAAACGACATAAAATCGCGTCGCGCCCTGACCGGCGGACGCCGGGAGGATTGAAATGCGGCGAAGTTTGTCTCTGAAAATTGTCAGCATCGTTATGATGCTGGTGTCTCTTGTCCGGTTGGTTTTTGGGCTCATGATGCTGAACCTGTTTGCAACGGCGTCCAATATGGGCGCTGCCGACGAGCAAATGCTCCGCACAGCGCTGATTGCCATGGGCCTGATTATCGCCTGCGCAGTCGCTGAGCTTGTGAGCGGTTTCCTTGGAGCGCTGAACTGGGAGGAGCCGCTGCGTTCCGGCCGGAGCGTGCGCTGGGGCACGGCTGCACTGATCCTTGGGATCGCGGGCAATTTCGTCCAGAGCCTTACGGGCTATGGCGTCAGCTATGTCGCGTGGACGACCGGATTCATTGCTCCGGCTGTTTATCTTGCCGCGGCACTGCACTTCCACCTCCGGGCCCGGAAGAAATAAACCTGCGCATGCGCTGCTCTTTTGAACCGGCGTGTGCCGGTCAGCGGCTGCCTGCCTTGGTTTGGTTAACATAAATCGAAAAAACACGTCCGGCTACGCCGGACGTGTTTTTTGCAACCTGTTCGATTATTGGCCATAGTAAGCGCCGGGGCCATGCTTGCGCAGATAGTGCTTGTCGAGCAGTGCCTGCTGCATGGCGCCGAGCTCCGGGTTCAGGATCATTGCATGGAAATCCATGAACGCAACTTCTTCCATGACCACTGCGTTGTGCACGGCGTTGAATGCATCCGTACCCCATGCAAATGGGCCGTGCGAGAACACCAGAACGCCTGGGATGGAAGCAGGGTCGCGGTGACGGAAGGTCTCCACGATGACCTTGCCCGTTTCCTTTTCATATTCGCCGCGGATCTCTTCATCGGTCATGGGGCGGGTGCAGGGGATCTCCCCATAGAAGTAATCGCCCTGCGTAGTTCCCATGGCGGGGATGCCGCGTCCGGCCTGCGCGAACGATGTGCACCACCGGGAGTGGGTGTGGACGATGCCGCCGCACTGCGGGAACGCCTTGTAGAGCTCCACATGCGTCGGCGTGTCGCTTGAAGGCTTCCGCTTGCCCTCGACGACGCGGCCCTCCAGATCCACAACGACCATGTCCTCTGCGGTCATACCCTCGTAGCTGACGCCGGAGGGCTTGATGACGACAAGACCGGTCTCACGGTCGATCCCGGAGACATTGCCCCAGGTGAATGTGATCAGATTGTGCTTCGGCAGGAGAAGATTGGCCTCAAGCACTTGCTGTTTGAGTGATTCCAGCATGTTTTCACCTCAGTTCAACAAACTTGTCCAGCAGCGCGCGGAAGCGCCGGCAGACTGCTGCCGGCTGTTCTCCGCCGTCCTGGTACCAGAATTCCGTCACATATTTCCGCACCCCGATGCGCCAGGCCGCTGCAACTGCAGAGGCAAAGTCCACATGACCGCTCCCGTAGGGGATCTCGCGGTAGTGGCCGGGGCACGTCTCCTTCAGATGCAGGGCAGCGATCTGGCCTGCGCCAAGCAGAAGGTCAGCGGTGGCGTCTGTCCCGTGAAGCACGGCGGCGTTCGTCGTATTGCCGATGTCCGGATAAAGCTTCAGATACGGGGAGTCGATCTGACGGATATAGTGCAGGCCCTTCTCCACCGTGTTCATGAACTCGTTTTCCATCGTTTCAAAGGCAAGCAGAACACCGGCTGACGCAGCGATGCTCGTCAGCGACCGGACATTTGCAAGGAACCGCGCTTCCGTCTCAGCGCTGTGCGGCTCGTAGTAAACGTCATAGCCCGGGATCATGACGATGCGTACCCCCAGATCTGCGGCCAGGCCGATCGCATGCTCTGCGATCCTGACGCCGCGCGCACAGACGGCGGGGTCCGGGTTTCCAAGGGAATATTTTGTGAGAGCGCTCGCATTCAGTGTGCGGATGGGCATATCCAGCTCATACATCAGATCGACGAGCTGTCTGCGTTCCTGTGCGGAGCTGAACACGCGCGCAATGCGCGCCTCGCTTGCGTCGATGCTGATCTCAACGAAATCATATCCGGCTTCCCGGGCGATCGTCAGCTTTTCGCGCCAGCTGACGTCCGGCATAGCCTTTTCATATAGGCCGAGCGTATATGGCTTCATGGTCTGTCCTCAGCGTTTGACTCTTGCGCTTCCGCCTGCGGCGAGAGCTTCAGCTTCCGCGCGGGTGACCAGGTTCCAGTCGTTTCGGATGGTGTGGCACAGCGCAGAGTAGGCCGTGGCGAAGTCAATGACGTTCTGGTCATCGTGGCCATTGAGCATGCCCCAGATCATGGCGGAGGCGAAGCTGTCGCCGCCGCCGACGCGGTCGTTGATTTCAATGTTTTCGTATTTCCGCGAGACAAAGAAGCCGTTCTTCGTCATCATGCAGCCCTGCCAGTTGTTGAGCAGGGCTGTCTTGACCTCACGAAGGCTTGTGCCCACGGCGCGGATATGCGGATAGCGCTCCATGACCTTCTGCGCGACCTTGCGGTAATTCTGCGGATCAATGGAAGAGAAGTTTTCGTCAGTCCCTTCGGCTTTGATGCCAAGCATGGTGTCGAAGTCCTCCTCGTTGCCGAGGATCACGTCGATGTACGGCATGAGCTGTTCGGCCGCGGCACGCGCCGCTTCCTTGCTCCAGAGCGTTGCGCGGTAGTTGAGATCATAGCTTGTGACTGCGCCGTTCTCTTTTGCGGCCTTCAGTGCGGCCAGGACCTCATCCGCGGTGTGCTCGCCCAGTGCGGTGACGATGCCGGTCGTGTGGAACCAGCGCGTGTCCAGGACGGTCTTCCAGTCGATGTCGCCGGGCTGGATCTTGCTGAGGGCTGTGTGGCCGCGGTCATAGATCTGATAACTTGCGCGCGGGCCGATGCCGACCTCAACAAAGGCCAGACCGTTGCGTGTCCGGCCGACCTTGTCAAAGGGTTCAACAACAACGTTCGACATATCGACGCCATGCATCTGCGCATGCTTGACGATGTAAGAGCCGGTCCAGTTATCCACAAGCTTGGTGATATAGGCTGTTTTCATGGTGGGCAGCAGCTTGTCCACACTCAGATTCGAAATATTGACGCAGCAGTTGAGCTCGGCTGCCGCGATGCCGAGGCGCAGCTCCTCCGCCTGCCCGAGCCGGTCATGCTCAGGCGGGGTGAGGCGGATGTTGGGCTCACCAAAGCTCATAAAATCGTATTTTGCCATGATGTTCGTTTCCTTTACTTACTTGCTGACCACGAGCATTCCGATGCCCGGGGCCATATTGGTTTCAGCGGTCGGTTTCACGGAGGCGAATTCGTCTTCATTCGTTACTGCCGTGATGACGATGTCGGAGTATCCGGCGGAAGCGATTTTTGCAAGATCCATCTGCAGAAGCGCCTGTCCCTGCTCCACACGCTGCCCGAGCTTGATTTTGGCCGCGAACCCGTCGCCTTTCATGTTGACGGTGTCGATGCCAACATGGATCAGGACCTCCAGCCCGCCGTCCGCTTCGATGCTCAACGCGTGCAGCGTGTCGCTCAGCTGGCCGATGGTGCCGCCGATCGGCGCATAAATGATGCCCTCGGAGGGCTTGATGCCCCGGCATGCGCCAAGTGCTCCGGAGGAAAAGACTTCGTCCGGGATATCCGCCATTTCCACGGCATCACCCCTGGCGGACGCGGTCAGCGTCAGGGGGAAGGTGATGACCGGCGCTGCCTTTTTCTTGAATTTATCGAAAAGTCCCATGTTCTGCTCCTTTCTCAAAGCTGCTGACCATTCGTTGCGATGACCTTCTGATACCAGTAGAAGCTGTCCTTCCGGATGCGGGCCAGATCCTTCAGATCCATGTCAGAACGGTTTACATAAACCAGACCATAGCGTTTGCGGAAGCCTTGATGGGAGCTGAGCAGATCAATGACCGACCAGGGGCAGTAACCCATCATCTCCACACCGTCCTCAATTGCGGCGCCGATGGCTTCGATGTGGCGGCGCATATAGTCGATGCGGTAATCGTCATGGATCCTTCTGTCCTCGGTGAGCGTGTCAGCGGTTCCGAGGCCGTTCTCCGTGATAATGAGGGGCAGGTGGTAGCGGTTCCAGTATTCGTTGAGGACAATGCGCAGGCCCACGGGATCGATCTGCGCGCCATACTCGCTGGCGGCGAGATTGGTGTTCTTTTCGATCATCCAGTAGCCGTACATGTTGTAGTCGACTTCGTTCATGCCTTCTGCGCGCAGCCCCTTCGGATGCGTGTCGTCGGCGGGGAGATAACGCGCGGTCAGCGTGCGGTAGTAGTTGAGTGCAATGAAGTCCATCTTTGCGCTCTTGAGCAGCGCTGCGTCGCCCGGCTCCATGTGCGGGACCATGTCCTGCTCGCGGAGGTAGGCCATGTAGTAGCCTGGGTACTCGCCGTTAAAGTGCATATCCAGGCAGTAATCGGTCTTGAACTGATTGTTCATGCGCGCCGCCCAGACGTCCTCGGGTTTGTTGGTGAGGGGGTAGGTGACGGTGGAGCTTACGGCGCAGCCGATCTTTCCGCCGGGGACCAGCTCATGACAGGCGTTGACGCTCAGCGCATGCGCAAGGAACATGTGGTAGTCCATCTGTGCGCGGATCTTTTCTTTCTTCACGGGATCAGGCTCCGTAAGATTCATGCGCTCGTCCACGCGCATCATAAGGTTCTGCTCATTGTGAACCTGCCAGTACTTCACGCGGTCGCCGAACGCCTCAAAGCAGACGCGGGCGTAGCGCGCAAAGGCATAAGCACAGTCGCGGGCTTCCCAGCCGTTGTATTTGGTCACAAGCGCATAGGGCAGATCGAAATGATAGAGCGTGATGAACGGCGTGATGCCGCAGGCAATCAGCTTGTCAATGATCTTGTTGTAAAAGTCGATGCCCTCCCGGTTGATGGCGCCGTCCCCATCGGGAATGATGCGCGCCCAGGCAATGGAGAAGCGGTAGGCCTTCATGCCGAGCTCCTTCATGAGGTCGATGTCCTCAGACCAGTGGTGGTAGAAATCGCTGGCGACCTTGGAGTCGGCCTGGCGGTCGGAGCGTTTGAAGGAATTGAAGTCGGCAACGGTCATGCCCTTGCCGCCCTCGTTCCAGCCGCCTTCGATCTGGAAAGCGGAGGAGGAAGCTCCCCACCAGAAGTTTTCGGGGAATGTGTAAGCCATGGAGATCTCCTTTCCGGTTTAAGTTGGAAAGGCCCCATCGGCAGGGCTCTGCCGATGGGGCCGGCGAAAATCAGACCTGCTTGTTGAGCGCTTCGTCGGTGTCGTCCTTGAAGCCGACGATGTAGGTCAGGATAGCTGCGCCGAAGAACGCGACAGCAATGCCGATCAGATATGCCAGGAACATGCCGAGCGTGTTGTCGGAGCAGTAGTAGGTGGCGATGGTGAGAATGCCGTTGTTGGCAAAGCCATGGTTGCTCGCGCCGCCGATGCCCATGATGGCGCCGCCGAGCGCGCCGGCGATGATCGCGCAGACCATCGGCCGCTTCAGACGCAGGTTGCAGCCGTAGATCGCGGGCTCCGTAATGCCCACGAGGAACGCGGAGATGGTTGCCGCACCGGCGACCTGCTTGAGCTCCTTGCTCTTGGTCTTCAGGAGGACGCCGAGCGCAGCGCCGGCCTGGGAGAAGTTGGCTGCGCCTGCGTAGCACATCAGGGTGTTATGGCCGGCGCCGCAGTTATGGATGGCAGAGGTAACGGAAACATCGTTGAGGCCGATGGGGAGCAGAGCTCTGTGCGCGCCGAAGATGACGAACACGCCCCACAGGCCGCCGACGACTGCGCCGCCGAGCAGCGGGCTGATGCCCATAACAGCGCTGTAGAGCCACTGCATGCCGTAGCCGACATAAGCGCCGACCGGGCCGACGACCGTCAGCATGACAGGCAGCATGATGATGAGGGAGAGGCCGGGAACCAGGATGATCTGGAGAATCTCGGGGATGATCTTCTTGAGGAGCTTTTCAAGGAAGTACAGAACGATGACTGTCAGGATGATGGGGATGACCGATTCTGTGTAGCTGAAAACCTTTGTGGATTCGCCGATGGTGAATGCAGTCTTGATCACAGGGAGTCCGAAGATCGTGGATTTTGTTGCAACATCCTGAACCATGGCGTCGATCTGCGGATAGCAGAGGAAGCCGCCGAGGACCATGGCGATGATCTCAGAGCACTTCAGAGCCTTCGCAGTGGTGTAGGCCAGGAAGATGGGCATGAAATAGAAGATGATGTTGGACGCGGCAAAGAGAATAACGTAGGTGCTGCTGGCACTGTCGACCCAGCCCAGACGGGATGCGGCGGACAGCAGGCCCTTGATGAGGCCGGACGCGGCAATGGCGGGAACGATGGGGGTGAAGATCTTGGACAGGGTCTGCAGGATGGTATTGCCCACGGAGCCCTTGTCACCGGTGATCGGGGTCTCCTCGCCGCCCTCAACATTCACGAGCGGAAGGAATTCGTCATAGACCTTGTTGACCTTGCCGCCCAGAACGACCTGGAACTGGCCGCCGGCGTCAACAACCTGAATGACGCCCTCCAGACGCTCTACGGTCGCCTTGTCCGCCAGGGACGGGTCGCGGAGGACCAGGCGCAGGCGGGTAAAGCAGTGGGTCGCATCCTTGACATTGTCGGGGCCGCCGACACTGTCCAGAATGCTCTGGGCAATTTTCTTGTAATCCATGTGTTTACTCCCTTTCTCAATTTGTTTTGCCATATTTCTACCTGACACTTGTCAAGTTCAGCACAGCTTAGGGCTCGATGGTATAGTAGGCGACTTCGTTGATCTCCCGGTTTGCCGAGAGGATGCGCGTTTTGCCGTCCAGCTGGAAAGAGCGTGCATTTGCCGGCCCGACGTCATGGTCCAGCAGCTCCACGCGGTAGCCGCCGTCTTCATAGCGGACTGCCAGCAGATCGCGGTCCCCCTTGCGATGGCCAACGACGGCAAAGGGCTTTCCGCCGAGCTCTCCGGCACAGATGGCGTGAATGAACGCCAGCTTTTTTTCATAGACAAAGACCGGGACGAACGCGCCGTTCTGCCGCTTGAAAATCTTCAGTGTGTCGCCGTGGAAGGGGCTGAGCGTCAGCATCTCTTTTTCGCCGTCTCCGTCAAAATCCACAAGCAGCGCATCGCTCGTGGGCTCGTCCAGGAGCTGCTCAATGCTCCAGACACCGTCCGCCGTCTCGGGAGGCGTGAAGCGGAACACGCCTTCCTCGCTGGTGACAATGGCCGTTCCGTCGTCTCTGGAGTAGCCGTGGTTTTTCAGAAGTCCATCGCGGATCACGTGCGCATCCAAACGGAAGGTGTCCGGCTTCTGCATCAGGTCTTCCGGCAGTACGCATGCCCAGACCTTGCCCGGGAAGCGCCAGTCGTCCTTGTATTCGTAGTCGCTTTTGATCGTGCAGGCGATGAGCCAGTTCACGCCGCCGCGGCGCAGAATGTCGAAGCGATGCACGCCGGGAAGCTCCAGAAGCGTCCGGGTCTTCCACGTTCCTTCCTCATAGAAGCACAGGACGATGGAAGCCTGCTTGCAGTCGTTGGGGGAGTGCATGCGGTGCGTGGCCAGAAACGCGCTCTCAACACCCGGAA
>CADCOJ010000142.1 GCA_902803075.1 Oscillospiraceae bacterium | reverse complement strand
CAGATACTGTACTTTGAGAAGCTGGAAGGGATACCGTTTTACATCGGCATTGTTTTTAATGCAGGGCTGATGATTTCCGGAATCATCTTCTTCATCCTGGGTATCCGCAAGCATAGGAAATATGCGCTGTCCAAGGAAGATAAGGATATTTGGGAATAACAGAAAGACCGCTTTTGTAGTATTTTTTGATACAGAAAAACGACGTGTTCCGGCACGTCGTTTTTTCCGCAATTCTTTGCGATCGGTTCACGCCCCTTTTCAGGCCAAATTGCCACGACCCTCTTTTGCCTGCGGACAAAAGAGGGTTTCTGTGAAGCTGTCCCTTTTGGGCTCATGAAGAAATGAAAGCGAAGGAAGCGCTTTTGTGAACAGCGTGGGTTCGCTTTATTGTGCATTATGCTGTGGATATGCGTCTGAACAGGGAGGCGTGTAAGAAGAAATTGACATTTCAGCGCCCAACTGATAAAATAAAAACGTACCCAAAATAAAAAAGGGAGGAAATGCTCTATGACTGGTGTCCCGCTGATCATTGCCTTCGTCGTGGCGATCGTCGTGATGATCGTGCTGATCTCCAAGCTGAAGGTCCATCCGTTCCTGTCGATCATGGCAATTTCGCTGCTCCTCGCGATCCTCGCCGGCATCCCGCTGACGCAGATCCCGGGCGTGATCGGAGCCGGCTTTTCCGGCACATTCACATCCATCGGCATTGTTATTATACTCGGCGCATTCATCGGCGCAGTCCTGGAGAAGACGGGCGCAGCCCTGAAGCTCGCGGATATGGTCATTTCCGTCGTCGGTGAAAAGAACCCGGAGCTCGCCATTGAACTCATGGGCTGGGTTGTTTCGATCCCTGTGTTCTGTGACAGCGGCTTCGTTATCCTGAACCCCATCCGCAAGGCCCTTGTCAAGCGCACCGGCACCTCCAGCGTCGCCATGACGGTCTGCCTTTCCTGCGGCCTGTACATCGCGCACGTCTTTATCCCGCCCACCCCGGGCCCCATCGCAGCGGCGCAGACGCTCGGTGCAGGCGAATATCTGCTTCTGGTCATTGGCATGGGCGTGCTCTGCTCCATCCTGCCGCTGATCGCCGGCCTCATCTATGCCAAGATCATCGGCCGGAAGATCAAGAGTGCAGATGAGCTCACCGGATCCGGCGAGACCGTCAAGACCTATGAGGAGCTCAAAGCCGAGTTCGGCAAGCTCCCCGGCGGCTTCAATGCCATCGCGCCCCTGATCGTCCCGATTATCCTCATGGCGCTGTCCTCCATCGTTGCTATGGCGCACTGGGAAGGCGCGGCTGCCGATTTCTTCACATTCCTCGGTACGCCGATCATGGCGCTTGCTGTCGGCACGGTGCTTGCGATCGTCCAGCTGTTCACCGCCGGCAAGCAGAAGGATTTCTATAACCTGACCAATGAGACGCTCAAGACAGTCGGCCCGATCCTCTTCGTCACCGCCGCCGGCGGCGTTCTCGGCAAGGTGATCTCCTCTTCCGACATGGTCAACTTCATCACCGAGCACGCCAATGTCCTGCAGGTCATGGGCATCTTCTTCCCGTTCCTGTTGGCTGCCATCCTCAAGAGCGCGCAGGGCTCCTCCACCGTTGCCATCACCACCACGGCAGGTATCGTCGCCCCGCTGCTGCCGGTGCTCGGCTTTACCGCACCCGTGCAGATCGCGCTTGTCGTCATGGCCATCGGTGCCGGCGCCATGACTGTTTCCCATGCCAACGACTCCTACTTCTGGGTCGTCACCAACTTCGGCGAAATGAAACCGGAGGAAGGCTACCGGACGCAGACGCTCATGACGCTCATCATCGGCATTGCCGCCATGGTCGAGATCTTTATCCTGAACCTTATTTTCTGATCCCATGCGCAGGCGCGCCGCATATCTCTGCGGCGCGCCTGTTTGAACGAAAACTCGATCATCTGGAGGAAAACCTATGAACCGAACCTTGCGTTCTCATGCAGACCAGATTATCCGCGAAGCCATTGCCGCCGTCCAGCCGGACGCCGCCGTCCAGCGCGCGCTCTCTGGTATGGATTTCCCCGGCAGAGTCCTGCTTGTTGCCGCGGGCAAGGCCGCCTGGCAGATGGCCAAAGCCGCTTCAGACTTCCTCGGCAGCCGTATCGAGCAAGGCGTTGTCGTCACCAAGTATGACCATGTCATGGGCCCGATCGCCAATTTCACCTGTTTTGAGGCCGGCCATCCCGTCCCGGATGAAAACTCGTTCCGCGGCACCCAGGCCGCGCTCGATCTGGTGACGGATCTGACGGAAAAGGACACGGTCCTGTTCCTGCTCTCCGGCGGCGGCAGCGCGCTCTTTGAAAAGCCGCTCGTCCCCGCTGCGGAACTGCAGGATATCACCGGTCAGCTGCTCGCCTGCGGCGCGGATATCGTGGAGATCAACACCATCCGTAAGCGCCTGTCGTCCGTCAAGGGCGGCCGATTCGCACAGCTGTGCGCTCCTGCGCATGTGGAGGCCGTCATCCTGTCTGACATCCTGGGCGATCCCCTGGATATGATCGCCTCCGGCCCGGCGTGCCCGGATTCCGCCACCGGTGCGGACGCCCGCCGCATCGCGGCAAAATACAGCCTGCGCATGTCGGATTCCGCACGCGCGCTGCTTGACGTCGAAACGCCGAAAACGCTTGATAATGTCCATACGCAGATCAACGGCTCTGTCCGCGAGCTCTGCGCCGCCGCAGCCGCCACCTGCCGCACGTTGGGCTATGAGCCCGTCGTGCTGACCGACCAGCTTTGCTGCCAGGCAAAGGAGGCCGGCAGCTTCCTCGCCTCCATTCTCAAGACACATGCGGCGGACGGAAAGCCCATGGCATTCATCGCCGGCGGCGAGACCGTTGTTGTTCTGACCGGTCACGGCAAGGGAGGGCGGAACCAGGAGCTTGCTCTGGCGGCGGCTGCAGGCATCCGCGGCATGGCGGGCGCAGCGGTGTTCTCCGTTGGCAGCGACGGTACCGATGGCCCGACGGACGCCGCGGGCGGCTATTGTGACGGGGATACCGACGATGAGCTCCGCGCGCTCGGCATTTCGATCGACGACGTGCTGCACAACAACAACGCCTACCATGCGCTGCAGAAGACCGGCGGTCTTATCATGACCGGTCCGACCGGCACCAACGTCAACGACGTTGCCGTTGCACTGATCTCCGGATGACGTCAAAACAACAGACTGGAAAAAGAGCCTCTGCTTTTTGCAGAGGCTCTTGAGCATGTCCGGTCAAACCAGCAGGGAAACGACCCAGATAACGGCTGAGGAGGCCATGGCAACGACCAGCAGGCTCTGGTCGAAAAAGGCCAGGAGCAGCGCAGCCGCCGTCCCGGCCGCTGCGGAGAGGACAGAGCCTGTGCAGAAAAAGATCGCCGGGAATGTCATGGCGGACAGGACTGTGTATGGGATATAGCGGAAAAACGAACGCAGGAAGCGGCTTTCGATCTTCCGCCGGATGAGCAGGAACGGCACCGCGCGCACCAGATACGTCACACCCGCCATCACGGCGAGATACAGAAAAAACGAGGATGTATTCACGCGCCTTCCTCCTCTCCGACCGGGAACAGCACGGCCGCCGCGCTGGAGGCCGCCACTGCGCAGATGATGACAGAAAAGCCGCTTCCGACGGCGGAAAGCGCCGGCGTGAAGAAAAACACACAGCTGAACGCCACGGCCAACACACACGCAAGGCACACATGCACGTCGCGCCGGGCCGCAGGGACAATGATGGCAATGAACATCGCATAGAGCGCAATGCCGAGAGCCTCCAGAAGCCGCTGCGGCAGAACTGCGCCCAGCAGCGCCCCACAGAGCGTCCCGAGCGTCCATCCGGCGATGGGCAGGATGCGCAGCGCCGCCCAATAGCGCTGGGTCACAGGCTCCGGCCTTGCAGCCGAGACGGCGAAGATCTCATCGGTGACGCTGAAGGGGAACGACCAGCGCGCAAGTCCCCGCACGCTCCCGTCAACCTTCTGCGACAGGGAGATGGACATCAGACTGTAACGCAGGTTGATGATCAGCTGGCTGAGCGCCATCTCCACAAGCGGCCCGCCCGCCGTCATAACGGAAAGACCTGCAAACTGCCCGGCGGAGGTCAGGTTCATCAGGGAGATCAGTGTTGCCTGCCAAAAGCTCAGTCCGCCGGAAACGGCCAGGATCCCGAACGTGAACGAGACGGGGAAATAGCCCAGAGCGATCGGCAGACCGTCCCGCAGGCCGCGGCGCAGATCCTGATGCATAGCAGCGTGCTCCTTTCCGGCCGACTGTGGCTGAGAGTTTCTGCAATCGTAGCATCGGACGCCGGAAAAATCAATATCATGCGAGAAAATATGGATATTTATACAAAAACACACGCTTTCGTGCGCTGTTTTCCCGACAGGTTTTTTCTGTTTGCGCGTCATTCCAAAATATAAAGAAATGGTTCAAGATGTTGTGATTTTTTTCCCGGCGGCTTGCAATCGCCCTGCTGCTTGGATACAATAAACGCAGTTGATACAGAGCAGGAAGGGGCGTGCTCGCATGCAGCACCTGTTTTTGACCAGCGGCTACGCGTCTGCGGATGAGCCGGGGATCTTCCGCTTTTCCTACGATACATCCAGCGGCTTTTCCTGCGCGGGTGCATGGACCGGCTTCCGGAACCCGAGCTTCGCCCTGCGTCACCCGCATGATACCGTTCTCTACACCGTCAGCGAGACGGTGCCGGAGGGCGGCATTTTTGCATGGGAACTCACCGATGGAGCGCCCCGGATGCTTTGCGCGTTTCCATCCGGCGGCGCCGGACCCTGCCACCTCTGTCTTTCCGGGGACGGCAGGATGCTCTATGCCTGCAACTATGCCGGCGGCAGCGTCGCCTCCTTCCGGCTGGATGAGACCGGCGCCATTTCCGGCCTGGCCGGCATGGTACAGCACCATGGCAGCGGACTGAACTGCGCCCGGCAGGAGTCGGCGCATGCGCACTGCTCCATGGAGTTGGGCGGCGTCCTGTATGTCTGCGACCTGGGCCTGGATGCGATCCTGGCATACCGGCCCGGCACGGATACGCTGGAGGAGCTGTTCCGTACACCCATGCCCGCCGGCTGCGGCCCGCGGCACCTGGCAGCCTCGCCTCTGCATCCTGCCCGGCTTTATTGTGCGGCTGAGCTTGCGGGGTGCGTGTTCGTTCTCGAACGCCGGGCAGACGGCCGGCTGACCGCGGTACAGCGCGTGTCCGCGCTCCCCGGAGGTTTTACCGGCCCCAACACAACGGCGGCCATCCATTTTTCTGCGGACGGCAGATCCCTGCTCGTCTCCAATCGCGGCTGCGACTCCATCGCCGTTTTTCCTGTCGGGGAGGACGGCCTGCTGGGCGCACCGGTGATCTCACCGTGCGTGCCCGAGCCGCGGGAGTTCGCCGTATTCGGGGATACCGTCATCGCGGCCAGCCAGTCCGTGGGCGTGCTCTGCGCCTACCGCCTTGCAGATGACCGGACACTGCGTGAGACCGGGCATACGGCGCCGGCAGGAACGCCCGTCTGCTTTGTTGAGCTTTGAATTCCAGGGCAGAAGCCCTGAAATATAATGAGGTGAAAACTATGGAAACCATCATTTCCGGGACATTCAACCGCTGCTCCAGTCCGAGCGATCTGCGCATCACGGACATCCGCTTCACGGATGTCGTCGGCGCGCCTATGCACTGCACGCTGCTCAAGATCTATACCAACCAGGGCATCGTCGGCCTCGGTGAGGTGCGCGACGCCGCAAACCGTGTTTACGCGGAAATGCTCAAAAGCCGTCTGCTGGGTGAGAATCCCTGCAACATCGAAAAGATCTTCCGCCGCATCCGCCAGTTCGGCGGCGTTGCGCGCCAGGCGGGCGGTGTCTGCGGCGTGGAGATCGCTCTGTGGGATCTGGCCGGCAAGGCGTTCGGCATCCCGGTCTATCAGATGCTGGGCGGAAAATACCGCGACCGGATCCGTGTCTACTGCGACACCGACATTGCAGGCAAGCACACCGGCACCGCCATGGGTCAGGCGCTCAAGGCACGCATGGACAAGGGCTTTACATTCCTGAAAATGGATCTCGGTCTGGGCGAGCTGTTCGGAGAGCCCGGCACCATCTGCGCGCCGCTCGGATTCATCGACGAGATCCATGAGGCCGAACGCCGCGCCGCGGAGGCTGTCACGCCGGAGGAAAAACGCTGGTGGCGCAACCGCAGCTATGATTATTACAACATCGCGCATCCGTTCACCGGCATCCATCTGACAGAGAAGGGCTTCGATATGCTGGAGGAGTACGTCCGCCAGGTGCGTGCGGTCATCGGCTATGAGATCCCGCTGGCCATCGACCACTTCGGCCATATCGGCGTGGAGGACTGCATCAAGCTCTGCCGCCGGCTGGAGCCCTACAACATTGCCTGGGCGGAGGACATGATCCCATGGCAGTATACGGAGCAGTATGTCCGCCTTGCCAACGCGACAACGGTTCCGATCTGCACCGGCGAGGATATGTACCTGGCCGAAAGCTTCGAGCCGCTGCTGCAAAGCCACGGCGTTTCGGTCATCCACCCGGATATCCTCTCCAGCGGCGGCATTGCCGAAAACAAGCGCATTGGCGATCTGGCTCAGCGTTATGGTGTGGCCATGGCCGTGCACATGGCAGAAAGCCCTGTTTCCGCATACGCCTGCGTCCACTCGGTCGCTGCGACGGAAAACTTCTATGTTCTGGAAAATCACTCCGTCGATGTCCCGTGGTGGAACGATATGACGCTCGGCACGCCGAAAACCATCGTTGAAAATGGCTTCATCGCCGTGCCGGACAAGCCCGGCCTTGGCGTCGACGACTATAACGACGAGGTGCTCAGAGAGCACCTGCATCCGGACTATCCGGAGCTTTGGGGCGAGACGAGCCACTGGGATAACGTTTATTGCCACGACCGTCTGTGGAGCTGATACAGTATGGAACCGAAAACGATCCTCATCACGGATCTGCGCACCCGGGCCGCGCGCGACGCAGCGGACGATCTCCGCACCGCCGGATACAACGTGGTCTGCGTGCCGGAAAGTGTCTGCCTGTGGCAGGAAGCCTCGCTTGAGGCGTTTGCAGGGCCGCTGGCTCCGACGCTCTATGCCGTTCTCCATCCTGCGCCGCCCATCACGCAGTGCGGATTCGAGGAGGTCACAGAGGAGCAGTTTGCGCGTGCGCGGGACGAGGGTCCGCTGGCTGCGTGGTGCGTGGCCAAGGTCCTCGGAGGTATCCTGCGCGAAAAAGGAACAGGCGTCATGATTTTCCTCGGCAGCATCCATGCGGAAAAACCGGTCGGACGGGGCTTCTTGTACAGCGCCGGCTGCGGCGCGGTGCAGATGCTGCAGCGGGAGTTCAATCAGGACTACGGGACCTGCGGTGTCCGGAGCTATTATATCCAGCGCGGCGTGTTCCGCGGCGATCCGGACGCCAAAAGCGATGTCTCCGAGTTTTACTTCGGACAGGACCTGCGCATGCCGGAGCGGAAGCTTCCGGAGCAGGGGAGCCTGAACGGCCTGATCCGTTTTCTGCTCACGCCGGAAGCGGCGATCCTCTCGGGAAGCGATCTGCGGGCGGATGGCGGACTTGTCATGTATTACGGCGAGCGGGGAACCCCGCAGAACCGGAAAGGACGGCAGTCGAATGAACAAGGATGAACGGCGCACAGCACTTGTGACAGGCGGCGGAAAGGGGGTTGGCGCGGGTATCGTGCGTGTGCTTGCAAAGGCAGGCATCCGCTGCTGCATCAACTGTAATGCCAACCCGGATATGGCCGAGCAGCTGCTCGCATCCGTCCGTGCCTCCGGAGGCGAGGCATTCGTCTATCGCGCCGACGTCTCCGATCCGGATCAGGTGCGTGCGATGGTCGAGGCTGTGATCGCGCGCTATGGCAGGCTCGATATTCTTGTCAACAATGCAGCCCTGCAGAAAAACAAATATATCGACGAATATGACGAGCCGTCGCTTCGCATGCTCTTCGACGTGAATCTGGGCGGTTACTGGCGCTGTGCAAAAGCCTGTGTGCCGTACCTGCGCCAGAGCCCGGCCGGGCGGATCATCAACATCTGCAGCGTCCACAGCAAGCGTCCGACCTGCTTTGACGCGGGCTATTCCATGACAAAGGGCGCCATCCGCCAGCTCACACGCGAGCTTTCGCTGGAGCTCTATGCCGACCACATCACCGTCAACGCCATCAATCTTGGCGGATGTGCGATCGAATTCAAAACCGGCCATCCGTCCTTTCCGGGCAGACGACCGAACGGGACGCATAATCCTGTTGATGTCGATCCGGGACGGCGCAATGTGCCGGAGGATGTGGGCAATGCCGTTCTGTATCTGTGCAGCGAGCAGGCACAGGCGCTGACCGGCGACAGTGTCCGCCTGGACAGGGGACTCGTTCTGATTTAGACAGGGAGGAAAACTATGTATTTCAACGACCGTGACACCATTATCCGCCTGACGCCGGAGTGGAAAGGGGAGCGCCTGCCGGACGGCCGTCCGAAGGTCAGCGACGATATTCTCCGCCGCATGCGCGGCATCACCTTTGAGGAAGCCTGGGGGCCGCTCTGGAATCTGGGCTACCGCAGCAACTGGGAGTGCAATTTCAAAATGACTGCCGGCAAGACGGTCCTGGTCGGCCGGGCCGTGACGGCCGTGATGGTGCCAAAGCGCCCGGATCTTGACGCGGCGCTCATGGCCATCGGCCAGAAGGAGGAAGGCCACGCCGGGTTCTATAACCAGTGGGTCATCGACAATCTGACCGAGGGCGACGTGGTTGTCGTGGATCTTTATGACAAACTGTTTGAAGGAACATACGTGGGCGGTAATCTTTCCACCGCTATCCGCACGCGAACAAAGACCGGCGGTGCGGTGATCTGGGGCGGCGTGCGCGACCTGCAGCAGATCGTTGAGATCGAGGGCCTGCAGATCTATTATCGCGGCACGGACCCGACTGGCATCGGCAACTGCTCCATGACCGGTTACAATACGCCCTGCCGCATCGGCCAGGCCATCTGCATGCCGGGCGACGTCGTGCTCGGCACGATGAGCGGCGTCATTTTCATTCCGCCGCAGCACGCGGAAATGGTCGTTGTGAACGCAGAGAAAAACCATGTGCGCGACATTTTCGGCTTCGAGCGCCTGCGCAGCAAGACCTATTCCACGGCACAGATCGACACGCAGTGGACCATGGCCATGTATGATGACTTCCTCAACTGGTTCGAGACCGATCCGCAGGCTGCGCCGTACCGTCATCTCACCTGGGAAGATGAGCTCGAAGAGGCCCGCAGGGCCGAGCAGAACGCATCAGCGTCTGCCCAGGTCCGACTCTGAGTCGTATGCCCGGCAGAGGCTGCGCCTCTGCCGGGCAGTTCCGGTAAAAACGTTTTGTGGACAAAGCCGAAAAGCAATTGACAAACCCGGGCGGGTATGATAAGATAATTCACGCTTTGAAGCACTGGATTCGGAGAGATGTCCGAGCGGTTTAAGGAGCCGGTCTTGAAAACCGGTGACACAGCAATGTGCCGTGGGTTCGAATCCCACTCTCT
>CADCOJ010000141.1 GCA_902803075.1 Oscillospiraceae bacterium | reverse complement strand
CACCAACCGTGTTACCGTAAATAGCGGCATCGATGCGACCAACGGTCAGCCGTATATCGAAAGCGGCGATGCAGCATCGACCTCCGTATGGACCGTGTCCGGCAGCTATACGTTCAAAAACGGGAATTATTATCTCAGCAGAAGCCTCCTGAGTAATGCACTTCAAGTCAGTACGTCGACGAGCAACAATGTTTGGACATGGAACGGAAGCAATAATCGGCTGAGCAATGGTTCCAGATATCTGCGCTTTTCCAATAATACGTTCAGCCTGAACACAACGGCCGCCAACGTCTATATGTACGTCAAGACGGTTATCCGTACGGAGATCGATCCCTACGGCGCAAGCTCGATCACGCTGACGCCTGCGTCTCTGGACCTTTACAAGGGCAATACGGCGGACATCGTGGCGAAAGTCCTGCCGCTGACCGTGGAAGACCGAACCGTCGTTTGGACGAGCAGCAATCCCGGTGTTGCGACTGTGGATGAGAACGGCCATGTCACGGCCGTGGCCGCCGGCACGACTGCCATCACAGCAGCGGCACGCAGCAATCCCGCTGTCTTTGAAACCTGCAATGTTTCTGTCACAGCGGTCAATAAAAATCTCAACGGAATTGTCTGGGACGAAGAAGGCGGCGTCTACTTCTCAAGCTTTGATGCAAGCAGCCTTCCCAACTGGACCAAGCTGCATGACGACACCAAGGGCATGGAGCTTCACTCTGCATTCATGCAGTCTGCATCCGAACTCTACGCCGGTACGCTGGACACCAGCTCTGCGCAGACGATCCTGTATTCTGTTGACCGGAACGGTTATGCGCTGAGTGAGTATGGCACCAACTATGTTTTCGCCACAGACCTTGCGCCCGCATCTACAAGATACACCGGTTATTTCGTCTTCAGCTTTGCAAAGTATCTGGTTTTCGGCAATCTTGCACCGGAAGACAACGATGGCGAACTGTACAGCGGCAAGCCGTATGGTTTGCTTGACGCATCCGAAAAGATCGGAGACGGCGTCTACATCGCGGCTGTAGCGGCAAAGTCTGTCGGAAGAACGTCTTCCAGCTACTACTTCCTGGACGAAAACGGAAAGATCTGGCAGACGACTATGACGATCGGCAATGATGTCTCCTTTGGTACGCCGTCGCTTGTTCTGGATACTGGCATCGGAACATCGTTCCTGTATCAGACGCTGTATTACGACGGCACGTATCTTTACTGGGGCCACACGACTGACAATACTGCGGAGCTGATCGTGATCAACCCGTCGACCGGCGCCCTCTATCACGCAGGTAATTTCGGTGATGGTGTCTGGCCGGCTGTCGGCTTCTATGTTGACGGCTCTGTCGCGCCGGCCTCTGCCGGAAATGAGCCCATGGGCGTCCTTGAGGGACTGCACCCGCTGCTTTCCCGTGACGAGCTAATGTCTGAAGATGTTTTGGCGCGTTTTTCCGCAGAAGTTATGAAATTTGCAAGCACTCCGGCGCCTGATGTTTTGTCTGCTGAAGAAACGAATGAAGCAGGGAAGACTGACGCTGAAGAAGCTGAGCCGGTGGCGGCGGCCGCCGATGAAGCGGCCAATCCGACAAGCGGCGCGCTCAATGCATACAATGGCCTCAGAAAAGCATTTGCAAAGCGGCCGACTGCTGAACCAAACGCTGTTTTCATTCCGGGCTCGACTGACAGCAACGGCAGCGTTACGGTTACGCTCAGCGAAGCGGAAAGATCTGCAAACGGCTTGATCACCGTAACGTATGATCCAAGCGAAATGACCTATGTCAGCGAAACATCTTCTCTGGAGTTCATCTCTGTGCATGATGATGGCGCTGGCCAGATCAAGGCAGCGTATGCGTCGAAGTCTGAGCTTGACGCGAACAGCCCCATTGCAGTTCTGAGCTTTACGGTCAGCTCCTGCACGGATGTGTCGATCACAGCGAAGACGATCGAACGCAATACTGCTTATGATCTCAATGAGGAGATGGAGAATCCTCCGGAGATCGGCGGGACCGGTCATGCCTGGGAGCTCATCGGCTTTACATGGACCGGCGATGAGGAAAGCGGATATACTGCTGCTGAGGCACTTTTCCGGTGCGCAAACAACGCTGACCACACCGAAACCGTTGAGGCCGAGATCACGACGGAGACGGTTGATGCCGCCTGCGAGGAGGCCGGCACAGTTACCTACACTGCAACTGTGACATTCAGCGGTGAGACCTACACGGATGCCAAGACTGTTGAAACCGAAGCGCTGGGCCATGAATGGGGAGAGCCTGCATGGACCTGGGCTGAGGACTTCAGCCATGCGACTGCAGCTTTCATCTGCGCAAGATGCGATGAATCCCTTGATCTTGAATCGGATGCTGTTCGCACCTACGACAAGGCTACCTTTACAGAGACCTTTACAGCAACCGTTGAGCTGGAAGGACAGGCCTATACGGACAGCAAGGATCGTGTCCTTGTGATCCCCGTGGAGTATGCTGACATCGCACCGTACCGCGGCGAAACCTATTCGGCTCCGACAAAGGACGGCTATGTTTTCGCCGGATGGTACACGGACGAAACCTTCACCACGCCGATCGGCAAGGATGTCAAGAGCGGAGCAGCCTGCGCAAAGTTTGTTGACGCGCGTGTTCTGACGGCCAAGTGGCAGGTCAGCGCCAAAATAACACCGGATAGCGAAAGCACCAAGCTGCGTCTGCTCACATCCGTGGATACGCTGGACTATATCGAAGTCGGGTTCGACGTCGTTTTCGGCGGCACAAAAAAACTGGATATCACCACGAAGGAAGTCTACCGCCAGGTCACCGGATACCAAAAGGGGAAAACCGAGTATTACACCCCGGATGTTTTCTCTCCGATCTCCGCGTACTTTATGACAGCAACGGTTACCGGGATCAAGAACGCGCACTTCAATACGACGTTTGAAGTGACGCCGAAGTGGCTCACGCTGGACGGAACAGTTGTCATTGGCACCACGAAGACGTTCAAGATCAGCGATGATCCTGCATTTCTGAAGTAAGCCACAAACAAAACCTGAGCGCGGGAGGGGATGGAAAGATCCCCTCCCGATCTTTGCCTGCACAGATCGGCAGACGGATATGTTTTTCAAAGATCTGCTTTACAGCGCTCATCCTGTTATGATAGAATGACGCAGAGAAGCTGAATCTTCGGTGAATCCGGAAACAAATTGACAGAGGTTTTTATGTTTGAACTGCTGAAAACAGAGGATCGTGCACGGCGCGGCGTATTTACATGCCCGCACGGGACGGTACAGACGCCTGTGTTTATGAACGTCGGAACACAGGGCGCGATCAAAGGCGCACTGAGTGCCGAGGATCTGGAGCGGATCGGCACGCAGGTCGAGCTTTCCAACACATATCACCTGCACCTTCGCCCGGGCGATGAGGTCGTCCGTTCGCTCGGCGGGCTGCACCGCTTTATGACATGGAATGGACCGATCCTGACAGATTCGGGGGGATTCCAGGTATTCTCGTTGGCCAGCCTGCGAAAGATCACGGAGGAAGGCGTCACGTTCGCTTCGCATCTGGATGGGCGGAAAATCTTTATGGGCCCGGAACAAAGCATGCGTATCCAGTCGAACCTCGGCTCGGACATTGCGATGGCCTTTGATGAATGCGTGGAAAACCCTGCGGAATATACATACGCAAAACAGTCCTGCGAACGAACAGCCCGGTGGCTTGCGCGGTGCAAGGCTGCGCTGGAACAGTACAATGCAGAGCCGGATGCAGTGAATCCCGGGCAGCAGCTCTGGGGGATCAACCAGGGCGCCACGTTCCCGGACCTTCGCATCCGACATATGCAGGCCATTGCGGAGCTGGATCTTCCTGGATATGCCATCGGCGGACTTGCCGTGGGGGAGCCGACACAGACCATGTATGACATCATTGACGCTGTGGAGCCCTGGATGCCCAAGGATAAACCACGTTATTTGATGGGTGTCGGAACACCCAGCAATATCATTGAAGCCGTGGCGCGGGGCGTGGACTTCTTTGACTGTGTTATGCCGGCGCGAAACGCAAGGCACGGCAAGCTTTTTACCTGGAACGGTGCCTTGAACATCAAAAACGCAAAATATATCCATGACGAATCGCCTGTCGACAGTACCTGCACTTGCCCGGTATGCCGCCGGTTTTCACGTGCCTATCTGCATCATCTTTTCCAGGCTGAGGAGATGCTTGCCATGCGCCTGGCTGTGATGCACAATCTGTTTTTCTATAATTCGCTGATGCAGGCCATCCGGGACGCTATTGACGAAGGCCGCTTCGCTGCGTTCTGCACGGAATATTCTGAAAAACTGAACCGCCGAATCTGAAATGAAAAAGATGCTGAAAAATGGACCTGCTTACTTGAAAAAGGCAGGACAGTAAAGTATAATAACAAAAAACAAATTGGAGGAATCACCATGTATCTGTTCCTGACCTCTGAGGCTGGCGCGGCGCCTGCCGGCGGCGGTATTTCCATGTTCATCATGCTTGCCGTGATGGTCGCTGTGTTTTACTTCTTTATGATCCGGCCTGAGAACAAGCGGAAAAAGGAAGCACAGGCCATGCGCGATGCGCTGAAGGTCGGTGACAACATCACGACCATTGGCGGCATCATCGGCAACATCGTCTCTGTGAAGGACGAGTCCATCGTCATTGAGACCAGCGCTGACCGCGTGCGCATGGAGCTTGCGAAGTTCTCCGTCTCTACCAACAACACAGCAGAGAAGGAAGCAGCCAAGCAGAAGGCAGCGGCTGCAGCGGCGCGCAGAGAGAAGAAAAACAAATAAATCATCTAATGAAAAGAACCGACTGTTTTGCAGCCGGTTCTTTTTTTGCGCTGCGACACATACCGTACAAGCAGAGGAGGGGAGACACGAAATGGAAAACGGACTGAAATTGAAAAAACCAGCAAAGATGATCCTGCGCGGAATGATCCTTTGCGTTGGATGCACCATGATCCTTGCCGCACTGGCTGCAGCGCTCGTAGTCGGAGGAATCCTTCGCCGCGAATGGATTCCTTCAGCCGCGGCAATTATCAGCGCACTGTCGATTTTATTATCGTGTTACTTAACTGTAAAAAAAGCGGGAAACGCAAGGCTCATGCTTTCGCTCGGTGTGTGTGCAGGGTATCTGATTACCTGTCTGTTTGTCAAGCTGCTGTTTGTCCGTGGAGAAGCAGTCAACATGGCAGCAACCATCCTGCCTGGACTGTGCGCTGCGGTACTGGCTGCCATGTTGGCCAATACGCCCGGAAAGGGGAGACGGAGAAGAAAGCACTGAAGGATATCTTGCATAAAAGAAAAGTAAATAATATTTACCTGCCGCCTTTTTACACGGTGGAAATCCTGCATTTCAAGATTTAGAACGGTACTTCAGCCAACGGCACAAGATATTGTAGGAAAAACCGCCGAGAGGCATGATTTCCTCTTTCGGCGGTTACTTAATTGACATAACATTGTTGACATAATCCATAGTCATATTTTACAAAAATTAAGAATTATTTCATTTTTCCTTGAAATCACAAGTTTTTTGCGCTATAGTAACATCACTTACGAAAAGACTGCTGGTAGAAATAATCACATAATCATAATTTTCAGTTTTCGTCGCCTGGATTATTTTTATGCGATTTCTCGAAGCGCCGCGTATATACCCCTGCTGACCGCTTTTGGAAGGACGTTCGTATGAGCAATATCATCGCGCGATATGAGGATTATCTCATTCATATCAAAAATGCATCTGCGAACACAGTTTCCTCGTATATGAGGGACCTGCGTCAGTATGCATCATATCTCGCGCAAGAGGACGTGGACATTCTGGAAGCCACCCAGCAAGATGTCGGCGGTTATATCCATTGGATGCAGGAGCAGGATAAGTCTCCGGCCACGATCTCCCGGGCGCTCGCTTCAATCAAAAGCAGGTATCTTTTTGCGCTCCAGAACAAGGAAATCGACGTAAACCCTGTTTTCAATATTAAGGTCGAGAAGGCGGAAAAGAAGCTTCCGCAGATTTTGACCGGCAAGGAAGTTGAGCTTCTTCTGCAGCAGCCGAAAACATCGGATATGAAAGGCTGCCGCGACAAGGCCATGCTTGAGATCCTCTATGCGACCGGTATCCGTGTCAGCGAGCTGATCGGACTGAATGTGGATGACGTCAGCATCCCCGGCGGGTTTATCCGCTGCGAGAACGGAGAAAAAACCCGTATCATTCCGGTTTATCCGGAGGCGCTTCAGTCGCTGCATGAGTATATGGATACGGTCCGTCCGAAGATGATCGCGATTCCGACCGAGCAGTCGCTTTTTGTCAATATCTCGGGTGAACGTATGAGCCGTCAGGGATTCTGGAAGATCATCAAATACTATCAGGAAAAAGCAAACATCGACAAGGATATTACGCCTCACACGCTTCGACACAGCTTTGCAGCCCATCTTCTGGAAAACGGTGCGGACCTCCGCTCGATCCAGCAGATGCTCGGTCACAGCGACATATCCTCCACTCAGGTTTACACACAGCTTGTCAAGCAGAATCTCAAGGCTGTCTACAACAAATATCATCCGAAGGCATAAAAAATCGGTATCCGAATGGATACCGATTTTTTGTGTGTTGATTTCCAGGTGAAGAACGAAAGGGGAGAATCCAATCACCTGCGCAACAAGGTGTTATTCGATCGCAGTGATCCTGTCGCAAAAGGTTTCGTCGTCGTTATATATTTCGATTGAATATCGGTATTCTCTGTCGCCGTCTTTCACAGTAATGGAAGTCGAACCGCATTGATACGCCACGATATAGACACTGGCGTATTCAGCATTCGAAAAACTGACATCCGCGACAGAATCGTCTTCCACAGCGATCGTTGCAGTGGAAGTGAGCTCCGGCTCACCGGGCAGTGTATCATACATCCCGATCAACTGCTTTGGCGTAAACATGACCGCTGCGGCAATCGCAATGACGGGGATCGCCAGACCGACGATCCTCTGCGGGATCTTTGGGAAGAATACGCAGGCGTAGACCACGATTTGCCCCAGGCAAAAGAGCCCGGCAAGGATCAGCTGCGGGAAATGGTGGACGGCATGTTCAGCGCATTCGTGCAGAGTGATGCCCAGAAAAGCCATAACAGGGGAAAGGATCAGCACGCTCAGCCAATTTTTCTTTGTAATGTACCAACCGATAAAGGCTGCCGGAAATGTCAGCAGCGTCAGTCCGAACCAATACGGATAGTAACGGAAGATGTTCCAGCCCTGCCATGAAAACGGTACCTGGAACAAATAGATCAGCGGCTGACTGACAAGAAAGAACATGAATGTCTTCGCTGCGGATTCCAGCGGTTTTTTGCAGTTTGACATGATGATCACTGCAAAAAAGATCCATGCTTCAAGATAGACGCCCATCCGCACAAAGGATGTGTCTTTGAAAATGGGCACGATCAGGAACAGTGCAGTCAATACCGCGGTGCCGACTGCAAAGAGGATGACTGCGTGCCAGCTCATATTGAGCCCGCCATAAAGCTTATCTGCACACCGTTTGAGCAGACATATACGATGCTGTTTCACAGAAACCTCCTGTGCAGTTTATTCGTCGATCCCGGTCATGGCAAGAAGCACCTCATATTGCTGCTCATTGATGCCTTTTTTCATTTTGAGGGCTTCATTGATGTCATAGTCGACCATCTTCCCGTGCTGCGCGCAGATGACGCGGTTTGTTTTTCCTTCCGCAAGCGCGCAGACCGCATGGTACCCCATGCGCGTTGCCATGACTCTGTCGCGCGCGGACGGCGTGCCGCCGCGCTGTATATGCCCGAGAATGGTCACGCGCGGGTCGAGTCCGAGTTCCTCATGAATGCCTTTGCCGATCTCAATGCCGCTGCCGGCACCCTCTGCAACAATAATCATGAAGTGTGTCTTGCCGGCCAGACGCGCCTGACGGATCCGCGCAACGACGTCATGGTCAAAGTCCAGCGGTTTTTCCGGAACCAGAACGGCTGTTGCACCGGTCGCAAGGCCGACATAGAGAGCCAAATGACCGGCATTGCGGCCCATGACCTCAACCACGGAGCAGCGCTCATGGGACTGCATCGTATCGCGCAGGCGGTCGATCGCCTCAACAGCAGTGTTTGCTGCGGTGTCAAAGCCAATCGTATAGTCGGTACAGGTGATGTCGTTGTCGATGGTTGCGGGGATGCCGACAACGGAGATCCCTTGCTTGGAGAGCTCCACCAACCCGCGGAACGTACCGTCGCCGCCAATGGCCACGATCCCTTCCAGGCCCAGCAGCTTGCAGGTCGCTGCGGCTTTTTTCTGCCCTTCGACAGAACGGAAATCTTCGCTTCTGGCAGTATAGAGCATGGTCCCGCCGCGATTGATGATATGTGCGACGCTGTCTGCGCTCAGCTTCACAAAGTCGCCGTTGATCAGACCGCTGTATCCGCGCCGGATGCCGATACAGTCGATGTTGCGATAGATCGCCGCCCGAACGACTGCGCGCACTGCAGCGTTCATGCCGGGCGCGTCGCCGCCGGAGGTCAGAACACCGATCCGTTTGACTGCATTTTCCATAGAACAGGCCTCTTTTCTTCAGGATGGTTTCGCTCAGATGATGATATTTATAGTTTATCGCAGAACGCAGAAAAAGTAAACAGCGAAATGAAGCGGGGAAACTGCGTCCTGTGCGCGGAAATGAATGTGGCGTTCCTGCGCGTTTTCTGGTATAATGCAAAAAGATCCTTGGGGAGGCGAAATCATTTGAATCAGACAGCAAGAATAATTGCGGAAGTGAAAAAAGCGGTCAACGGGAAAGACCGCGTGCTTGTATGGGTTTTGACTGTCCTTCTGGCAGGAGGCCATGTCCTTTTGGAGGATATTCCGGGCGTTGGGAAGACAACGCTTGCGCTTGCGTTTTCCAGAGCACTTGGGCTCAGCTATGGCCGCGTTCAGTTTACGCCGGATGTTCTGCCGTCTGACATCACCGGCTATTCTGTATTTGAGAAAGAATCCGGGCAGATGCGCTATCAGCCCGGTGCAGTCATGTGCAATATGTTCCTTGCGGACGAGCTCAACCGTGCAACATCCCGGACGCAGTCTGCGCTCCTGGAGGCCATGGAGGAGGGGCAGGTCACCGTGGACGGCATCAGCCATGTGATTCCTCAGCCGTTTTTTGTGATCGCCACGCAGAATCCAACGGGAGCCGCCGGCACGCAGCTCCTGCCGGATTCCCAGATGGATCGCTTCACGGCGCGCCTTTCGCTCGGCTACCCGGCGCGTGAGGATGAGCGAGAGATGGTCCTGGCCCGGCAAAAAGAGAATCCGCTGCAGAGTGTGAAGGAAATCGTCACGAAACAGACGCTTGTTCAGATGCAGCAGGATGCTTCTGCGGTCTATATCAAGACGGAACTTGTCGACTACATCGTCGCACTCATCGCAGCGACCAGAACGCACCCGATGATCCTGCGCGGCGCAAGTCCGCGTGCGACGCTTTCTGTCACGTCTATGGCTAAGGCCGTGGCTTATGTGCAGGGGCGTGATTATGTGGTTCCGAAGGATATCCAGGCAGTCTATGTTCAGACCGTTGCACACAGGCTCCTGCTGGCGCCGGAAGCTGATGCAAAACAGGTGCTTGCGGAATCGATCCTGGAGCAGATCCTGCAGAACGTTCCTGCGCCGAGGCTTTGAGATGGCTAAAAACCGACTGTTTTACCTGCTTGCGCTTTTCGCCGCACTTCTGTTCCATGTTTTTTATACCGGGTGGTTTTCCTGGTATCTGCTGATTTTTGCGCTTGCGCTGCCGTTGTTCGTGCTGTTGGTCAGCCTGCCCGCAATGCGCGCGTGCCACCTTGAATCGCAGCTCCCGTCTGTGTGCGGGCAGGGCGATGAATGCAGCTACTGTATTGAGCTCAAGGACGGGCCGGTCCTGCCGGCGCCCGTCGGACGCGTGCGGATCGTGTTTGAAGATGATGCGGAAGGAACGCAGAATGTCCAGATACTCACAATGAGCGATACGCATGCGTTCCGATGCCGGATCTTAACAGAGCATGTCGGTTCTTTCTGCTTCCATCCGACCCATGCCCGCGTGTTTGACTATCTTGGCCTTTTTTCGCTGCCTGTCTGTCTGCCGCAGGAACGCAGGATCGACGTGCTTCCAAGCCCGGAGGAACCGGCGGAGCATCCAAATCTGGGCCGGTTTTGTTTCCAATCCTTTCGTCCGAAGCCCGGAGGCGGTTTTTCCGAGACGCATGAGACGCGGGAATACCGCCCGGGCGACAGTTTGCGAGATATCCACTGGAAGCTCTCCGCCAAAACCGATTCGATGATCGTCCGCGAAGCCATGGAGCCGAACTGCGGGCAGATCGTTTTGACGTTGGATCTTTGCGGCACACGCGATCAGCTCGACAGCGTTCTCGGTCAGCTTGTCTGGCTTTCCAGATGGCTGCTCGATCACCAGACACGCCATGAAGTCAACTGGCTCGACCCCGAATCGTTTGCGCTCCGGTCTGCAGAGATCGACAGTGAACAGGCGCTTCTGGACCTTGTGACATCGCTTGTTCGCACGGGGAGAGGCAAACAAATGCCTTCCATGGAAAGCAGGATCTACCCACATGCGGACTGGCGGTATCACATCCGCCCGCGGGCAGGGGAGGTAGAGACATGAAGCAGAAGATCCTCTCATTCTGCATGGGCTTTGTGGCGGCTCTGGCGCTCTCCTGCGGCGTCATTTTCTGCCTTGTCACCTCGTTTGACATCCCTATGGACGCCCTGCAATGCGTCCTGTGCTGCCTTGCAGCAGCATGCCTGTTCAGCGCAGCGCTTTCCACACGAAGAAGCTGGATCTGGATCGGCCTGCTCTTTGCGGCAGCGGCGATCCTCTGCGTTCGGTTTTACAGCCGAATAGCGCTCAGCGCAAGTGTGTTTTTGCACTGTCTGACGGAGAGCTTTGCTCTGGCGATTCCATGGGTCCAAACGGTCGACAACGCTTCCGGCGCGCAGGATGCGACGTTGTTTTTGGCTCTGATAGGAACGGTCTATGCACTTCTCGGCAGCTGGGCAGTGCTGCGCAGAGGCAATTTCTTCTGTGTGCTGATGGCGTCGCTGCTGCCGCTCGTGCTCTGCTTGACTGTCCTGGAGTTTCCACCTGCCGGATGGGCAGTCCTGCTTGTGCTCGGATCGCTTGTGGCTCTGGCCGTGACGCAGCTCACCCGTAATCGTTCCGTAGAAGCAGGGAACAGGCTTCTGGCTGTCCTGCTCGTTCCTCTGTGCATGCTGATTGGCGCGCTTGCACTGGTTTTTCCGGAAAACAGCTATGTACGCTCCGCATGGTCCGATCACCTGCAGGAGACGGTCACCCAAGCTGCAGAGAAGCTGCCTGTCTTTCAACGCAATACATCGACGGGCCAGCTTCAGCTCACGCTTCCGGCCGCTGCGCCTGTTACCCTCGGCAGATATATCTGGGACAGGCAGGTCACCGGTTTTGACCTGTCCCAGCTTGGTCCGCAGCGTCAGTACCAACTCCATGTTATGCGCGTGAAAGCGCCTGTCAGCGGCGTTTGTCATCTGCGCGGTACGTCGTTCGGCGTCTACGAGGAAGGCGCGTGGTCACCCATTGCGCAGGCGCAGTATGAAGGATCGTCTGCAGATGCATCTGCGCTGCTCGGAAGCGGCGTTTCCTCTGCCTTTGAAATCGAAACAGACGCTTACAGCAGCATCTGCTATACGCCTTACAGGCCTGTGTCGCTCCCACAGGGAGCAGGAGCGTACTACGACGCCTACATCCGAAACCCGGAGAACAGCCTGGTTTATTCAGTATATTATGCGGACCGTGCGCCGTCGATCCTGTCAGCGCAGTATCAGGCTTTCGTCCGCAGTGCGTATACACAGCTTCCGGAACAAATTCGGGAGCAGCTGCGGGATACGGCAGCGCAGATCTCAAGCTCTTCCGACACGCGGGCAATTGCGGAAGCCGTGCGCAATACCGTTAGAAACAGCGCGCAATACAGCCTCCAGACACAGCGGCCGCCGGCAGGGGAGGACCCTGTGGTGTGGTTCCTGCATGAGTCAGAAACAGGATATTGCGTGCATTTCGCTTCGGCAGCTGCTGTTCTGCTTCGGATGTACGGTATACCGGCACGTCTTGTGACCGGATACCTTGTTCAGACACAGGCAGAGGAATGGGTCGATGTGACATCTGATGACGCTCACGCCTGGGTGGAATATTTTGTAGAAGGGGAGGGCTGGTGCGTGCTCGACCCGACGCCGGAGGATCAGAGCAATGCGGATGAACAGCCGCATCGGCAGGAGCAGCAACCCGAAGACCAGGAGCTGCAGCCGGAGAATACGCAGAAAAAGACGGAACGGCAGTATGAGCAAGACGAAAAAACAGCTCATTCTGAAAATGATAATGAGAATGATTATCAGAAAAGCTCTGTTTTAGAAGTGCTGAAGACAATCGGGAAACTCCTTTTGATTCCGATCGCAGCGGCATCTGTGCTTTCGCTTTGGAATGTCTGCATCCGAACGTATCGAAAAATGACATGGACGCACGGAAGCTCCAACAGGCGTGCCATCGCGTATTACAGACATATCCGTTTCCTTGCACATCTGCTGGCGCAGGAACCTTCCCAACGAAGCACGGATTATGCAGAGAAGGCCCGGTACAGCCCGCACAGGATCAATGATGAAGAGCTGTCGGTTCTTGTTTCTGAAAAAGACCGATTGACAGAAGAACTGCTGCAGCATCATTCTCTGTGGAAACGAATCGTATATCGTTTCATTCTGGCGCTCTGAAGGATCATTTGGGTCGAGGTTACGCCTGCATGCTTTCTTGGAGTATGTTTCTTCAAAAAAAGGATTGATACCGGGAGGGGAGCATTTGGAGAAAAGACTTGACATCCTGCTCATTTTTTGCTATTCTTCCATTGAACGCAACAAAATAAAAATTTTGTTGCGTTCGGGCCACGATTGAGGTTAGAAATGCTCCATCGTTTCGTCCATGCTGTGTTTCTGCCAGATCCGGGCACTGCTTGTTCGCTGCGTTTGCCGCTCTGCAGAAACCCGCGCGTTCTGTGTCTGTGAAGGAGTTTTCTTTATGCAGCGTTACTCTGATTGTCCGCAGGTGCTGCGTGACTTCCTGTCGTATCATGAATCCATCAAAGGTCAGTCGAAACGAACCGTTGAGGAATACTATCTGGATTTACGGATGTTCCTGCGTTTCATGAAACTGATGCGAAATGAAATGCCGTATCAAACGCCCCTGGATGAGATACCGATCCTGGACGTCGATCAGAGCTTTCTTGCATCGATCACATCTTCGGAAATTTTTGACTATCTGTCCTATCTGGCCAATGACCGTGAAAACCGCGAAGGTCCGGCCAACACCGGCATTTCCGCCGCTTCACGCGCGCGCAAGCTCTCTGCTATCAAGGCTTTTTACAAGTATCTAACTGTCAGTACGAAGCAGTTGTCCGTAAATCCAGTCAAGGATATCGAGTTTCCGAAGATCCGCAAGAGCCTGCCAAAATATCTGACGCTGGAAGAATCAAAGAATCTGCTCCGCAGCGTTGATGGTCCGAACCAGGCGCGCGACTTTGCAATCCTTATGCTGTTCTTAAACTGCGGGATCCGGCGATCGGAGCTTGTGGGGCTCAACCTGTCCGATGTCTATGACGATCGGATCCGTGTGGTCGGTAAAGGCAACAAGGAGCGGATCGTTTATATGGGCGCTTCCTGCAAGCAAGCCATCGACAGATATCTTGAGGAGCGTAAAAAAATCGTTTTGACGGACAACAAAGCTCTGTTTGGCTCGCGGGATAAAAACCGCATCAGCGTTACCGCTGTGCACCGGCTGGTAAAAAAGCACCTGCTTCAAGCCGGGTTGGATTCCAGCCAGTTTTCCGCGCACAAGCTGAGACATACGGCAGCCACGCTGATGCTGTCCAACGGCGTGGATCTTAAAACGCTGCAGGAGGTGCTCGGACATGAAAATCTGAACACCACGCAAATCTACACACATATTGAAAATACAGATAAAAAGATTGCGGCAGAGGCCAATCCCCTCTCCAAGATCAAAATCTGATATGGGAAGGGGCAAAACATGAAGGTTCGTTGCGAGTATTGCGGAAGCATGGTGGACGACCGGGAGCAAAGATGCCCGAACTGCGGAGCGTCGCTTCCGTCCGGCGGCAGAACGGCAAACGGTCAGCCACAGACCATCGAGGAACTGCAGTCATGGTACACTGCGCACAAGCTTCCGCCAGAATCAATCACAAGGTTTTTTATCGGGAAAAATATTACAGAACCGCGTGCATTTGGCATTTATCGGGATGAAACGGGAGAATATGTTGTCTATAAAAACAAAGCGAGCGGTGAGCGTGCAGTGCGTTACCGCGGCTCGGACGAAGCTTATGCAGTGGGTGAACTGTATCAGCGGCTGAGAACGGAGATCGCAAACCAGAAATTTGCAAACTCCGGTAGATCGTCAGTCAGCCAGAGCAGCAGAAAACGAAAAAGCTTGAGCGCCTCGATGATCATTCCTTTGATCTTCTTTCTCATGTTTTTCATCTCCATGCTTTTTAACCTTTTCGACAAGCGGCCAGCACGCGGCTACTACCACTATAACGGGGATGACTATTACTATCAGTCCGGAACCTGGTACTACTATAACAGTATTCTGGATGACTGGTATGAGGCGGAGGATACACAGGGACTGGACGAGATCACCGACGAAAATGCGTCCCAGTATGCCGTGTACGATCACAGCGGCATGCCGTTTGAGGACAGCGCCTGGTATTCAGAAAGCGACTCGGACTCAGACTGGGATTCCGACAGCAGCTGGGACTCGGATGATTCCTGGGACTCCGGTGGTTCGGACTGGGATTCAGATTGGTAAACCGACTTCCCTTCCGCAGGTAATCGCATAGCAAAAAACGCAGGCAAAAGCCTGCGTTTTTGCTAAAAATGAGAAATTCAACCGCCAAGATATGCTTTTTTGATGGAATCACTGTTCAGAAGTTCTGACCCTGTTCCGCTGAGCGTGATCTGTCCGGACTCCATGACATAGGCGCGGTCCGCCACCTGCAGCGCCATCTGCGCATTCTGTTCGACCAGAAGGATCGTAGAGCCGGATGCATGGAGTTCGTCAATGATTGCAAAGATTTGCTCAACAAGGATCGGCGCAAGGCCCATGGAGGGCTCATCCAGCATCAGGAGCTTGGGCTCGCTCATCAACGCGCGGCCCATGGCAAGCATCTGCTGCTCGCCTCCCGAGAGTGTCCCGCCGATCTGCCTGCGGCGTTCCTTAAGACGCGGGAACAGGTCGTAGACATGCGCGATATTCTGCTCGATGGAAGAGGCAGGACGTGTATAAGCGCCCATTTCCAGGTTCTCCTCAACAGTCATTTGCGCAAAGATCCTCCGCCCCTCCGGGCATTGAGCCAGGCCGCGTCCCACGATCTTGTTCGGGGCAACGGAAACAATGGACTCGTCCTGAAAGAGAATCGAGCCGCTTCTTGGGTGCAGAAGACCGGAGACTGTGTTGAGGACGGTGCTTTTTCCAGCGCCATTGGCGCCGATCAGCGTGACGATCTCGCCCTTGTCTACGTCAAAGGAGACACCTTTGACTGCATGGATCGCGCCATAGTACACATGGATATCCTGTACGGAAAGCAGCATGCGTCAGCCCTCCTTTTTCTTGCCGAGATAGGCTTCAATCACGAGCGGATTCGACTGGATATCATCCGAGGTACCTTTTGCAATGATCCGGCCGAAGTTCAGAACGCCGATGACTTCGCAGATCCCCATGACGAGGTTCATGTCGTGTTCGATGAGCATGATGGCAATCTGGAAGGTATCGCGGATCTTGACGATATTATCCATCAATTCGCTGGTCTCGGAAGGATTCATGCCGGCAGCGGGCTCATCAAGCAGCAGCAGGCTCGGGTTGGTCGCCAGCGCGCGGACGATCTCAAGCCTGCGCTGTGCGCCGTAAGGCAGAGATCCTGCCGGCTGATCGGCCAACGGCTGCATGTCAAAGATGCTCAGAAGCTCCATCGCGCGGTCCCGGGCGATTCGCTCTCGACGCCAATATTCCGGCAGGCGAAGGATTGCACTGAGCGCAGAATATCGTGTTTCATTGTTCAGGGCAATGAGCACGTTATCCAGCACGCTCAGCTGGCGGAACAGCCGGATATTCTGGAAGGTTCTGGCAATCCCCATCCGGTTGACCTCAGTTGTGGACTTCCCTGCTGTGTCGATGCCGTCAAGCAGGATCGTGCCGCGGGTCGGCTTATAGACATTGGTCAGAAGATTGAAAATGGTCGTTTTGCCCGCACCGTTCGGGCCAATCAGCCCAGCGATCTCTGTCGGGCCGACGGCAACATTGAAGTCGCTGACCGCAGACAGGCCGCCAAAATCGATGCCGAGGTGCCGCGTCTCCAGAATCGGCCGTTTGTCGGCGTCACGCTCAGGCAGATAGTTCGTGGTCGGCTGAGGGACAAGTTTTGTCTTTGGCCTTGGCGTTCTGCTCATTCGCGGCTCTCCCCTTTCTTTTCGGACGATTTGCGTCCAAACAAAAGTCTGACGGCGCAAAGTCCTTTCTCCAGCAAATGGGACAGTGAAAAGTCATAGCTGCCCATCAGCCCCTTCGGGCGGAAGATCATCATGATGACGAGCGCAAGCGAGTACGCGACCATTCGGTAATCCGCAACAGAGCGAAGAAGCTCCGGAAGAACAGTCAGAACCGTTGCGGAAAGGACGGAGCCCAGCATGGAACCCATGCCGCCAAGCACCACCATGACAAGGATCTCAATGGACTTCATAAACTTGAACGTTGAGGGATACAGGGACCCAATGTAGCCTGCATACAGGCAGCCGGCTACGCCTGCCAGCATGGCGGAAAGAACGAATGCGAAGGTTTTGTAGTACGTCGTGTTGACGCCAACGCTCTCCGATGCAATCTCGTTTTCACGGATCGAAAGGATCGCTCGGCCATGGCGCGATTTCATGACAGTGTGGATGATAAAGCAGGTCAAGACGACACAAATAAAAACGAGCGTGAACGAGGAATATTTCGGAATGCGCTTAAGACCGGCCGAGCCAAAGGTGAAATCAAACCCAAGGACGCTGTCAATATTGGTCAGAACAACACGAATGATCTCACCGAAGCCGAGCGTGATGATAGCCAGATAGTCGCCGCGCAGGCGAAGCGCCGGGATGCCGATGATCAGCCCGAAGATCCCGGCGGTGAGGGCGCTGATCAGCAGCGCAATCAGGATATACGGCACGGATGCGCCGGCATTCCCGGCGCGCAGGAACTCCTGCACCGGCACTGCACGCATGAATATGCCGCCTGCATAGGCGCCGACAGCCATGAATCCTGCATGGCCGAGCGGAAGCTGCCCCAGGTACCCCGTGGCCACATTCAGGGAAACAGCAAGTATGATATTGATGCCGATCATGATGATGATGCCGGTCCAGTAGTTTGTGATGGCGCCGCTGCGCATCAAAGACGAAAGGATGAACCACAGAAGCACGATCAGTGCGGCATTGATCAGATATCGAACGGGCATGGGGATACGGATGGAAGTATTTGTTTGCTTCATGCTTCCGCCCTCCCCTTACACTTTTTCGGCCTGCGATCTGCCCATGATGCCGGTCGGCTTAACGAGCAGAACGAGAATGAGAATCGCAAAAACCACGCCGTCCTTCCAAACGGAAAGGTTGACCGCCGAGCAAAGCGCCTCCAGAAGACCGATGGCAAATCCGCCGATCATTGCACCCGGGATCGAGCCGATGCCGCCGAGAACGGCCGCAACAAACGCCTTCAGGCCGAGCATGGAACCCATCGTTGGAGACGCCTGGGTATAGGCGCACAGATAGAGCACAGAGCCGATGCCGGCCAGCGCCGAGCCGACGGCAAACGTAAAGGAGATCGTCTTGTTGAGGCTGATCCCCATCAGCTGTGCGGCGCCCATGTCCTCTGAGACAGCACGCATGGCCTTTCCGAGCTTTGTCCTCTGGACAAGGAATGTCAGAATTGCCATGGCGGCGACTGTCACGGCGATTGTCAGGAGTGCGACCTTGCTGATGCTCATGGAGCCGAGTGAGACATTGCCGGTCACGATCGGGCTCATGCTTTTTGTTTCTGAACCGAAAAGCAGCTGCGCGCCGTTTTCCAACAGGAAAGACACGCCGATCGCTGTGATGAGCAGGCTCAGCCTCGGTGCCTGCCGCAGCGGCGTATAGGCGACCTTTTCAATGACAACGCCAAGCAGTGTGCTTGCGGCAACGGCCAGTACAACGGAAAGCAGCGGATGCAGATGGAACGCTGTCATGGAATAAAACGCGGCGTAAGCGCCGACCATGATGATGTCTCCGTGCGCGAAGTTCAGCAGCAGGATGATGCCGTACACCATGCTGTATCCGAGTGCCACGAGCGCGTAGACCGAGCCGGTCTGCAGACCGTTGAGGAACTGGGAAAAAAACAAAGACATAGGGTTCCCTCTCTCTCATTCTTTGTGACTCTGCGGACAGCAGATGGATACCTCTGCTTGCACAGAGGCATCCATCCGGTTGTCCGCACAGGATGCAGAGGGAGCCTCAGCTCCCCCTGCACAGTGCAAGGATCAGAACATTTCCTTGAAGATCTCTTCGCCGCCGGTCAGCTGAATGATCGCTGCCGACTTGATGGGATTGTTGCTCTCGTCGAAGGAATACGAACCGGTGACGCCGGCTACGCCGTTCATGGCCTTGATCGTATCAATAACGGCCTGCTTGTATTCCTCAGATGCAGGCGCCAGACCCTTGGCCTCCGCACCCTTCAGGCCTTCGACCAGGATCATTGCGGCGTCATAGGCAAGCGGTGCGAACATGTTCGGGACATCCTCGCCGTAGGCTGCGCGGTAATCCTCTTCGAACTGCTTGACCGAGTCGGTTCCGGGCGCGTAGCCGGAGCAGTAGACCGTCCCTTCAAGATCCTCGGCAGAGGCATAATCCTTGACGGAGCTGAAGCCATCACCGCCCATGAACGGAGCGGTGCAGCCGGCCTGGCGTGCCGCAGTGATCGCAAGACCAGCTTCGGAATAGTAGATCGGGGCAAACACGACATCAGGGTTCTTGGCGGCAATATTGGTCATCTGCGCCTTGAAATCCTTGTCGCCGTCAGCAAACGCTTCGGTGTCCACAATCGCAAGACCAACCTCAGCGGCGGTCTCCACGAACGCACGCATAACGCCCTCGGAGTAGTCGCTGCCAGTCTGATAGAACACTGCAGCAGTTTCTGCGCCGAGCTTTTCAACCGCATAGCGCGCCATCTTTTCACCCTGGAACGGATCAATGAAGCAGGAGCGGAAGACATTGGTGCGGACTTCGCTGTCTTCCTTGCCTGGATCGATCAGCGTAACGCCCGCTGCCGTTGCGGATGCAGTGATCTGCGGCATGTTGACCTCATAGGTCGCGTCGGCCAGGGCGATGGTCGCACCGGTCAGGACGGAACCGAGCACTGCGGTTACTCCGTTGTCGCTGGCAAGGTTGAACGCGTTGACAGATTCCACGCCGTCGGCCTTGTCGTCATACTCCAGGATCTTGAGCTGCTTGCCGTTGATGCCGCCAGCCTCGTTGATCTTGTTGAAGTAAAGCAGCGCTGCATTGTGGACAGGAATGCCGTACTGGGCATATTCGCCCGTCGTGTTGGTGATCAGCGCAATCACGATCTCGCCGGATCCAGTTTCTTTCGCTTCAGTCTTTGCGGGCTGGCTGGAGCATCCGGCCAGCAAGCCAAGCAGCATGACGGCAGCAAGCGCAAGCGCAAATACCCGTTGATAAATCTTTTTCATGTTCATTCCAGCTTTCTTTTTTGATTCTTGGTGTTGATGCGGATATAACAAAAGCGGACTCCGCAGAATACGGAACCGCTTTGGTCTCTGAAGAACCGGCCAAATGGTCGCTGCAGGAGCTCTTGCGCTATCCTCTCTGCGTCGATATGAACTTTTTCAGGACAGGCAAGACGCCCGGCAGGATCGGTGCGAGCAGGAGCACAGGCATCCAAATATGACTGGAACACAGTACAGGCATACGAAGAAATACAAAAAAGGACACAGCCCAAACGGCCATGTCCGACGCAGGGACAAAACGCACTGTGCGCGCAGAGGCACTCGCCGGTGCAGATGCTGCATCGGCGCAAATCATCGGATTCTGCCCGGCAGAACGCATCATTTCACATGCCTCCCTGAAAATTTATGTATATCATAAACGATTGCCCCAGGAAAGTCAATTCAAAACTGCCCGAAAAATTTATCCATTTAAATGGATTTCTTTGTGCAGAATTGACAAAGAAGCAGCATTATTTCAGACATTACGACACGTGCTTGCTTTTTTTGACTTCATTTGCTATTGTATAGTTATTCTTTTAGAAAAGAAAAAGGGTGTGTGAATCAATGGAGAAAAAGAAACGGCGCTGGGGCGATCGAAAGGATGGCGTGCTGCTGCGTGATCTGGACGGAATGCATTTCATCACTCCCCTGATCTACCCGAACCGATGCGACAACGAGGCGTACATCAGAGAAACGATCGATCTCACAAATATGAACGCATATATCCGCAAAAAGAACGAGACGGAGACTGCGTTTCCCTACACCATGTTCCATGTGATCGTTGCGGCGATTATCAAAACCATCACGCTGCGTCCGAAGCTCAATCGCTTTATCGCCAACAAGAACTTCTACCTGCGCAACGAAGTCTCTACATCTTTTGTGGTCAAGAAGCAGTTTGCGGATGAAGCTGCTGAAGCGCTTGCGGTCATCCATGCAAAGGACGAATCCACGCTGGATACGATCCACGAGGAGCTGCGTCATGTTATTTTGGATTGTAAGGACATCCAAAAGGTTGACTCCTCCACGGACAGCATGGATTTCTTTAACCACATGCCGCGTTTCCTCGGCAAATTCATTGTGTGGCTGCTGACACGGCTGGACGTACACGGCTGGGTACCAGCCAGTCTCATAGAAACAGATCCGTACTACACCTCCTGCGTTATCTCCAACCTTGGCTCTATCAAGCTCAACTGCGGCTATCACCACTTGACGAACTGGGGCACCTGCTCCATGTTCTGCGTGATCGGTGAAAAGTCTGTTCGGCCATGCTATGCGCCGGACGGGAGCTTTCAGATGCGCGAGATGCTTGATCTCGGCCTGACCATCGACGAACGCCTGGCAGACGGTTACTACTACTCCAAGTCCATCCGCCTGCTGAAGAAGCTGCTTGAAAACCCGGAGCTGCTGGAGCTGCCGGCGATCGAAGAAGTTGAATACTGATCCTGTGCAAACCCAGCCGGCCGGTGCAATGCACCGGCCGGCTGGGTATTTCGCATCGAATCTGGATGCGGGCGTTATGTCGCAGCGCTTTGTCCATCCCGGATCTTCTGCGCCGTCTCAGCGCGAACCGCTTCCCGCAGCGCACGCAGATACGGTGAGAAGGACACCTCTTTGTCCGCGTATGTCATGTTCAGATCATATTCCAACGGGAGCCAGGTCGAAATATCCGATTCATTGTGCTGGATCACGGCCTCAAGCTTGTCAAGCGCCTTATAGAGCTTTGCCTCCTGCGTCTGCATGGCGCTCATCTCTTCATAGAGCGCATGCATTTCCCGGGCAAACGGTGCGGGAAGCGTATCGACCCATGCCAGGAGCAGGCTGTCCTCTTTCTTTTCATCCGAGTTGGACTTCAGGAATGTTGGAATATCGCCGGTAAAGCACTCACCCAGGTCGTGGATGAGACACATCCGGATGACCTTATCGATGTCGAGCTCCGGGAACTCGTCCTTCAGCCACCAAGCCATCAGCGCCAGCCGCCAGCTGTGTTCGGCAACGCTCTCCCGACGTCCGCCGGAGGTATAGCAATGGCGCGGCTCATCTTTGAGCCGTTCAGCTGTGTGCAGCAGTTCCAGAAGTTTGGTCGGTTCCATGGTTCGTCACCTCACAATGTGGATTCGATCGCTTCGCGGATGTTTCGCACGCGAAGGAGCGTCATACCCGCAGGCGCCGAGATTGCGGACGTACCGTGGCGCGGGATGATGCAGGTTGTAAAGCCGATACGGGCTGCTTCTGTCAGACGCTGCTGGAGGCCCATGACGCTGCGGACCTCCCCTGTCAGTCCAACTTCTCCAATGGCCGTGGTCGAAGGGTCCAGAGGCTTGTCACGGTGGCTGGATGCAGCCGCAAGGATCAGTGCAAGGTCCGCAGCCGGTTCGTCGATCTGCAGGCCGCCGATCACATTGATATACGCGTCGCACATGCTGATATTTGCTCCGCCGCGTTTTTCCAGGACGGCAAGCAGCAGGTTCGCGCGGTTGAAATCAAAGCCATCCGACGTGCGGCGCGGGACGTTGAAACTGGTCCTCGTCACAAGCGCCTGGATTTCGGCAAGCACCGGCCTGGTGCCCTCCATCACGCACGCAACACATGTGCCCGGTGTGTTGAGCGGACGTCCGGCCAGAAGTGTCTCTGACGGATT
>CADCOJ010000140.1 GCA_902803075.1 Oscillospiraceae bacterium | reverse complement strand
TGAAGCAGCAGCTCTGCGCCCAGCGCTGGGTCGATTTTGCAAACGGCGCGCCGGAATATGTCCCCAGCTTCCCGGAGGAGCCCTATGCGTACGACGAGCGCCCCAAGGCCGACCCGCTGACGGACGAATGGAACCGCTTCTATGCCGTGCCGCGGGGGCACCATCCCAACGCCCGCGGCGGCTTCACCACCACCTCCATGCTCGCCATGCTGAACTTTTTCGCGCTGGACTACATTCAGGAGATCTCCCCGCGCCCCATCCTGTTCATTGCCGGCGACCGCGCCCATTCCCGCAGCTTCAGCGAGCGCGCCTATGCCATGGCGGCGGAGCCCAAAGAGCTTTACATCGTGGAGGATGCAGAGCACATCGACCTCTATGACCGGGTGGACCGCATCCCCTTTGACAAGCTGGAGCAGTTCTTCCGGGAGGCCCTGTAATCAATATGACGCCAACGGAAGCAGAGGTCGCGGAGGCGCTCCGCGACGCGGGCTGTGAGGCCGGCGAGATCCGCGCCATTCTGGACAGGCTGCAGTGCGGAGACCGGAAGCAGGCGGACCGGATGATGGAGCGCTGCCGCAGGCAGGAGCTGGCGCGGCTGCACGAGAGCCAGCAGCGGATCGACCGTCTGGATTATCTGCGCTACCGGCTCCGGGACGGCTGAGAGGAGGACACCATGAACATCATTCTGACAGGGCCGGACATTTCCCGCGGGGGCAGCCCCGGGCGGGCTCCGGCGCGCAGGGCCAAACGGACGCGCGCCGCGCGCGCACTCCTTCTGCTGCTGGCCGCGCTGCAGCTCCTTCCGGCCGCCGGCTGCAGCGCAAACGCACGGCCCGCAGACGCAAACACCCCGGAGCCGACGGTACAGGCGGCCCCGCAGAACACGGAGGAGGAACCCATGCAGGAAACGATCAGCCCGCTCCCGGCGGAGGAGCCGCTGCCCGGCGAAGACGAACAGCAGGTCCGGCAGGACGCACCCGCCCCGGATACGGAGGAGCAGCCGGCGGCGGCTGCGCAGGAGGTGCTCACGCTCACAATCGGCGATACGCCCGTCCGCGTGGAATGGGAAGACAACGCGTCCGCCGCGGCGCTGACGGCGCTTGCACAGGAGGCGCCGCTGGAGATCCAGATGTCCATGTACGGCGGCTTTGAGCAGGTCGGCACGATCGGGCAGGCGCTGCCCAGAAGCGACGTGCAGACGACCACCGCCGCCGGCGACATCGTTCTGTATGCCGGCGACCAGATCGTGATCTTCTACGGCTCCAACACCTGGGCCTATACGCGCCTCGGGCGCATCACCGACCCGGACGCGGAAGCGCTGGCGGAGCTGCTCGGGCACGGCGCCGTCCGCATCACCCTCCGCATGGAGCCGGAGGCGGACGCAGAGAACTGATATGGAAAGGAACCGCACAGAATGACCATATACGATGCAAAAACCTTTGATGAAGAGCGCGCGCTGTACGGCAGCAGCGGCGTGATCCTGAAAAACTGCCGGTTCGACGGGCCGGCCGACGGGGAGAGCGCCCTGAAGGAGAGCCGTGAGATCCGGGCCGAGGACTGCTTTTTCAACCTGCGCTATCCCTTCTGGCACGATACCGGCCTGACCATCACCGGAAGCGAGCTGACGCCGCTCTGCCGCGCCGCGCTGTGGTACTCGGAGCACATCCGGATCCGGGACACCCGTCTCCACGGCATCAAGGCGCTGCGGGAATGCAGCGACGTCTCCATGTCCGGCTGCGAGATCCTCTCCCCGGAGTTCGGCTGGTCCGTGCGCGGGATCGAGATGACCGACTGCCGGGCCGAGAGCGAATATTTCATGCTGCGCTCCGAACGGCTCCGCTTTGACCGCGTTGCGCTCAAGGGGAAATACTCCTTCCAATATATCACGGACTCCGTCTTTTCCAACTGCACGTTCGACACCAAGGACGCCTTCTGGCATGCGAAAAACGTGGTCATCCGCGACAGCGTCATCAAGGGAGAATACCTGGCCTGGTACTGCGAGAACGTGACGTTTGAAAACTGCACCATCATCGGGACGCAGCCGCTGTGCTACTGCAAGGGGCTGAAGCTGGTGGACTGCCGCATGGTCGACGCCGATCTGGCCTTTGAACGCTCCGAGGTGGAGGCCGTTCTGACCGGGCCGATCCTCAGCATCAAAAATCCGCGCTCCGGCTGCATCCATGTGCCGCAGGTCGGCCGGATCATCATGGACGATCCGGAGGCCGCAGGGGTGATCGGCACGGAGCAGGCGTCCGCCTGATCGCGCCCGGACGGGAGCGGCCGTTTCCGTATCCGGAAAAAAAATATCTGGAAAAACATGTTTTCGTTGTATTTTCCGGGATAAACTGTTAAAATCAGCTTGTGCGTGCCGCAGCGCCGGAGCGGCGCCGGAGCGGCGCGAACGGCCCATGGCTTGCCGGGCGGGTCGTCATGATCTGCTGCATGGCGGATCTGCAGTTCATGGCGTTCGAGCTCGACACGCAGACGGACGTGCCCGGAGGCTGGGCCGCGTTTGACGCGCGGGCGGAGATCGGGCGCGACGAATACGGGCGGAAGAAGCTGAAGCTGAAGGCGTCCGGGCTTCGCTCCGTGCCGCCGCCCGGCAGCCTGATCCTGGACGTCAACCGTCCGGGATCCGAGACGCCGGCGGAACCAGAAGCATAAGCCAAAAAGGAGAAAGAGAAGATGTTTCGTTCCATTGAACTGAAAAATATCAAGGCCCGGGGCTGGGCCGCGGAATTTCTCAGGACGCAGGCAAGCGGCATGACCGGTCATCTCGACGAAGTCATCGCGCCCTTCTGCACGAAATACTGGGATTCGGAGGATAAGGACGCCGTGTCCGGGGAGGACGCGTTCCTGGGCGGCATGACTGACGTCGAGGGGATCGACAAATGGGTCTTTTTTGAACAGACCGGCTACTGGATCGACGGGATGGTGCGCTGCGCGCATCTGATCGGCGACGAACGGCTGTATGAAAAGGTCCGGCCGAAGCTGTATCTGCCCATCGCGCATGCGGATCCGGACGGCTACATCGGGCCGCATTTTCTGAAGGACGGCATGGTCTGGGCGCACGCGGTCTATTTCCGCGCGCTGGAGGCCGAGTACGAAGCGACCGGTGACGGGCGCATCCTGGAGGCGCTCAGGAAACACTTCCTGCGCGTGCCGCTGAAGGACGTCTATGTGAAAAACAAGGATTCCCGCATCATGACGGTGCGCGATGTTTCCGACATTGAGACGGCGCTCTGGATCTACGGCCAGACCGGCGAGAAGGCGTTTTTGACCATGGCGGAGGAGAGCTACCGGCGGTTCAACAAGCTCTATGCAAACGACAGGGGCGTTGCGCCGCACGCAAAAACGCGGGCGCTCACCGTCTGCGGCATGCTGGAGGACGGAAACGCACGGAACAATCACGGCGTCACATACTGCGAGATCTGCAAGCTCGCAGCGATCCTGCACCTGTACACGGGCAAGGAGGTCTACCGCCGGGCAGCCGTCAAGGCGTTCGACAAGGCGTATGCGGAAAACATCCTGATCGACGGCGTCATCAGCTCGTCCGAATATCTCAACGGGAACGACGACAGCCGCGCGTCCCATGAGACCTGCGACGTTTCGGATTTCACCTGGGCTCTCGGCTATCTCTACATGATCACCGGCGAGAGCAAATACGGCGACTGGGTCGAGGATGCGGTCTTCAACGGCGGCTTCGGCTCTGTTTCGGACGATTTCAGATCGAACCAGTATTTTTCCTGTCCCAACCAGGTGCTCTGCGACGACCGCTCCAACCACAACCGGTTTTACAGCGGAACGAGCTGGATGTCCTACGCGCCCGCGGACGCAATGGCCTGCTGCACGGGCAACGTGAACCGGTTCTTCCCCAACTTTATCCTGCGGAGCTGGATGCAGAGCGGCGACATCCTTGCGCCCTTCGTCTATGCGCCCACGGAGGCGTCCTTCCAGGTCGGCGGAACGCGGGTAACGATCCGCGAGGATACCCTCTATCCGTTTGAGAACACCGTCCGGTTCGCCGTCTCCGCGCCTGAGGACACGGCGTTTTGCCTGCGGCTGCGCGTGCCGGGCTGGGCGGTGGGCAGCCGCCTGCGCATCAACGGCGCGGACGCGGATATCCATCCGGAAAACGGCGTTTATGACCTGCGGAGGACGTTCCGGAACGGCGATGTGATCGAGCTGACGCTGGAGGATGAGATCCGTATGATCGAAAACGCCGGCGGGATCAGCGTCAAAAAAGGCGCGCTGCTCTATTGCCTGCCGGTGGCTGAGAAAAAGGTGATCGAGATCGAGCCCAGAGGGCTCGGAAATCCGGACTATCCCCATTTCTCGCTGTATGCGGACAGCAAGTGGAATTACGCGCTCTGCGCGCAGGCAAAGGATGAAGCCGTCTTCCGCGCCGGGCCCGTGCTGCAGAAGCCGTGGACCGCGGACGGCAACGGCATGCGCATCACCCTGCCGGCGCGCGAGGCCGAAGGCTGGGCGGAGGTCCGCTGCACAAAGGTGCGCATGAACCTGAACCCGCGGAAAAAGGGGAAGATCGTGGACCGCGACTGCACGTTTACACCGCTCGTCCCCAAAAAGGGACGCTTTGCCTGCGGGCGCAGCGAGACGGTCAGTCTGGCACCGTACTGCACCACAAGGCTCCGGATCGCCATTTTCCCGGAATATGACAAGGATTGACCCGGATCCGGCAGACCGCCGGGCGGAAGGAGGATCTTCCCTCTCCGCCCGGCGGCCTTTTTGCCGTCTCCGGGCTTTTCGTGCAAGGCGCAGCGCGGGAGCGTGGACGAGGGCGTGCGCCCGCGCAGCGCGGAAGAAAGGCGATATCGACATGAACGGCCGGAGGCAGCGCTCCACAACATGGACGGTTATCTTATGAAGGGATCTGGGCGGCTTATGTTCCTGTGCGAATATGAGGACATGCCGTATTCACCCGTCGATCCTGCTCAAGGGATCGTTGAAGTCAAAAAAAATATCGCGGGAAAGCGATAACGTCCGTCAAGCCCGTTTTGGCCGGCTTCTCACAGGAGGGGCAATACAGCTTCCAGTATCTGCATTGACAGCAATATGCTGTTACGCTATACTTAAAATGCAGATACAAGATGTGTGTCTGACGCTTAAAAAGACCGGAAGTTTCCATCATGCGTCGGTTCAACCGTAAGCAGCCTGACTTGTGCCGAACACGATCCTGGTGCACTCCCCGGTTATGGAGCGGACAGCTCAAAATCCTTCACACGGGCGCATAAGCCAGACTGTTGACCGTCGGCTTATGCGCCTTTTTGATTCTTTA
>CADCOJ010000139.1 GCA_902803075.1 Oscillospiraceae bacterium | reverse complement strand
TTCCATGTACATTGGTAGTACCGGATGCCCGGGATCGACTGCACCTCGCGGCGCAGGGTGATAATGGCCTGCTGGACCTGCGGATTTGTAAACTGATCCATGTCCATCGCCTCCATGACCTCCGTGACGCCGAGCGACTGGAGCGTTTCCCGCAGTCCCTTGTGGGCATTCACGCCGCCAAGACACACAAAGAGCGCGTTATTTGCAAAGTAGCTTGCAATATCGCCCTTGAGCGGCCCCTCGGTGAGATAGGCACGCTTCTTCGTGGTGTCTCCGGTGACATGAATCCACGAATAGCTGCGGGTGCCGTTTTCCATGCGGCTTGACCGGCTGGACAGCCAGCGGTATTTTCGCGCCGCATCGCCGTCCAGTCGGATCTTCATACCCTGAATGAGACCATCCTTGTTCCGCACCGGAATGAGAAATCCATTCGCGCCTGCCAGCGTCCATGCCCCGTCCTTTGTGTAAAAACCGGGTAATCCGTGCAATTCATGATCGCACCGGAGAAGTGACGCCAACAGTCGCCGTTCGGATTCTGTTTCCGGCATGGACTTATAGCCGTTGCGCTCGATGATTTCGTCCGGAAGTCCACGTTCATGGAGGTTTTCTCTGTGCCGGTCGGAGAGCGTCAGAAGTGACAGCATTTCCGAATAGGCCGCATGGCGCTGCTTTAGCGCATACGGTTCCCGGCTCGTTGTGTTTGGGGAGCTGGGCTGCAAAGGCAGTTTATACACGTTGCTCTTTGCAGCCAGTTCCAAATAGGCTTCTTTGTTGGATAGACCGTTCAAGCGCGCATACAGAGTCACGCTGTTGCCGCTTGCGCCGCAGAGGTTGCAGCGGTATTGATCGGTCCGTGTGTTCAGACTCAGATGATATTTTCCGCTTCCATGGTCGCCGCAGAAGGGGCAGCTTGCCTCAACTTCCTCGCTGTGAAGCGTTCGGTCGTTGAGGACAAGCCCGCACCGTCTGGCGGCTTCCAGGATCGGCAGCTTCTGATAGGCCAGACGGCGCGCCCCCTTTCTGAAAAGTAAGGTTACGCCGCCTTCGGCATTGCAGTGCTGCCAGCCCGCACGGAAAGCTCCGCATTACGGACGCATTTGGCGAGGATCATCTGACTGGTCGGACGGATGTTGCTGAGATCATCCACGGATTCCATGTTGTCGAAGAACACCGGATAATTGCGGCCAGTGAGCCGCTTCACCAGTTCAGACACTTCCGCGCCAGCCCGGATCTTCTCAGAGAGCGAGAGCCGGTCGTAGCGGCGGCCGTTGTAGGTAAAGCGGAACACATCCTTTAATTCACCGGTTGTCTTGACCACGTCGTAGAGCGAGATCTTCACACGGTTCAGCGCAAGTTTGGAGAACGTCAGCTCTGCGCGCTTGCTCATGTAGAGGATCACGTCTTTCATGACGATCTTTTTCTCCGTGATCTCCTCCTCAATGGCTTTGATGCGCGTATCGAAATTCTCCGGTGTGGCGCTCAGAACCTGCTGTGCGGCGGCAAGCTGCACCCGGCAGTCCTCCAGCGATGCTTTGCACTCCGCAAGGCGTTCACTGTCCGCGGGGCTCAGCGTACCGCATTCCATGCTGGCGCTCAGGTTCTGGATGCGTGCGCGAAGCTGCTCCAAGGTCTGCTGGCGCCGCGTATTCTGCTGTGCGGCAGCGGCCTGAAGCTGCTCCCGTTTCTGATTCAGCGCGTCGATCTCAGACTGGTATCTGACCAGATCATCCGCTTTGAACTGCTCGAATGTACTTTGACTTTTCTGCTCCAGCTCCTGAAGCTCTGCGATCTGACCTTTCAGCTGTGTGCCGTCGGCAGCGATTTTCTCCGTTTCCGCCTGTAAAGCCTCCCGGAACGCCGGATATTCCTGCTGGGAAAGCACACGGCGGCAGACCGGGCAGCTTGTACCCGGCTGAAACCGCTTCAAAAGTGCGGCATTCTGCTGATATTTCTTTCCGAGCGCCTGCACCTTTGCCGTATCCTCCGCCAGCGGGCCTGTGTATTTTGGCTGGTAGACCTCGGACGACCGAGCGCCCAGCTTTGCGTGAACTTCTTGCAGCTTTGCGTCCAGTTCTGCCGTATCCGGCGTTTCCGGCGCATCGCCGGAAAGCTCCTCATACTGCTCGCTGGCCTGCACAAGCTGCTCCTGCAAATCCTCCAAATTGATGTTTTCAAACCGCCGTGCTTCCAACGATGCAATTTCACGCTGCAATTCCTGAATCCGCACAGTCAGTCCGCTGGAGAGTTCTTTGCTGCTCTGCCGCTGTTTCTGCGCCAGATCCAGTTTGCCGCTCAGATAGACCGCGTTCTGTTCCAGTTCCCGGATCTCGTCCCGGCGATTCTTGAGAAACGTCTCAGGAGACAACAATTTAAGCCCGGACAATCGCTGCTGCGTCTGCGCATTGAGCTGTGCCAACACATCGGCCTGCGGAATGGGCGGCAAATACCGCTCCAGCAGCTTTTTTCCATCCTCGCCGAGTTCTTCAATGAAGTACAGCGGGTTGAAAATGGAGAGAAACACATCCCGTTCGCCGAACATCTCGTTGCGATCCGTCTGCCGAATGGCGTAGCCGTCGTAGGTGATGCTCATACGATCCTTCTGCCGGCTGCGGGTCAGTTCGTGCGCTCTGCCGGTATCATCCGTAAAGCGCATCGTGATCTGCAGGTCCGGATTCGTCTCATTGTGCAGCCGGTCAATGCCGCGCTCCCCGAAAACGGGAAGTCCTGTGACGGCAAACGCAATCGCGTCCGCCAGACTGGATTTGCCGCGACCGTTGCCGCCGGTGACGATGGTTGGATTGCCAAACGTGATCTTCATAGGCGCTTCATAGCATTTGAAGCCCGAAACAGTCATGCTGCTGATCTGAAAGCCTTTGATCTTTTCCATTTTGCTTACTGACACCTCCTGTTACGCTGCCTGCTGCACGACCTGATAGCCGTCCAGCGTGTAAAATGCGACGTTTCCCTGTTTGCGCATCGTGATCTGCGCGTCATAGAGCTGCGCACCGGGCATGAGCATGGGATGACTGCCCTGTGCGTAGACCTTCGCCTGCTTGCCCTCTGCGTTTTGCAGCACGGTGCAGACCAACGGCTGGCCGGACATATCCTGCTGATTGCTTACCGATACCACAACGTACTGGCAGACCTGCCGCGTCGTAAACGGGAGCGGCTGCTGTACTTGCTGCGGCTGCTGCGATGGTTGCCGCAGTGCTTGCTGCTGCGTCTGTGGCATTGCCGTCGGCGCTGTATTCTGCGCCTGCTGTCCAGCCTGTCCGTCGCGCTTGTAGCTGAGCTGTGCCTGCGCTGCACCCGGAGACGTGGGAAGCTGATGCAGCTTGTCCAGCAATTCCAGATACGCGGCATTCAGCTTCGGCCGCTCGGTATCGCAGATCACATAGGAGTTGCCTTTCTGCTCAATTTTGACCCAGAGCGGCTTTGTCATCTTGTAGAGGATACGTCCAATGCCCCATTGCACGGCGGCGCGCTTCATCGAGTCGGACAAGCCGCCCTTAATGGGCTCAATGTCAGAATCCTCCGCACCGTCCCACTTTGTAATAAAGCCTTTGCCCTCAAAGTAGATGGAAATGCCGCAGATCTGTGCGTCCTTCTTTCCGTTTCCGTGCCACGGCTTGTAGTCGTTGTACCAGTTTTCCGGCCCCACGACTTCATCCAGACGGTCCTGAATGGCGCGGTTCGTGACATACGGAATGGCAAGACCGCTGGCCTTGTCTTTCGACGTCACCTGAATCCGCCATTCCAAGTCCTCCGGCGCAAATGGCCGCGCCAGTTCTTCCCGGATGGTTTTTGCGTCTTTTGCCATACGTTACCCTCCAATAAAGTCTTTCAAGGTCTTTCCGTTTGGGATCAGCACATCGGAATAATAGTACGACGGGTCTTTGTCCTTCAGGTGCTCCAGAAGATCACGGTACTCCAATTTCAGCTTGTTATCCCTGACGTCAAAATTATCGTCATTGTT
>CADCOJ010000138.1 GCA_902803075.1 Oscillospiraceae bacterium | reverse complement strand
GCTCCCGCCATGCCTCGTCCAGCAGCGCGCGGCGCTCCTGCTTGGTGATGGAGGGCTCCGCCAGCATGGGAAGGTAGGCGGGCTCCTCCTCCGCCGCGCGGCACACCAGCGCCAGGTCCTGCGCCACGCGCTCCGCGCAGGCGTCCTCCGTGGCCAGGCCATAGAGCGCCTCGCCGTAGATCAGCCCCGCCTCATGCATGGTCGTCACCCAGCTCGTCGATGAAGCCGTCGATCAGCTCCGCGTGCTGCGCGGGGTCGATCTCCCGGCGGACCACCTTCTCGGCCAGCTCGATGGCCAGGTCCGAGATCTCGTTTTTGAGGGCGGAGGTGGCCTTGCGGCGCTCCAGCTCGATGTCGCGCCCGGCCTTTTCGCGCATGGCCGCGGCCTCGCGCTTCGCGCCGGAGACGATCTCGTCGCCCGCCAGGCGGGCGGACTGGACGGCCTGGGCGGTGATGGCCCGGGCCTCCTCGTCGGCGGAGCGCAGGCGGGATTCATAGTCGGAGCGGGCGGTCTCGGCGTCGAGCCGGGCCTTGTCGGCCTCGGCATAGAGCTCGTCCACCTCCTGCCGGCGCCGGGCGAAGATCTTCTTCACGGGCTCAAACAGGAATTTTTTGAACAGATACATCTGCAGGAACAGATTGAGGATCTGTGCGATGAAGGTCCATCCCTTGAAATCCACAAGAGACTGATACAGCATGGGATCTGCTCCTTTCGTGAGAATGTTGCCGGGGCGGCGGATCAGAGCATGCCGAGGAACAGACGCGGCGCCACAAAGATCAGCAGCAGGCCGGTGACGAAGCCGTAGATACCGGTGGTCTCGGACAGGGCGACGCCCAGCAGCAGCGTGGAGCGCACCTTGCCTTCGCTTTCCGGCTGGCGGGCCACGGCCTCCACGGCCTTGCCGGCGGCATAGCCTTCACCGATGCCGGGGCCGACGCCTGCGATCAGCGCAAGGCCGGAGCCGATGGCACAACCCATGAGTACGAGAGCTTTTTCCAACATGATCGTTTCCTCCTTATCGTTGACGGTCGATTTTTTCTTATGGGACAGCCCGGCGGATCACTCCGCCGCGCTGGAGATGAACATCATTGTGAGCATGCAGAAGATGAACGCCTGCATGAAGCTGCTGAACCAGTCGAAATAGAGCGACAGCACCGCCGGCACGCCCACCGACAGGAACGGGATCGCTCCCAGCAGCTGCCCCACCGCTCCCGGGATCAGGCTGAACAGCGCGTGGTTCGCCGCAAGCAGCGCGGCATAGACCAGGGCTGTGATGACCGTGCCGGAGACGATGTTGCCGAAGTGACGGAAGGCCATGGAGATGGGCGTGAAGATCTCGCCCAGGACGTTGAACGGGGCCATGAGGAAGATGGGGTCGCAGAAGCCCTTGAGATAGCCGCCGATGCCGTTGGAGCGGATCTTGGTGTAGGTGATGATGACGAACACCACCACGGCCCAGGCCAGCGTGGTGGACACGTCCGCCGTAGGCGCCCACAGCCCCAGCAGCGACGACAGGCTCGAGCAGATGGACAGCGCGAAGATGGCGGACACGAAGGGCACATAGCGCAGCCAGGCCTCGCCCATGTTGGTGCGGACGAAGTTTTCCGCCGTCGTCACCAGAAATTCCGCCACGGCCTGCCGCCGGGAGATGTCCCGGACCTTGAGCCCGTGCGTCAGCCAGATGCACCCCAGCGTCAGCACCAGCATCACGCCCCAGGTCACCACGAGCGTTTCCGAGATGGGGATGCCGCCGAGGATCGGGATCTCAAACAGGATCGGCGCGCCGTGGATATCCACATTCATTGGTTCGATTCCTCCTTTCCGTCCTCCGCCGGGGGCGAAGGCGCCTCCTGCCGCGGCGCAAGGCCCAGCAGGCGCATCAGCAGGATCACCGGCGTGGGGAACAGCAGCGGCAGGATCACCGCCAGCGCGTTGAGCTTCAGCAGCAGCACGCCCGCGCATACCAGCGCCAGGCACAGCAGCATCCGCAGCGCGTGGCTGCTGCGCATGTATTTCGCGGCGCCGTCGCCCTTGCCCAGCACCGCCTGCACGCTCAGCCCCATCAGGAAGAAGTTCCCCACGGCGATGGCGCAGCCCAGCGCCGCGCCGCCCAGCACCGCGCCGCTGAAGCGCCGGCACAGCGCGAACCCCGCGCACATCAGGGCGCTGAGCAGCACCTCTCCGGCGGCGATATGCGCCGTCTCGCGCAGGACCGTTTTATCCACCCTCAAGGCGTTTCCCCTCCGTTCAGATGTGGTCGTTGAAGGACGACGGCCCGTCGTCCTTCCGCTGCCGGTCGTCCAGCCGGAGCGTTTTTATGAGGAAGCTGCGCACGCTGGCCGCCGCGGCCAGCAGGCCCACGACGATCGCCGCCACGCTCACCCACACGCCCCAGCCGCAGCGCGTCTCGAGCAGGTGCGCCAGATACAGCAGCACCAGCGGCGGCGTGACGATCAGGAAGCCCAGCTGGCCGACCATACTGATCCCCCGCAGAAGCTTTTGCCAGGACTGCATGGCCGATCACCTCCCGCCGGGCCGTGCGCGCATACATTTCATATATTCATACATTTTAGCACACGCGGCCCGTCCGCGCAAGGAGAAAGGACGAAACATTTTTCCGGCGTCTGTTCTTTTTTGCGCGCCATCGGGACAATGCACAAAAATCCGCGCCGATCCGCGCCGGAAACCGTGTGGAATCGCCTCTTGACGCGTTTCTTTCCCGTCTGCTATAATGGCGGCAGAAGAAAACACGATGCGGCAACTGGCAGAAACGTGACCGACCACAGGGGAACCGTATCGAATACTGCCGTCTGCCTGGGCAAGCCGATCATCTCTTCGGGATCGGTGCGCCCGTTTTTCTTTTTTGTGACAGGAGGGGCTTATGCGAAAAGTCGGAATTGTTTTGGGCAGTGCCAGCGACCTGCCGGTCGCGGAAAAGGCCATCGGGGTACTGCGGACGTATGGGGTTCCGCTGGAAGTGCGCGTATTATCCGCTCACCGTTGTCCGGACGAAGCAAGAGCATTTGCTGCGTCGGCGCGGGAGAGCGGATTTTCTGTACTCATTGCGGCCGCGGGCATGGCTGCGCACCTGGCCGGGGCGCTGGCCGCCAACACCACGCTGCCGGTGATCGGCATCCCCTGCGCCTGCGGCGGGCTGGGGGGCATGGACGCGCTTTTGTCCACGGTGCAGATGCCCTCGGGCATCCCCGTGGCCACGGTGGCCGTGGACGGGGCGAAGAACGCGGCGATCCTGGCCGTGGAGATCCTGGCCGTGACGGATGAGGCGCTGGCGCAGAAGCTGCGCATGGCCCGGGCGGAGAACACCGCCGCCGTCCTGGAGCAGGACAGGAAGATCATGGAACAGTACCGGCAGGACGCCGGGCGTGAATAATGGAGGGAACAGCATGAAACTCGTCTACACCGGAAAAACAAAGAACGTCTATGCACTGGAAAACGGCAATTACCTGCTCCGCTTCAAGGACGACTGCACGGGCAGGGACGGCGTTTTCGATCCGGGCGAAAATTCGGTCGGCCTGACCATCGACGGCGTGGGCGACGTGAACCTGCGCATGTCGGCTTATTTCTTTGAAAAGATCAACGCCGCCGGCATCCGGACGCATTATGTCCGGGCGAACCTGGCCGACACCACCATGGAGGTGCTGCCCGCGAAGGTGTTCGGCAAGGGGCTGGAGGTCATCTGCCGCCTGCGGGCGGTGGGCAGCTTCCTCAGGCGCTACGGCGAATATATCCCGGAGGGCGCGCCGCTGCCCGCCTATGTGGAGACCACCTTCAAGAACGATGACAAGGGCGACCCCCTTGTCACCGAGGACGGCCTGGCGGTGCTGGGCGTCATGACCCATGAGCAGTACGCCGCGATCCGCTCCATGACCCAGCGCATCACGCAGATCGTGGCGGACGAGCTGAAGCAGAAGGGCCTGGAGCTCTACGACATCAAGTTCGAGTATGGCTACGACAAGGACGGCAAGGTCATGCTTATTGATGAAATCGCTTCCGGCAACATGCGGGTTTACAAGGACGGCAAGTACATCGACCCCATGACGCTCTCTGAGCTGTTCTTTGCCTAATGGGCGGCTTTTTCGGCGCGGTTTCCCACCGCGACGTGGTACTGGATGTGTTCTTTGGTACGGACTACCATTCTCATCTCGGTACCCGGAACGCGGGCATGGCGATCTGGAACAAGGAAACCGGCTGCAAGCGCCAGATCCATTCGATCAACAACACACCTTTCCGGACCAAGTTTGAGAACGATCTTGGAGATTTTGAGGGAACCTGCGGCATCGGCTGTATCTCTGACTCGGATCCCCAGCCTCTGCTTGTCCGGTCCAAGCTGGGCCTTTATGCCATCTCCACTGTTGGCATCATCAATAACGCCGAGGCCCTGATTGAGAAGAATTTCTCCTCCCG
>CADCOJ010000137.1 GCA_902803075.1 Oscillospiraceae bacterium | reverse complement strand
GATCGACCTGTTCAAGGGTGCGGGCGGCTCCATCGCGGTGTCCGCGGGGATCGCCATGTCGAACAAGACCTCTCAGAACCCCAGCGACTACGGCATGCCCTACGGCGCAATCGACTACATCAACAGCGCAACGCTTCAAATAGTCTGATTCTGAAGCAAACAAGACACATCGCGCACAGAGGCCGCTTGTCGGCCTCTGTGCGCGAGTACGAACAGGGAGGCAACCTATGCTCCAGATCTTCAAGCTCCGCGCGCAGCCGACCGTCGACTTTGCGGCGGAGGAGCTGAAAAAATACCTGCGCATGATGATGCCGCGCTGCGGTGAGATCCCGATCGCATACGACCGGGACGCGCGGACGGGCTTTCAGCTCGGCCTTATGGACGACTTCGGACTCTCCGTGTCCGACGCCGAAAACCCGGAGCTGGACGACATCGTATATCTGAATACGGACGGATCGGGCGGTGTGATCGCCGGATCGAACCCCGGTGCGCTGCTGATCGCGGTGTACCGGTATCTGCGTTTCTGCGGGTGCCGCTGGCTGTTTCCCGGCGTGGACGGCGAGTGGATCCCGTGCGTGGATGCGCTGCCGCCGGTCTCGTACCGGAAAAAAGCGGATTACCGCTACCGCGGGCAGTGCAACGAGGGCGCGGAGTTCCAGCAGTGCATGCTGGACGCCATCGATTTCACGCCCAAGCTTGGCATGAATACCTTCATGCTGGAATTCGACATCCCCACCCAATACTATCAGAAATACTATCGACATGCGGACAGCCGCACCCGGGAGCCGGAACCCGTCACGAACGAGACGATCCTGCAGTGGAAGCGCCAGTGTGAAACGGAGATCCGCAAGCGCGGCCTGCGCTTCCACGACATGGGGCACGGCTGGACAGCGGAGCCGTTCGGGCTGGCCGGAAACGGCTGCTGGGACGCGGTGGACGAGAGCACCGTCCCGGAGCGGACGAGGCAGTATCTTGCCGAGCTGGGCGGAAAGCGCGGATTGTTCGGCGGCGTGCCGCTGAACACGAACGTCTGCCTTTCCAATCCGGATGCGCGGCGGATCATTGTGAACGCCGTCGCGGACTATGCCAGGACGCAGAACAATGTCGACTTTCTCCATATTTGGCTCGCAGACGGGAGCGGGAATCACTGCGAATGCGAAGCGTGCAGGAAAAAGCGCGTCTCGGACTGGTATCTGATCCTGCTCAACGAAATCGACGCGGAGCTCACCCGCAGAGACCTGCGGCAGCATCTCGTGTTTATCGTCTATACGGAAACGTTTTGGCCGCCGATCGAGCAGAGGCTGAACAATCCGGACCGCTTCACGATGCTCTATGCGCCGTATTCCAGACGGTACACGGAGTCCTATGACGTCGAGGAGAGCCCGGACAGCGTCAAGCCATATCTCCGGAACGGCAATCAAAGCCCGACGGGCATGGCGGAGTGCCTGGCCTATCTGCACGCGTGGAAGCAGGTTTGGCCCGGCGACTGCTTCTGCTATGAGTACCACTTCTGGCTCCACCAGTATTACGACCCGACGGGTCTGCACATCGCGGAGCTCATACACAGGGATATCCGCGGCCTCCGGCGGCACGGCCTGAACGGCATTGTCGAGGACGGCTCGCAGCGCAGCTTCTTCCCGACGGGCTTCGCCTTCTACGTCTACGGCGAGACGCTGTTCGACGCACAGCGGAGCTTCGAGGAGCTGCGCGAGGACTATTTCTCCCACGCGTTCGGGGAGAAGTGGCGGGACGTTGCTGAGTATCTGGAGGCTGTGCGCGCTTGCTTCTCGTTCCGGTATCTCGCGGGGCGTTTTTCCGACGAGACGGACGGCGGCAATTATCTTTCACCGCAGCGCGCGGAGGATGCAGCGCGCGTGCGCGGCCTGACCGAAACGTTTGCGGACGTCATTGCGGCGAACAGGGATCAGCCGCGCCGGGCGTCCAGCGTTGCCTGGCGTCTGCTCGACGCGCACCGCGCGTTCGTCCGCGGAATCGCGGAGGCCGTTCAGAAACGCGCCGCCGGAGACGATTTCGGCGCATTCGAGGCGCAGGAGCGGTTGATGCGCGAATTCTCAGAGCGGGAGATCGCGTTGGAGCGCTATTTTGACCTGTATATGTTCTGGCAGGCATATAAGCTCGCGGGCTTCTTCGTGAAGCCGGAGAAATTCAAGGAGGAACACCATGCCGTTTGAACCGAAGCTCTCCGTCAAGTCGGACGGGATCGACTGCATCCTGCGCTCCGGACAGTCCGCCGCGTGGACCTTTGACGGGAGCGCGCTCGACCCCACCGCAGATCACAGGCTGTATTTCACCTGTGAGAACCGGATGCATTACCTCCGCAAAGATGAGGTCATGATCGGCAGGACATATCACCAGATCGACGACGCGCTGGACATCGTGCACGCGCGCAGATGTCAGTACTGCGTCGATCTGTCGTGCGACGCGCCGAATCCGTGGCCGAAGCGTCTGCTGCACGAGCTCTCATGGCCTCCCCGCGAGGGACTTTACCCGCTTTGGGGCGACACGGGCGAATGGTCGTTCGGAGTTCTTGCGCAGGCGGAGGATTTGACCGTTCCGCCGGGCGGGTTTCTGCGCATGCGGCTGGAACGCTGGGACAGGCGCCCAGGAACCGGGAACCCGACAGCGCCTGCGCCGGACGATGTCTTTCTGCTGGACATTCCGGAGGGCAGCTATGACCAGACGCATCTGACGCGGCGCGTGCGCATCCCAGAAACAACGGCGTGCGTTCTCGTCACCGTCGAGGGTCAGGGCTATCAGGGACACATCTATCTGGAGGAGCCGGAGCTTATGGCCGCGAACGGGCGGAACATTCTTCCGGATTTCGTCCCGGCTGTGGAAAGCACGCCTTCGTATATCCACTTCTACTGGATGGGACAGAACCTGTCCCGCAGGGAATGGCCGGAGTTTGAGATTGCGCTCAACGGACAGCTTATTCACAGCGGAGAGGTATTCCTTTCCATGCACCGCTATGCATCCGTGGAGCTGGAGCTTCCACGCGGAGCTGTTTCCTCGGGGCAAAATGAGCTTCAGATTTGCTTTACAAGCGAATACCACGACACAGTTCCTGTTGCAATCCGCGATATTTCAATTCTTGAGAAGCCTGCGGCGCTGTTCCGCATCGTCTCCTGTCCCGAGATCGTCCGCAGAGGGGAATACGTCCCTGTCCTGTTGGAGACGGATCGGCCGGGTGTGGAGCTTTGCTTTGAGAGCGAGGATTTTGAGATGTTATCCCCGGCGGAATTGTCCGATCAGGGGCTGAATGTCGTCCTCCTGCGCCCAACGCGGTTCAAAAACCGTGCACACTTCACGCTCCGCTGTGGGGGCGTCACGGGGGCTGCCGAGGTTGTGCAAATGGTCGAGCAGGCGGGGGATGAGATCCTCTGCGGCAGCGGCGACATGATCTATGTGAACAACGAGAGCGTCTCGGCAGTTCGGGACTATCTGGAGTGGTATTTCCATAACCACATGGGCAATCTCATCACGATCCGCCCACGCTACCACTGGTCGTGCAACCGGACGCTGAACCCGGAGGTCTGGAAGCTGTTCACGCGCATTGTCAGTCAAATGCGGACATATTACCCGCATATGGTCGACGGAGACGAGCTTCCCGCAGTCGCCGGAAATCCACCCGTCCAGATGCTTGCTGGCCCATACTTTCAGGGCAGACAGGAGCATGAGCGCGACGGCCAGCTGCTCTACTGGAGCTTCCCGAATCTCGACAACCCGAGCGGGCCGCGCGAATTTCTTGACCTGACATGCAGACTGGACCGCGAGACGCCGGAGACACTGTATTCCCTGTTCCGGGCGGACAATCAGGTGATGGTGAAGGGACAGCCGACGCTGCTGCGCGACGTCGAGTGTCAGGCGGATATGAAAGACGCCTGCGAGCACATGATGCGCGCGCTCCGCGTGATCCGCCGCGACACGCTCCGCCACACCGGCCCGGCCGTCACGTTCAAGTATTTCTATGAGGCAGGCTTTGCATGGCTTGGTGCGGAGACGATGTACGGCTCGCTTGAGCCGCTGATGGCGTTTCTGCGCGGCGCGTCCAAAGCATACGGCAAGGATCGCATGGGCGTGCATCTCGCGCTGCAGTGGTCGTCCTATCCGCACGATACGCCGCGCCGTTTCCGCAGATACCTGCTCTCCCTGCTCCTGCCCTATCTCCATGGCGCTACAGATTTCAACACGGAGGAGGGCTGGATCCACATGGAGATGGGGTACGACTCCTTTGACCGCTTCTCCGACGCGTGCAGGCAGACCGGTGCGCAGGAGCAGCGCTTTTTCCGCTATGTACGCTCGCATGCCCGCACCGGCCGCTTCTTCACCCCCATCGCGTTCCTGCACGGACGATATGACGGATGGTCCGGTGTCGCCGGGAACCGTGTGTTCGGCATGCCGCATATGCACGTCGCTGAGCCGGAGGCCTCGTGGGCGCTTCTCAAGCTGTTCTATCCGCTCTGTCATGTGTCGCCTACGGGCCTGTTCGGCGTCCGCTCGAGAGATTTCCCGACAGAACAGGATGCGCAGACACCGCGCGGCTTCTTCTCCGGAACGCCGCACGGAAACGTCGACGTCATACCAATCGAAAACGGCGCGTTTTCGGAATACTCCGTCCTCTGCTTCGCGGGCTACAACGCGGCGGAGCCGACGGACCTTGATCGGCTTCTGACGTTTATCCGGGCAGGTGGGACGCTCGTCGGCTGTTGGCCGCATTTCGCATCGACGACAGACCGCGCGGACATTCTCGAGGGGGACTTTCGATATCTGGAGCATCCGCTCACTGCGCTGCTCAGCGACGGAGCGCCACGCTTCCGACAGGCGCATCGGAACGACATGCCGATCCGCATCTGCGAAAACCCACCGAAGCAGGCACAAGTGCTTCTTCGCACGGACGAAGGCGACCCGCTGGCCTGTGAGATCCCTGCTGGAGCGGGCAGGATCGTCCTGCTGAACGCCGCATCCTATCCCGGAAACGAGGCGATCCGCCCAGACTATGAGCGGCTCATTCTGTCCCTGCAGGAACAGCTTGCGGCGTGTGCGGACACGCAGATCTTCTGCGGGGACGATGTGGAGTATTCGGTGTTTCGCCAGAGTGACGGAACGCTCCACTACTATCTGACGCCTGTGGACTGGTACCGCGATCCCGAGCCGCTGCGGAAGGCTGATTTTCGCATGGGTGATGAGACGTACATACTCCGGCTCCCGTTCGGCTCAATCACGAAGCTGATAACAACTGGTCGCGCGGCGGCATGGAGTTCAGCCGAGAATCTGGATCTGCTTTCGATCGAAGGGGAACGGGTCCGCGTACAGGGCCGCGGGCAGGCCGAGCTTCACATTCTGGCGAACGGTACTGCCCGAAGCTACCGGCTTGACTTCGATGTGCAGAACGTGCAGACGATTCCGCTCTGATCGGTAAAGAGCGATCGGGAGCATGGGCAGGAACGAGGATTCTGCATCCACAACAAGGAAAGGAAGAGCATGATGCGTCTTGCAACGACCATCGGGGATTTCCACAGGTTTACCAAAACGCCCGCAGAGGCGGTCCGCGCGTTTGAAGGGACGGGCTTTCGGTATCTCGATTACAGCTTTTACAGCGTCATTTATCCTGGCTCGCCGTTTCTGACGGGCGACTGGTTCAGAGAGGTCGACGAGGCGGCGGAGGCAGCGGAAAAGCTCGGCTTCACGTTCGTCCAGGCACATTCCCCCGGCTACAATCCGCTCGATCCCGCCGGGGATCACGAGGCCGGGATGCTTGCGACGCTGCGATCCATCGAGGCCTGCGGCAGACTCGGGATCCGAAACCTCGTTGTGCACTCCGGCATATCGGAGCAGATGCGCTACCCGGAGGATCAGGACGATTATTTTCTTGCGAACCGCGCGTATTATGAGAGCCTGTTCCCCGCGATGGAGAGATGGAACGTGAACGTCCTGATCGAAAACAGCGCCGAGGAAAACATGCAGGGGAAGTTCTTCTTTATGACCGGGCGCGAGATGACGGAGTTCCTCGATTGGATCGGCCACCCGCTGCTGCACGCCTGCTGGGACATTGGGCACGCGAACATGCGCGGAGCGAACCAGTACCGGGAGATCTGCGATCTCGGCAGGCACCTGTATGCCCTGCACATTCAGGACAACTTCGGCACCTATGACGAACACTTTGCCCCGCTGATGGGCACCGTCGATCTGGACGCCGTGATTCAGGGACTGATCCGGATCGGGTACAAAGGATATTTCGCCTTCGAGGCGGACCATATGCTACCGGCGGCACGAAGCTGGCCGCATGCGCGGATGCAGACGGAGGGGATCGCCGAGCGGCCGCTCGCATCGCCGTCTCTGGAGCTGCGCAGAAAGGCGGAGAAGCTTCTTTACGAGATCGGAGTATTCATCCTGACCGCTTATCATTGTTTCGAGGGATAAACAGGATGCGTTCGATCACAGCTTGTGGAGCGATAAATCAAACATGAAGCCGGAAAGGAGTCAAAATGCTTGCAATCAAAAACGGTACGCTGATTCAGAGGGATCATCTGATCCCGGACGGTGTGATCCTGACGGAAAACGGGGTGATCACCGCCTTCGGACCGGCGGATGAGATCTCCGTCCCCTCGGATTCCGGGATCCTGGACGCGGGCGGCCTGTTCGTCGGCCCCGGCATGATCGACATCCACACCCACGGCGGCGACGGCGTGTTCTTCTC
>CADCOJ010000136.1 GCA_902803075.1 Oscillospiraceae bacterium | reverse complement strand
TTGCTTTCCAGTACCTTTGCGTTGGGCATGAATGTCACCTCCGAAATAAAAATGTCCTCACGCCAAAGACGTGAGGACACAAAATGAACCCATTTGTGCGTAACCTCGGCAGGAAGGGGAGACCCCGTTGCGGCTTGCGCCTCCTGCTGTCTCTGGCAGCTTGCTTATTATAGCAGATTTTTGCAGCTTGTCAAGGGGAAATGCGTCTGATCCGAGAGAAAATCAGACTTTTGCCGTGGCGACCTTGATGCCGGGGCCCATGGTGCTGGCCACAGTGCAGCTGCGGATATACTGGCCTTTTGCGGCGGCGGGCTTGGCCTTGATGACGGCGCCGAGCAGAGCGTTGAAGTTTTCTTCGAGCTTCTCGGGGCCGAAGGAAGCCTTGCCGATCGGGCAGTGGATGATGTTGGTCTTGTCGAGACGGTACTCGATCTTACCAGCTTTGATCTCCTTGATCGCCGCGGCGATGTTGGGGGTCACGGTGCCAGCCTTGGGAGAAGGCATGAGGCCCTTCGGGCCGAGGACCTTGCCGAGACGACCAACGATACCCATCATGTCGGGAGAAGCGACAACGACGTCGAAGTCAAACCAGTTTTCCTTCTGGATCTTTTCGACAAGCTCCATGCCGCCGGCGTAATCGGCTCCGGCCTCTTTGGCCTCATCGAGCTTGGCATCCTTTGCAAAAACAAGGACTTTACGGGTCTTGCCGGTGCCGTTCGGGAGAACGATGGCGCCGCGGACCTGCGGGTCGGCGTGACGGGAGTCGACACCCAGCTTGATGTGGGCTTCCACGGTTTCGTCAAACTTTGCGGTGGCGCATTTCACAACCAGTTCCATAGCCGCAGGGACTTCATACTGCATGCTGCGGTCGATCAGCTTCGCGCTGTCTTTATATTTTTTACCTCTGAACAATGTAATTATCCTCCTTAGTGGTGATTCGGAAAATTCCTCCCACGTATTTGTGAGGTCCGGCCTGCAGCCGGATGACCTCTGTGAAGCTTTTGAATCAATCGACGACAGTGATGCCCATGCTGCGGCAGGTGCCGGCAACCTGACTCATGGCAGCCTCGATGGTGTTGGCAGTGAGGTCGGGCATTTTGCGCTCTGCGATCTCACGGACCTGCGCCTTGGTGATGGTAGCGACCTTATCCTTGTTGGGAACGCCGGAACCCTTTTCAATGCCCAGAGCTTTCAGAATGAGAGTCGGGGTCGGGGGGGTCTTGGTGATGAAGGAAAAGCTGCGGTCAGCGTACACAGTGATGACGACCGGGATCTTAAAGCCGGCCTGATCCTTGGTGCGCTCGTTGAACTCTTTGATAAACTGGGAAATGTTGACACCGTGCTGGCCGAGTGCCGGGCCGACAGGGGGAGATGCGGTCGCCTTGGCGGCCGGGATCTGCAGCTTGATATAACCTGTTACTTTCTGTGCCATGATAAGCACCTCCTGAATAATTGTGGTGATACGCCGTGCGGCGTATTTTTTGCGGGGGATCGGCCCCCTCCCACGTTCTGACCAATGACAGGATTACTGGTTGACCAGTTCGACCTGATCGAGCTCGAGCTCGACGGGCGTTTCGCGTCCGAACATGGAAACAATAACGCGAACCTTGTTCTTTTCAATATCGATCGTGTCGACGACGCCGATGAAGGACGTAAGCGGGCCGTCATTGACCCGAACGCTGTCGCCTTCCGAATAGGCAACAACGGTCTCATGCTTCTCAACGCCGAGCTGCAGGACTTCCTCTTCCGTGAGGGGCGTGGGCTTCGTGCCGGAGCCGACGAACCCTGTGACGCCGCGGACGTTCTTGATGATGTACCATGTCTCGTCGGACATAATCATCTTGATGAGAACGTAGCCGGGGAAGACCTTGCGGTCATAAGTCTTGGGGCCATTGTCGGTGATCTCGGTGACGGTCTCCATCGGGATGGAAACGACATGGATCAGATCCTGCAGGTGACGCGTCTCGATGGTTTTCTCAATGGTAGCCTTGACGGTGTTCTCGTAGCCGGAATAGGTATGCACAACATACCATTTTGCAGCTTCCGCCATAATCAGCCGCCTTTGACCAGGGAGATGATGCCGTTGACGACAACGCCGCTGACGCCATCGAAGACCCAAATGAAAATGCCAACGATCAGAACGCACACCAGAACGATGACGGTGTTGTTGATCATCTGGCGCTTTGTCGGCCACACGACCTTCTTCAGCTCGCTCGTCATTTCGCGGAACCAGCGGCTGACACGCTTGGCGGCACGGACAAAGAAGTTTTCTTTTTTCGCTTCTGCCATGATGTTCACCCTTTCTGCGTTGTGTGCGTTACTTCGTCTCGCTGTGCACGGTGTGCTTCTTGCAGAATCTGCAGTACTTCTTCATTTCCAGACGGTCCGGATCGTTCTTCTTGTTTTTCATGGTGTTGTAGTTTCTCTGTTTGCATTCGTTGCATCTGAGCGTGATTTTAACCCGCATGTTCTGCACCTCCTTAAAATTTTGCCTCCCTGCGCGGCTGCGGCTATTGAAAAAATTTAGTTGACACCGAAACTACATGGTGTCCCGCAGCTGAAAAATGAGCGCAAAAAAATAGACCCCTTTTTCACAGGTGGATTCATATTACCATAAAACAGACGTCAGGTCAACAGATTTTTTTTCAAAAAACATGGTTTTTTCATGGCTTTTTAAGTCGGGTTTGCGAAGACCGGAAAAATGTGCTACACTTACGAAAAAAGAGGGGGCATGCCTGTGAAGATCATGGCGATCGATTATGGCGACGCGCGGACCGGCATCGCCGTGTCCGATACATTCGGCTGGATGACGGCTGCGTCGGAGGTCATCCACAGCTGGAACCGGGAACAGACTGCCGGGCAGATCGGCCGCCTGGCCAAAAGCTACGGTGCGGAGCGGCTGGTCCTTGGGCTGCCGAAAAACATGGATGGGACAGAGGGACCGCGCGCGGCACTCTGCCGGGAGTTCGCGGAGCTGCTGGAACAAGTGACGGGCATGAAGCCGGTCCTTTGGGACGAGCGCCGGACGACGATCGAGGCGCATCAGATCCTCTCCGAGCACAACTATCATGGGAAAAAGCGCAGGAATACCGTCGACGCAGTGGCGGCCAGCCTCATCCTTGAAGGGTATCTCGCGTACCTGCAGGCACATAAGGAGTAACCGGCAATGTTTAAAGGATATTCGGATCAGACCATCGACCTGTTCTGGGGCATTCGCCTGAACAATTCGCGCGAGTGGTTCGCTCCGCAGAAGGAGGCGTTTCGGGAAGCGGTCATGGAACCGACCCGTGCGCTCGGCAACGAGCTGTACGACTGGTTCATGGAGAACCATCCGGAGTTGGAGCTGAACCTTCATATTTCGCGTATCTATCGTGACGCGCGCAGGCTTTTTGGCCGGGGACCGCTGAAGGATCACATCTGGTTTTCATTCCAGAACGAGAATGATCAACGTGCCGAGGCACCATGCTTTTGGTTTGAGGTCGGCGCGGATGGCTATGGCTGTGGGATCGGCTGGTGGATGCAGCCGGCGGGCGCGCTGCGCTTCCGCCGCGTGATCGACCGCGACCCTGCAGCGGCCCGGAAGCTCATGCGCGCGCTGAAAAAGCGCCCGGATCTGCTGCTTGAGGGAGAAACGTACGCAAAGCCGAAGGGGCGCGTCGGAGAGGATCTGGAGCGCTGGTACAACCTGCGCAGTTTCTCGATCAGCTGTATGCGCAAATATGACGAGTTGGCTTACAGCCCGGAGCTTGTCGGATGGCTGAAGGAGATATTTACGTTTCTGCTTCCGTACTATCAGCTGCTCGACAGAGCATACCGTCTGGCAGAATAAAACGGGATATTGCGGAAAAGAAACCGGATCGGCGCACTGCGCGCAAAGGATCACGGCAACAGGGCGGTCGTTTCAGGAGAAATGACCGCCCTGTGTTATGCAGAGGTGGACGGGCCCGGATTGAACCGCGGGAACAGATACGTTACAGTTGGTTAGATCTCACGGAATTTCATATACTGCGCTTTGCAGCGTGCGGTCAGTTCCGCTTCCGTGCTGACCATCTTCAGAACCGCCTGCACCAGATCTGCCCGTGTGCCGATAACGGCAGGGCTTTCAAAGAGCTTCGGAAGCTGCTCTTGCGACCGGTGCCGATGCTCC
>CADCOJ010000135.1 GCA_902803075.1 Oscillospiraceae bacterium | reverse complement strand
GAGTTTGTAGAAAAGATCGTCGTGCATGAGTGCAGCTATGACGAGAACAAGACCCGCAGGCAGGATGTAGAAATCTATTACAGCTTTATCGGCAAGGTAGATTTGCCCGAATAACGCCCGACCTATCCGGCGCAGTGCGCAAGCTCCGGATGGGAACGGCAAAAAAATACCTCTCAATTACTTCTTTATAGAACACAAGCAAAGCCGCCCGGTTTAGAGGCGGAAGATGCGGCCTGTCCCGGCTCATAGCTCCCATGCCGGGCGCATATACTCAGGTAGCATACACAGCCTGGAGGTGCCCGCATGACTGAGGACTTTGAACAAAGAGCCAGGGAGCTCGCTGTGTACATCATCGAGGGCCGCACCACCATCCGTGCGGCTGCAAAACACTTTGGGATCTCCAAGTCCACCGTGCACAAGGATCTGTCCGACCGGCTGAGAGCCGTGGACCGGCCGCTCTATCTGCAGGTCCGTGAGATCCTCGACCAGAACAAGGCTGAGCGCCACATCCGCGGAGGACTTGCCACACGCAGAAAATACAAAGGTTACTGATCTTCCGGCCGGGGAAATGCGCCCCGGCCGGTATTTTTTCGCACCTCCGCCCCGCCGGATGCTGTCCGTCAGACAGGTGCAAAAAATTTATTAGCATTATAAAAAATAATTCAGAAAACAGGGTTGATTCTTCTGGCAGGAAGGTATATACTGAAGATGATGCGGGCGTTGCCCGCCCCCCGGTTCCAACTAATTATCACTGTTTTTTAGGAGGCAAGCGTTATGAAATACGGTCGTACCTACAACTTCTCCGCCGGCCCGGCCATGATGCCCGAGCCTGTTCTTGAGGAGATCCGTGACGAGATGCTCAACTACCGCGGCAGCGGCATGTGCGTCATGGAGATGTCCCACCGTTCCAAGGTTTTCCAGCAGATCATCGACGAGGCCGAGCAGGACCTGCGCGACCTTATGAACATCCCCGACAACTACAAGGTCCTCTTCATCCAGGGCGGCGCAACGCTCCAGTTCTCCATGATCCCCATGAACCTTATGAAGAACGGCAAGGCCGTCTATATCGAGACCGGCGCATGGTCCAAGAAGGCCATTGCCGAGGCGAAGAAGGTCGGTGAGGTCATTGTTGCCGCCTCCTCCAAGGACAAGAACTACACCTATATCCCCGACTGCTCCGATCTCGACATCCCCGAAGACACCGACTATGTCTACATCTGCGAGAACGAAACCATCCACGGCGTGACCTGGCAGAAGCTGCCCAACACCAAGGGCCACATTCTCGTCTCCGACCAGTCCTCCATGTTCCTCTCCCAGCCCTGCAATGTCTCCGACTACGGCATGATCTACGCCGGCGTCCAGAAAAACGTCGGCCCCGCAGGCATGGTGGTCGTTATCATCCGTGAGGATCTCATCCGTGACGATCTGACGGATCTGCCCATCTACATGCAGTACAAGACCCATGCGGACGCCGGCTCCATGTACAACACGCCGAACTGCTGGGCAATCTACTGCTGCGGCAAGGTCTTCAAGTACCTCAAGTCCATCGGCGGTCTCGAAGAGATGCACAGACGCAACATCGACAAGGCGAAGGTCTTCTATGATTTCCTGGATTCCTCCAAGATGTTCAAGGGCACCGTGGAGAAGGAATTCCGCTCGCTGATGAACATCCCGTTCGTCACCGAGAGCAAGGAGCTCGACGCTGAGGTCGTCGCCGCCACCAAGGCAGCCGGCTATGACAACCTCAAGGGCCACAAGTCCGTTGGCGGTCTGCGCGCTTCCATCTACAACGCCATGCCCAAGGACGGCGTCGAGGCGCTTGTGGAGTTCCTGAAGAAATACGAAGCCGAGCATAAGTAAGCGATCCCCGCATCTGACTGATGTAATAATAATTAATAAGAGAAGGAGATTTCCAACCATGCGTATTCTCGTTACGGACGGAATGGACAAGACCGCCATGGCCAAGCTCCGCGAGCTGGGCCACGAGGTCGTAGAGCAGTTCTATGAGCCGGATCAGCTGGGCGCCGCGCTGCGTGAGTTTGACGCAGTCGTTGTCCGCTCCAAGACCAAGGTCCGCGCCAACCACATTGATGAAGCCAAGGGCGGCAAGCTCAAGCTCATCATCCGCGGCGGCGTCGGCGTCGACAATATCGACGTCAAGTATGCCGAAGCGAACGGCATCACCGTGAAGAACACGCCGAAGGCTTCCTCTCAGTCCGTCGCAGAGCTGGCGCTCGGCCACATGTTCTCCTGCGCGCGCTTCATCTCCGCGGCCGGCCACTCCATGCGTGAGGACAAGTGGGAAAAGAAAGCCTACGGCAAGGGCATCGAGCTGCAGGGCAAGACGCTTGGCATCGTCGGCTTCGGCCGCATCGGCCAGCACCTGGGCGTCATGGCCAAGGCCATCGGCATGAAGGTCATCGCCTTCGATATCTACCACATCGACGGTATCGAAGAAAAGCTCGGCATCCCCTATGTCGAGATGGACGAGCTGCTTGCGCAGTCCGACTTCATCTCCGTCCATGCTCCTGCAGTTGACGGCGGCGCACTCATCAGCGCTGAGTCTATCGCCAAGATGAAGGACGGCGTGTGCATCATCAACACCTCCCGCGGCACCAACGTTGACGAGGCCGCGCTCCTGGCCGGTCTTGAGAGCGGCAAGGTCCGCGCCGCCGGGCTCGACGTTTATGCCGACGAGCCTGCCAGCAACAAGGCGCTCTACAGCCACCCGATGGTCTCCTGCACGCCGCATATCGGCGCTGCCACCGTGGAAGCCCAGAAGCGCATCGGCGCTGAGATCGTGGACATTATTTCCGCGTTCCAGGCCTGAATCAGATCATCGCCTGCCCGCGGTTTCCCGCGGGCAGCGTGTCTGACATGGCAAAATTGACATTTTTGAAACACTTTTTTTGAGCGCTTTCGCAAGGCCGCCCATCTTGTTTTTCCCGCGGCGGCATGGTATAGTTATAATAGGCAATCAGGCGAAGATTGCAGAATATTCGTGATAAAAAACGAGGAGGATTACCCTGAAATGAATGCGTATGTTGCAAGCGTCATTGAAAACGTGAAGCAGAAGCACAGCAGCGAGCCCGAATTCGTCCAGACGGTCGAAGAGGTTCTGTCCTCGATCTCCCCCATCATGGATGCCCATCCCGAATATGAGAAGGTCGACCTGCTGAACCGCATGGTCGAGCCGGAAAGAATGTTCACGTTCCGCGTCTGCTGGATGGACGACAAGGGCGAATATCACACCAACCGCGGCTGGCGCTGCCAGTTCAACGGCGCGATCGGCCCGTACAAGGGCGGCCTGCGCTTCCAGAAGAATGTCTACGAAGGCATCATCAAGTTCCTCGGCTTTGAACAGTGCTTCAAAAACTCCCTGACGGGCCTGCCCATCGGCGGCGCCAAGGGCGGCTCCGACTTCGATCCCGCCGGCAAGTCCGATGCTGAGGTCATGCGTTTCTGCCAGAGCTTCATGACCGCTCTGTACCGCTACATCGGGCCGGACATCGACGTTCCCGCCGGTGACATGGGCGTCGGCGGCCGTGAGATCGGCTATCTGTACGGCCAGTACCGCAGACTCAAGGGCGTCTGGGAGAACGGCGTTCTCACCGGCAAGGGTCTGAGCTACGGCGGCTCCCTGATCCGTCCGGAAGCGACCGGCTACGGCGCTGTCTACTATCTGCAGGAAGTCCTCAAGCATGAGCACGATACCATCGAAGGCAAGCGCATCGCCATCTCCGGCTACGGCAATGTCGGCTGGGGCATCATGAAGAAGGCTGCGCAGCTCGGTGCGAAGGTCACCTACTTCGCCGGCCCCGATGGCTACATCCATGATCCGGAAGGCGTCGTCACCGACGAAAAGCTCAACTACATCCTTGAGATGCGCGCGAAGGATCCGATGCACTGCAAGCCCTATGCCGAAAAGTTCGGCGTTGAGTTTGTGGAAGGCGCAAAGTGCTGGGGCGTCAAGGACGTTGACATCTATATGCCCGCCGCCACCCAGAACGACGTCCGCATGGAGTCCGCGGAAAAGATCACTGCCTCCGGCGTCAAGTACTACATCGAAGTTGCCAACATGCCCACCACCAACGACGCTCTGAACTTCCTGCGTGCGCAGAAGCACATGGTCGTCGCTCCGTCCAAGGCTGTCAACGCCGGCGGCGTGGGCGTCTCCGCGCTGGAGATGTCTCAGAACTCCGAGCGTCTCGTCTGGTCCGCTGAGGAAGTTGACGCGCAGCTGCACAAGATGATGATCAACATCCACAAGGTCTCCGCTGAGGCCGCTGAAGAGTATGGTCTCGGCTACGATCTGGTGGCAGGCGCCAACATTGCCGGCTTCAAGAAGGTCGCGCAGGCCATGTACGAGCAGGGTGTGTTCTGATCTGCACGTCTGCCGCATCCGCACAAATGCTCCGCCGCCCGCAGGTTTTCCTGCGGGCGGTTTTTCCCATTTCCAGGCAGAAAAAACGGGCAAAGAGCAGTGTTTCGCAGGATATTACCGCTCGTTTGAACGTAAAGCGCTTGACTGCGCCATCCAACGGTGGTATCATCCATTCAACATTTTTTATGGAGATGATTCAATGTTCAGGATGGTTGCGATCTTGTTTGAGCTGGCGGTCCTTGTTTGCGCTTTGTGGGCGCTGTCGTTCCTTTCAACTGTTCTGCATGAATTGGGGCATGCTCTCGGTTATATGCTTGCAACCGGAGACACACATTGGCACATACGGGTCGGATGGGGAAAGAGACTGCTGAACGTGAAAGCATTGACGGTGAATCTGCTCGTATTCGACGGTCTGTTCAGCCCTGCCGAAGGCAGGATCGACACAAAGGCAAAGCTGATCATGATGCTTTCCGGCGGCCCGATCATATCTCTCGTTTTGGTCGTGGCGCTGTTGCTGCTGCGATTCAGCGGAGCACCGTTTTATTCCGACGCGATCGCCCAAAGCGCCATTGTTTTTTTCATCAATACCGCTCTTTTTATAAACGGAGCGATCCTGCTGCTTTCAATTCTTCCCGTTCACTATTTTTGGGGTGAAGTGAAAGGGATGGAAAGTGACGGACTGCAGATCATCCACGCCATGAAAGCGTAAAGAGATTCAACATCATATCCGTCCAAGTTTTTGTCAGGTTCATCCGCTGCGGCCTCGAACCGGAAACATGAAAGAGGCGTGACCGATTCGGTCACGCCTCTTTCCGAACGTTTGGCTGGCAGCCTATGCCGCAAAGCAGATTCCCTGCGAAGCAAGAATGTCCGAACCGCTCTTTTGGGTTGGACGGAAGTTCCGCCGGTGCCGACTGTTACGCGTTTTCCTTGACGATGGTGGAGTCAGCTGCGTTCTTCTTGACGGACTCAATGCCGTTCAGGCAGCTGGCCAGCTTCTTGTAGCTCTCGCTGGTCGCAATGATCTGGCCGTTGGTCGCCTTCAGGCGGAAGCGGAACTCGCCGGACTTGTCGGTGTAGACTTCAAACTTCGGATGCTTCTGAACCTCGAAGCCCTCCACGGTCTGGTTCTCGACCGCGGCCACCGGCGCGTTCTTCTGGACGCTGGCGATGCCCTTGTTGCAGGCAGCCTCGGTGGTATAGACCTCGGATGTGGCGATGACCTCGCCGTTGGTAGCCTTCAGATTAAATTTCACGCCGCTTTTGGTCTCTTTGATGACAAACTTTCCCATAACGCGTGCCTCCTGTTACGAAATCAGCAGTCTGTGCTGTCTGATTCCAATATACAACAAGTTTTTACGCATTGCAAGAAAAAAGCGGGGAACGGAAACATTTTTTGTCAGATCCTGTCCGCCTTCGCGCCGTTTCTTCGGCGCAGCAGGCGCATGGAGTTGAGAATGCACAGGACCGCGACGCCCACGTCGGCAAAGACCGCCGTCCACATGCCTGCAAGGCCAAGCGCGCTGAGTGCCAGGATCGCCAGCTTTACAGTCAGCGCAAAGGCGATGTTCTGCCGCGCGATGCGCACCGTCCGCCGTGCGATGCGGATGACGGCTGGAAGCTTTTTCAGATCGTCGTCCATGATGACCACGTCCGCCGCCTCAATGGCCGCGTCTGAGCCCATGGAACCCATGGCAACGCCAACATCCGCCCGCGTCAGGACAGGCGCGTCGTTGATGCCATCCCCAAGGAACGCAAGCCTTCCGCCCTCTGCGAGACCCGCAAGCAGCGCCTCCACGCGCGCGACCTTGTCCTGCGGCAGGAGCTGCGCACAGACCTCGTCAACGCCCAGCTCGCGCCCCACGGCCTCACCGACGGAACGGCTGTCCCCGGTCAGCATGACGATCCGCCGGACGCCCGCCTCCCGGAGCTCTGCGAGCACCTGCCTTGCGCCGGGCTTGACCCGGTCGCGGATGAGGATCGTGCCAAGATATACGCCGTTCTCCGCCACGCGGCAGACCGTCGCCGCCTCGTCCGTGACCGCCGGGCATTCCACGCCCTGCGCCTGCATCAGGCGGTCGTTGCCGACACACACCATGCGCCCCTCCACCGTCGCGGCAAGTCCCTGCCCGGGAATATCGTCCACATCGGTCACGAGCTTCATGTTGAGCGCCGTATCCGGCAGCTCCTCGTTCAGCCGCTCACGGATGGAGACAGCAATGGGATGCGTGGAAAGTCCCTCGGCCAGCGCTGCCTTGCGCAGCAGCTCGGTCCGTGAGATCCCCTCTGCCGGACACACCTCGCTGACGCGGAAGCTGCCCTCGGTCAGCGTGCCCGTCTTGTCGGATACGACAGTATCCAGCCTGGCAAGCAGCTCCAGATAGTTGGAGCCCTTGACCAGAACGCCTGCAGCGCTGGCCGCGCCGATGCCGCCGAAAAAAGCCAACGGCACAGAGATCACCAGCGCGCAGGGGCACGAAATGACCAGGAATTCACACGCGCGATAGACCCATGTGCCCCAGTCCCCCGTCACGAGCGACGGGATCAGCGCCAGCAGTACCGCCGCAAGGACGACGGCCGGCGTATACACACGCGCAAAGCGCGTGATGAATGTCTCGGTTTTTGATTTCTTTTCCGAAGCCGTTTCCACCAGCTCCAGGATGCGCGAAACGGTGGAGTCTTCAAACGCCTTTTCCGCGCGGATGCGCAGGAGCCCTTCGCCGTTGATGCAGCCGGAGAGGATCTGCTCCCCCTCCCGCACATGCCGCGGCACCGACTCGCCGGTCAGCGCAGCCGTGTTGAGCATGCTCTCGCCCGTGAGGACCACGCCGTCCACCGGAACACGTTCGCCGGGCTTGATGACGAGCACGTCCCCGACGGCAACGTCGTCCGGGTCAGCCAGCTCCACGGAGCCGTCCGCCCGCTCGATGCTCGCGGATTCCGGGACGAGCTCCAACAGGCCGGAAATGGACCGGCGCGACCTGCCGACCGCGTAGTCCTGGAACCACTCGCCCACCTGATAAAACAGCATCACAGCCACGGCCTCGGAGTATTCACCGGTCACCACCGCGCCGAACGTGGCGAGCATCATGAGAAACGATTCGTCGAACACCTGCCGGTTGCGGATGCCCAGCAGCGCCTTGCGGATCACCGGAAGCCCGCAAAGCAGATATGGGATCAGATAGAGCGCCGGGGCAAAGCGCCCGGTCTTTCCGGCAAACGGGAACGTCTGCAGCGTATCCGGAACGATCAGCAGCAGGAATACCGCCGCGGCGATCAGAATTTTCCGGAGCTGCCTGGCCTGCTTCTGGTCCATGGCCCGCGCCTCCCGGCTCAAAGCTCTACGCTGAAATCAGGTTCGATCTTTTTCCCGGCCGCGATCGCCTGCTGCAGGATGCTCTCAAAGCGGTCGTCGTCGGCCTCCAGCGTGAACTTCTGCATCATGAAATTGACCTTCGCGTCCTGAACGCCATCCAAACGGCGGATGGCCTCCTCCACCTTGGCCGCGCAGTTGGCGCAGTCGATGTCGCACTTGAACTTCTTTTTCATGTCCGGTTCTTCCTTTCTGCTTACTCTTCTATATGCTCCTTGCCCATGGCGATGATGGTTTTCACATGGTCGTCAGCAAGGAAATAGATCATCTGCTTGCCCTCCCGGCGCGCGCCGATCAGCTTCGCCGTTTTGAGGAGCTTCAGCTGGTGCGAAACCGCCGACTGGTTCATTTCCAGATCGTCGCAGATCTCCGTTACATTCTTCTCCCCGTTGATCAGATCATAGAGGATCTTGATCCGCGTGGAGTCTGCAAACATTTTGAACAGCTCGGCCAGGTCGCTCAGCTCATCCTCCGAGACGTTTGAGATCAGATGGCGGATGCTGTTGCCGTCGGAACACGATTCGGTATGCATGCTGTCATCCTCCTTTAACATATGAATCTCTGTTCACATGAATATATTATCATATATTCATTATATGTCAACCCCTTCTGAAAAAAAATCTTCGGCTCATCCGGGGAAGGAGCAGTCTTTGTCCGGCAGACAGTATCTTTTTCCGTCAATCCGTGGTATACTGAACATGAATCCAGATTACGGAGGTGCGCCATGAAGCATATCCTGATGATCGGCACGGGCGGGACGATCGCCTCCGGCCGCTCGACAGAGGGACTGATGCCGGAGCTGAGCACCGATCAGCTGCTTGCCTTTGTCCCGGCAGTCTCGTCGCTTTGCAGCATTGACAGCATCCAGCTTTTTTCCCTGGACAGCACCGACATCTGCCCGGCGCACTGGCTGCTGCTGGCGCGGCAGATCCGCGCGCAGTATGACCGTTACGACGGCTTTGTCATTGCCCACGGAACGGATACCATGGCCTATACCGCGGCTGCGCTCTCCTATCTCATCCGCGGCGCACGCAAGCCCATTGTCCTGACCGGCGCACAGAAGCCCATCAGCTTCGATTCCACCGACTCCAAGGTCAACCTGACCGACGCCTTCCGCTGCGCGTGCTCCGATACGCTGCACGGCGTGCTGATCGTCTTCAACGGAAAGGTCATTCTCGGCACACGCGCGCGCAAAACGCGCACGAAAAGCTATGAGGCGTTCTCCAGCATCAACTACCCGTATTTGGCCGTGCTGCAGGACGACTGCCTGCTGCAATACATTGAAAACGCTTTCCTGCCGGAGCCTCTGTTCTCTGACCGGCTGGACGACCGCGTGGCGCTGCTGAAGCTGATCCCGGGCGTTCGCACGGATCTTGTGAAGTATATGCTGCAGGAAAACGACGCGCTGATCCTTGAAAGCTTCGGCGTCGGCGGCATCCCCTCCTACCAGGGGACGCAGTTCCTCGATGTGCTCAACGAAGGGCTGGATCAGGGAAAAACAGTGGTGCTCACCACACAGGTGGCAAATGAAGGCAGCAACGTCGGCGTCTATCAGGTCGGCCGGCGGCTGCGCGCATGCCCGCAGATCCTGGAAGCCTTCGACATGACCACGGAGGCCGTGGTCGGCAAGCTCATGTGGATCCTCGGCCAGACCGCAGACCCTGCGCAGATCCGCGCGCTGTTCTATACGCCCGTTGCCAACGATATTCTCAATTACAAATAGCTTCCTCCCCACGCACATTGCGCCCTCCCGGACGCCCCTGAACGATCATCCCATAAAAACCGGAGCCTGCCGCAAATTGCGGCAGGCTCCGGCAGCGTTTTGTTTCCTTATAAACGGGTCAGATCACATACTCGTCCGCCGCGTCGACCTGCAGCAGGTCGGCCAGCGTCACGCTGCCAAGATACCCGGTGATGAGCGCGTCGAGCTTCTGCCAGACGGGGAGCGTCCTGCATCGGGACGCCTTTTCGCAGCCCGCCATATTGCCCTGCAGGCAGGCGACCGGCGCAAGCGTATCCTCGGCGCTGCGGAGGATCTCCAGCACGGAATAGTCCGCCGGCTCCTTCGTCAGGCGGTAGCCGCCGCCCTTGCCGTGGGCGCCGTCCACCAGCCCGGCCTTCGACATCTGCAGCATGATGCGCTCCAGATACTTTGGAGAGATCTCCTGCCGGTCCGCGATCTCCTTCATGGGCAAATAACCGCCCGTGCGGTGCTCGGCCAGGTCAATGAGTACACGAAGCGCATAGCGCCCCTTTGTTGAGATCAGCATTCCGCTTCCTCCTTCCGGATGATGGTGCCGCCGCCGAGTACCGTGTCGCCGTCATAGAGCACGGCTGACTGCCCCGGCGTGACCGCACGCTGCGGTTCCGAAAAATCCAGACGCACCTGCGCCGGGCCAATGGGATAGACCGTCACGGGCGTCTGCGCCTGCCGGTAACGGATCTTCGCCTCGCAGGAAAAGGGACGCACGGGTGCCTCACCGGAGATCCAGTTGAACTGCGCCACAAACGCCTCGCGGCTCATCAGCGCCTCTGACGGCCCGACGCGCACAGCGTTCTGCTCCGGCAGAATGCCGGTGACATAGATCCGCCCCCCGGTCGGCAGCGCAAGACCGCGCCGCTGGCCGATGGTATAATGGATGATACCGCGGTGTGTGCCGACCGTGTTCCCATCCATATCCAGGAACGGACCCGGCTGCGGCGTCTGCCCGCCGTACTGCGCAACGACGCGGGCATAGTCGCCGTCCGGGACGAAGCAGATGTCCTGGCTGTCGTGCTTGCGCGCATTGCAGAAGCCCTCGCGCGCAGCGATGGCGCGTACAGTGCTCTTTTCCAGCTCTCCCAGGGGAAAAAGCGTATGCGCCAGCTTCTCCTGCGTCAGGTCATAGAGCACATAGCTCTGGTCCTTGGCGCGGTCGAGCGCCTTTTTGAGGACATATTTTCCATTCTCGCGCACAATGCGCGCATAGTGGCCGGTGGCAATATGGGTGCAGCCCAGGACCTCCGCCCGCTCGAAGAGCTTTCCGAACTTCAGGCAGCGGTTGCAGTCGATGCAGGGATTTGGCGTTTCACCCGCCTCATAGGCACGGACGAAGCGGTCGATGACACAGGTGCGGAAGGCGTCCTTGAAATTGAACACATAAAACGGCATGCCCAACCGCTGTGCGACGCTGCGGGCGTCCTCCGCGTCGTCCAGCGAGCAGCAGGTCTTTGGTTCTCCGGCGGAAACGCTGTCCGCCTGCTCATAGAGCTTCATCATGCAGCCGACGCAATCGTACCCGGCATTTTGCAGCAGCTTTGCCGCAACACTGGAGTCCACGCCGCCGCTCATGGCCACAAGCACCCGGCGTTCAGTCATAGGACACCTCGCTTTGCTGCATGGCGCGGATCGTCCGCTCGAACAGCTCGTCCAGGGACCAGCCGAGCAGCTCTGCGCCGCGCGTGATGACCTCCCGGGAACATCCCGCGGCAAAGCGCCTGTCCTTGAATTTCTTTTTGAGCGATTTGAGCTGCAGGTCCTGCACGCTCCCGCCGGGCAGCATTTTGACCGTCGCGCCGATGAGACCGGTCAGCTCGTCGACAGCATAGAGCACTTTCTCCATTTCATGCTCCGGGGCCACATCCACAGTGATGCCCCAGCCGTGGCTCACCACGGCGTGGATCATCCGTTCGTCGATCCCCGCCGCACGCAGAAGCTCCGGCGCACGGAGGCAGTGCTCCTGGGGATACTGTTCAAAGTCGATATCATGCAGGATGCCGACGCACTGCCAGAATTCCGCCTCGTCTGCATAGCCGAGCTCCTGCGCGTACCAGCGCATCACCTGGCCCACAATGCGGGCGTGCTGCCGGTGGAAGGCACCGTCATTGTAGGCGCAGAGCAGCTCATACGCGTTCTGTCTGTCTGGGATCATGGACTCAATTCCTCCGGTTTCTCATGGCACAGACCGGCGCGGGGAGATCCCCGCGTCGGTCCGGCGGTCTGTATTGGCTTTGCGGCAGATCACTCCGCAAACAGCGGTGTGGAGAGATAGCGGTCGCCGGTATCCGGCAGGAGCACGACAATGGTCTTGCCCGCATTCTCCGGACGTCTGGCCAGCGCAACGGCTGCGGAAAGCGCCGCGCCCGAGGAAATGCCGACCAGCACACCCTCCTTCCGGCCCATCAGCTTGCCGGCGGCAAAGGCGTCCTCGTTGCTGACGGTGATGATCTCGTCATAGATCCCGGTATCCAGGACCTCCGGGACAAAGCCCGCGCCGATCCCCTGGATCTTGTGCGGGCCGGCCGTGCCCGCAGAGAGCACCGGCGAGCCGGAGGGCTCGACCGCCACCACCTTCACAGCCGGCTTTTTCGACTTCAGGTAACGGCCGACGCCCGTCAGCGTGCCGCCTGTTCCCACGCCCGCCACAAAGAGATCCACGCTGCCGTCGGTGTCCGCATAGATCTCCGGGCCGGTCGTCTCAAAGTGTGCCTTGGGGTTGGCCGGATTCACAAACTGGCCGGGGATAAAGCTGTCCGGGATGCCCGCGGCAAGCTCCTCCGCCTTTGCGATGGCGCCCTTCATGCCCTTGGCCGCCTCGGTGAGCACCAGCTCTGCGCCGTATGCCTTCATGAGTTGGCGACGCTCGACGGACATGCTCTCAGGCATGACGATGATGATGCGGTAGCCGCGGGCAGCGGCCACGGAAGCCAGGCCGATGCCGGTGTTGCCGGAGGTCGGCTCAATGATGACGGAGCCGGGCTTCAGCCGTCCGCTTGCCTCGGCGTCGTCGATCATGGCGCGGGCAATGCGGTCCTTGACGGAGCCGGCGGGATTGAAGTATTCCAGTTTGGCAAGGATCTTCGCCTGAAGACCCAGTTCTCTCTCAAGGTTGGTCAGCTCAAGCAGCGGCGTATTGCCGATCAGCTGATCGGCAGAAGTATAGATCTTGGACATCATCAAAACTCCTTTTCTGGTTTTCGGTTTATTGGACAATCAACAATTTCCGCTGATGCCGCCATCGAAAACCGGGCCGGAGGCGGCCGTCCGTCCGGGGTGTATTGCTCATGCGTGCGCCCTCTTTCAGAACCAACTTGGTGGGTTAGTCGTAGAATAGCACGTTCTCCCGGATTTGTCAACCGGGAATTTCAGATCACTCCGGCTCTTTTTCCATGGCGCAGAAGCCGCCCTTTGCCATGGTCACGCTTTCGCTGTCGAAGCACGCAAGCTCGCCGCCGATCAGCAGCTTCCCGCTCTGCCGCACGCGCCAGGGCGTATCCGCGCAGTTGCAGCACACGGCGATGCTCCGCCCCTCGTGCTGCCGAAGGAGCATCAGCCGCCCCTCCCCCGCCTTGAGCACGAGCACCGTGCCGAAGCGGAGCGCAGGCGTATGCGTTTTGAGATGCGCCAGCGAGCGATAGAACGATATCAGCGATGTGTCCTCGCTGCCCCAGGGATAGAACCCGCGGTTGAACGGGTCGCGGTAGCCGGTCATGCCGGCCTCGTCGCCGTAATAGATACAGGCCATGCCGGGGAGCATGAACTGCAGGAACGCCGCCATGCGCAGCATCCGCTTGCCGCGATGCAGCTGCTCGTCGGTGAAGCGGCGCTGCGCAAGCTCGTCGCGCTCGCCGTCCACAGGGTCGAGCAGCGCGTTGATGGCGCGGGGCGTATCGTGGGTGGAGAGGATGTTCATGACCGACTGCAGCACGTCCGGCGGGTAGTTTTCCGCCAGCGTCTCAATAGCCAGGCCAAGGCCGCTGCCATCGTCGTCGCCGCGCACATAGCGCAGGATCGCCGTTCGCCAGGGATAATTCATCACAGAGTCAAGCTGGCGGTCGGTGAAATAGCGCCGGCGGGCATTGTATGCGATCTTGTTGGACGCGTCCTCCCATACCTCACCGATAAACAGCGCATCCGGCTTTTCCGCGCGGACACGCGCGCGCATCCGGTGAACGAAGTCGTCCGGCAGCTCGTCGATCACATCAAACCGCCAGCCGTCCGCGCCCGCGCGCAGCCAGTGCAGCAGCACGCTGTCCTCGCCGTCAATGATGAAGCGCCGGTAGTCCTCATTGCTCTTGTCGGTGCACGGGAGCGTCCGGATCCCCCACCAGCTTTCATAGGTATCCGGATAATGCAGGAACCGGAACCAGCTGCGCGTCGGCGCGTCGGGATCATGGATGGCGCTCTGGAAATAGCCGCTGCGGCTGCCCACATGGTTGAACACGCCGTCCAGGATCACCTTCATGCCGCGCGCATGCGCTTCGCGGCAAAGCCTGCGAAAATCCTCCTCTGTGCCGAGCATCGGGTCGATACGCAGATAGTCGCAGGTGTCATAGCGGTGTGTGGACCAGGCCAGGAAGATGGGATTGAGATACAGGATCTCGACGCCGAGCTCCTGCAGATACGGGAGCCTGCTGATGATGCCGTCCAGGTTCCCGCCATAAAAGTCATTGTTGAGGATCTCCCCATGCTCATCCGGCAGATAGACGGGAACATCGCGCAGATCCTGGTGCACCCAGTAGGGCTGGAGCTTGCCGGTGCAGTCGCTCGGCTCCCCTGCTGCAAAGCGGTCCGGGAAGATCTGGTACATCACCGCTCCGGCAGCGTACTCCGGCACCGGGTCCCGCTCCGGGATCACGCTGAGCTGCCAGTATCCGCCGGCCTCCATGTTCGTGTCCCCTGCGCCGAGCTTCAGCAGGCGGAAGGACTCGTTTTCCGTTGTAATGTGGAAATAGTAAAAGTACAGATCGGCTTCTTCTATGCGGAATACGCCGCCCCAGGTCTCATAAAGCGTGTCCTGTTCCTGCTTTTCCAGCGCGAAGCGCGCCCGTTCCGTCTCATCCTCACGCAGCAGCACCAGCTCCACGGCTGTTGTGCGGCAGCTGCACGGGATCATGATGTGGACAGTGCAGGGCTCCTGTGGGCGAAGCGTGCCGAAGGGCGTTTTGAACTGTGACAGACGGCTGTCAAATAAGATCCTCATGTCGGTCTCCCCTGATACACAGCAGGACCCCCGGGGATGCCTGTCCCCCGGGGGTTCGGCTGCAGATGATGATGGTTTTACAGCTTCCAGATCTCCTGCGCATACTGACGCACAGAGCGGTCGGAGGAGAAAATGCCGGCTCCGGCGATATTGACCAGCGACATCTGCGCAAAGCGGTCGGCATCCTGATAGGTCTGCGCCGCAAGCGCCTGCGCCTGGCGGTAGCTGGCGAAGTCCGCAACGGTCATATAGGCGTCGGCAGCACCGAACCGGTTGGACAGCAGCGACTGCACGATGTCGTCGAAGCGCTGGCCGAGCTCGCCCGATTCCAGCATCCGGATCACGCGCGTAAGCTCCGGCGTGAGGAACGCATGGGGGTCATACCCCTGGCGCCACAGCGCCTCCACTTCTTCGGCATTCATGCCGAAGAGGAACATGTTCTGCGCGCCGACCTGCTCGCAGATCTCCACGTTGGCTCCGTCCATCGTGCCGAGCGTGACGGCGCCGTTGATCATGAGCTTCATGTTGCTGGTGCCGGACGCCTCCTTTCCGGCCACAGAGATCTGCTCGGAGATTTCCGCCGCAGGGATGATGCGCTCGGCCAGGGAGACCTTATAGTCCTCCAGGAATACGACCTTGAGCTTATCCTGCACGGCGGGATCGGAGTTGACCCGATGCGACACAGCAGAGATCAGGCTGATGATCTGCTTGGCAAGGTAATAGCCCGCCGAAGCCTTGGCTGCAAAGAGATAGGTATGCGGAACGAAGGGGCGGTTTGGATCGTCGCGCAGCGTGAGATAGGTGCTCAGGATGTGCAGCACGTTCAGGAGCTGGCGCTTATACTCATGCAGGCGTTTGACCTGCACGTCAAAGACAGACGCCGGATCGACATGCACGCCGCACTGCGCGGCAATATAGCGGGCCAGGCGCTCCTTGTTGTGACGCTTGATGCTGCGCAGGCGTTCAAGCACCTGTTTGTCATCCCGGAAGGCCAGCAGCTTCTCCAGCTCGCAGGCATCCTGCAGGAATCCTTCCCCAATCAGCTCACGCAGGAACGCGGTCAGCTCCGGGTTGGACTGGCAGAGCCAGCGGCGGTAGGCAATGCCGTTGGTGACGTTCAGGAAGCGCTCAGGCTCAATGTTGTAGTAGTCGCGGAAGATGGTGCGCTCCAGAATCTCCGTGTGTAGCTTGGAGACGCCGTTGACCTTGTGGCAGCAGGCCAGGCACAGGTTCGCCATGCAGACCTCGCCGCCGGAGATCACAGCCATATAGTCGATCTTCCGCGGATCGTTCGGATAGATCCGGTTCAGCTTCTCCCGCAGGCGGCGGTCGATCTCTGCGGCAATGCCCCAGATGCGCGGCAGCTGCTCGCGGAACAGCTCCTCCGGCCAGCGCTCAAGCGCCTCGGCCATGACGGTATGGTTGGTATAGGAAAGCGTGCGGCAGGCGATGTCCCACGCGGCGTCCCAGCCATAGTCATAGACATCGACCAGCAGGCGCATCAGCTCCGGCACACAGAGGGCCGGGTGGGTGTCGTTGATATGGATGGCGACCTTGTCGGCCAGATTATCCAGCGTGTGGTACTGCCGGAGATGGTCGGCCAGGATGCTCTGCAGCGAAGCGGAAACCAGCAGATACTGCTGTTGCAGACGCAGGCGCTTGCCGCTGATGTGGTTGTCGGCGGGATAGAGCACCTTGGAGATGGCCTCTGCCATGGTATTCTGCTCCAGCGCGCGGACATATTCCCCGCGGGAAAAGGCCGCCATATCGATGCTCTGCGGCATGCCGGCGCTCCAGAGCGTAAGCTTGTTGACGGCTTTGCTTCTATAGCCGGAAATGAACAGATCGTGCGGCACGGCGATGACCGACTGATAGCCGACCTGCGCCGCCTTGAACTTCCCGCCGTCCATCCACTCGTGCACCTGACCGCCAAAGCGGACCTCCACGGCGTCGTCCTTGCGCGGGTGCAGCCAGACGTCGCCCATTTCAAGCCAGTTGTCCGGGAACTCCATCTGCCAGCCGTCCACGATCTTCTGGCGGAAGATGCCGAACTCATAGCGGATGGAAAAGCCGGTCACGCTGTAATCCAGACCCGTGGCCGCGTCCATATAGCATGAGGCCAGGCGGCCCAGACCGCCGTTGCCGAGCCCGGCGTCCGGCTCCATGGCGCAGAGGTTTTCCAGGCTGAAGCCCAGATCCTTCAATGCGCCGTCCGCGGCCTCAAGAAGCCCCATGTTGTAAAGATTGTTGCGCAGCGATGTGCCGACGAGAAATTCCATCGACATGTAATAGACCTGCTTTTGCTCCCTGCGGCGGATCTCCTCGCAGAAGGCGCGGCGGTCCTTTTCCAGAAGCTCGCGCACCGCCACGCACAGCGAGCGGTATGCCTGTTTTTCCGTAGCGCTCTCCAGCGAGCACCCGAACAGCCGGACACACGTCCGGTTCATCAGCTGGTTTAAGGTTTCTTTTGTCATGTACGGTTAGTTTCCTTTGCTTGCGAGCGAAAAAAGCTCCATGTATTTTTGTGCCGGGATCTTCCAGCCGGAATCCAGGCGCATGTTGTTCTGCGCCAGGCGCAGCCATTTTTCCGGCTTGCCGCTGTAAAGCTCCAGCGCGCGGTCGATCGCCGCGAGGAAATCGTCCGCGTTGTAGCTCTGGAAGGTGAAGCCGCGGCCCGTCTGCTCTGCCTCCTGATAGGCGGGGACCGTATCCTTGAGACCGCCCGTAGCATGGACGACCGGCACGCCGCCAAAGCGCATGGCGATAAGCTGCGACAGCCCGCAGGGCTCGCTCTGCGACGGCATGAGGTACAGATCCGCCGCCGCATAAACCAGGTTTGCCAGCTTCGGGTCGAACAGCAGATTGACCGAGACGCGGTCGGGGAAGCGCTCGTTCAGTGAGGACAGATACCACTCGTATTTTTCCTCGCCCGTTCCGATGATGACGAGCTGGAGCTCCCGCTGGACCAGACGCTCAGCAATGTAGCACAGCAGATCGATGCCCTTGTGGCCGGCCAGGCGCGTGACCATGGCCAGCATGGGCACATCCGGGGCTTCGGGCAGGCCAAGGCGCTTCTGAAGCGCCAGCTTGTTGGCAGCCTTGCCCGCGCGCAGCGTCTGCACGGTGTAGGTCTGCGCCAGGGCGGAGCACGTCTCCGGGTCGAACACATGCAGGTCAATGCCGTTTGTGATGCCCGTGAAGGCGCTGCCGCGGCTGAGCAGCACGCCGTCGAGCCCATGCGCATAATAGGCGTAGCGCAGCTCCTGCGCATAGGTCGTGGAAACGGTGGAGACACGGTCGGCCGTGACGATGGCCGCCTTCATAAAATTCGTGCAGTCGTCAAAGCGCAGGATCTCATCGCACTTGGCCGGCAGGCCCAGCACGTCATAGTTGAACTGGAGGTTGCACTTGCCCTGGTATTCAATATTGTGGATGGTAAAGACGCTTCGCGTGCGCGGGAAACAGGCGGCGTACTCCGTTTTCATCAGCAGCGGGATCAGCGCCGTCTGCCAGTCGTGGCAGCTGATGACCTCCGGCTCCAGCGCCAGATAATGGATCGACGCCAGAACGGCCTTGGAGAAGAACGCGAAGCGTTCGCCGTCGTCTCCGAAGCCGTAGACGCCGGAACGGTTGAAATAGTGCTCGTTGTCGATGAAATAGATCTGCAGCTTCTTTTTCCTGCTTTTCAGCCGGAAGATACCGACGTATTCCCGCCGCCAGGCAAGCGGGATATCGAACGAGCCGAGGAATTCCATCTGCCATTTCCCGTCATATTTGACCGAGCCGTAATACGGCAGGAACACGCTGATCTGGTTCCCGCGAATCTCGGAGAGCGCCTGGGGCAGCGCCTGCAGCACATCCCCCAGGCCGCCCGTCTTGACGAACGGGGCGGCCTCGGAGGCAGCGATGGCGATCCTCATACGGTGTCTCCCTTGTCCACCACAAGCGGGTGCTCCCTGGAGCCAAGCAGCCGCACGCCGGGACGGATGGTCACGTTCTTATCCAGGATACAGTAGCGCACCCGCGCGCCGGCGCCGATATGGCTGCCCTGCATAAGGATGCTGTCACGCACGTCTGCGCCCTCGTCGATATCCACCTCGCGGAAGATGACGCAGTCCTCCGCGCTGCCGGAGATGTGGCAGCCATCGGAGATCAGGCAGTTGGCCGTCCGGCCGTTGGGGCCATAGACCGTCGGGACCGCGTCGCGGACCTTGGTATAGATCGGGACCTCGCTGCGGAACAGACTCCGGCGGACGTCCTCCTGCAGCAGAGCCATGCTGTTGTCGAAGTAGGTCTCCACGCTGTTGTTGAACAGCGCAACATTGTGGAACGGATAGACATTGACCCGGATACGCCCGGCCATATACTCCGGCAGAAGGAAATCGCGCTCATAGTGGTACCGGCCGTGCGGGACCATCTCCTGTACGATGTGGATAAGCTGCTCGCGCTTCATGACGAACATGCTCATGCCGATCAGGTAATCCTCCGGCGCACAGTAATCCACGGCCATGTCCGCGATGGTGCCGTCGTCATTCAGCTTGACGGCCAGCGGGCACTTCCGGACGCCGTTGGTCTGGCCGCGCTTGGCGACGACTGTCACGTCGCAGCCGGAGGCGATATGCTCTTCGAGCACGAGGCGGTAGTTGATGGCGCACAGCACCGTTGTGTCCGAGAGGACCACATACTCTGCATCCGAATGATGCAGGACAGACATGGCCGACTGCAGCGCCTCAAGCTTGCCGCGGTAGGAGCCGTTGTGGCCGGTGGCGTAGGGCGGCATGAAGCGCACATCGTCCCCGAGCTTAAGGTCCCATTCCTCGCAGCTGCCCAGGTGGTCCATGAGGGAGCTGTAGTTGTATTTGGTGATGATGCCGATATTCCGGATACCGGAGTTGGCCATGTTGGAAAGTGCGAAGTCGATCTGACGGTAGCGGCTGCCGAACGGGATGGAGCCTGAGGTACGTTCCTTGGTCAGCTCGCCCATGTTGCTGTCATAGATATTGGAGAAAATGATGCCCATTGCTTCCATGATGCGTCACTCCTTTCTCATCAGACGATCGCGCCGGCAGCGATGACGCTGCCTTCCGCGATCAGCTTGTCCTTGCCTACGACCGTGATCCTGCGCTCCTGCTCAGGGTCATAGTCGCCCACGCGGGCTCCGGCCTTGATGTGGCAGCCCTCGGCAATGATGGCGCTGCGGACGATGGCGCCGTTTTCGATCACCACATCCGGCATGATGACGCTGTCCGTGATCTCGGCGCCGCGGCCCACCGTGCAGCCGGTGGAGACGACGGAGTGGGTGATGGTACCCTCCACGTTGCAGCCCTCAGCCACCAGGCTGTCATGGATCTCGGCGGAAGCGGCAATAAAGCTCGAAGGAACGGCAGTGTTTCTGGCATAGATCTTGTGGCCCTTGGAGCCGTGCAGGTCGAAGGCAGGCTCGTCGCCCAGGAGCTCCATGTTGGCCTCCCAGAGGCTGTTGATGGTCCCGACGTCCTTCCAGTAGCCCTTGAAGCGGTAGGCAAACAGGCGATGGCCTGCGTTCAGGATTGCGGGGATAATGTTTTTGCCGAAATCGTTTTCGCTGGAGGGATCGGCCTCGTCCTCCTCCAGGAATTTCTTCAGGACGCTCCATTTGAACACATAGATGCCCATGGATGCGTTGGTGCTCTTCGGCTTTTTCGGCTTCTCCTCGAACTCATAGATGGAGCCGTCCTCGCGCGTGTTCATGATGCCGAAGCGGGACGCCTCCTCCAGCGGCACCTCGCGCACGGCGATGGTGCAGTCCGATTCGTTCTGTTCGTGGAACCGGAGCATGGCGGCATAGTCCATTTTGTAAATATGGTCGCCGGAGAGGATCAGCACATTGTCCGGGCTGTAACGCTCGATGAAGCCAATGTTCTGATAGATGGCGTTGGCCGTGCCCTTGTACCACTCCGAGCGTTTGCTCCTGGCGTAGGGCGGGAGGATCTGCACGCCGCCGTGGGAGGAGTTGAGGCCCCACGGCTGTCCGTTGCCGATATATTCGTTGAGCTCCAGCGGTTGATACTGGGTCAGGATGCCGACGGTGTCGATCTTGGAGTTGACACAGTTGGAAAGCGGAAAATCGATGATGCGGTATTTCCCGCCGAAGGGGACGGCAGGCTTGGCGGTGTTTTCCGTCAGAACCATCAGACGGCTGCCCTGGCCGCCGGCCAGAAGCATGGCAACGCAGCGCTTTTTCTGGAATTGCATGGCAGTTTCTCCTCCTGTTATTTGTTCTGATCCGGGTCTGTGCGCTGATGGATGTAATAGCACACGCTCATCGGCGGGATGCGGAAGGAGCCGGAGCGCGCATATTCTCCCTGCGGTCTGTTTTCCGCGCGGACGGTCTTCGGCTCGAAGCCATAGCCGCCGAAGCGGGCGTCGTCGGTATTGAGCACGGGCACATACCATCCTGCCTTCGGCAGGCCGAGACGGTAATCCTCCCGGAGCACCGGGCAGAAGTTGCACACGACGATCAGCTCGCGGCCCGTCCGGCTGATGCGCCGGAAGGCTACCACGGATTGATCCGCGTCGTCGCAGGCAAGCCAGCGGAAGCCGTTCCAGTCCTGGTCGTCCTCCCACATGGCGGGGTGCGCACGGTAAAAATGGTTGAGCACGCGGACAAATTCCTGCATCTGCCGGTGCTTGTCATAGCCCAGCAGCAGCCAGTCCAGCCCCTGCTGATAGTTCCACTCGATAAACTGGGCAAATTCATTGCCCATGAAGGTGAGCTTCTTGCCGGGATGCGCCATCTGATAGGCAAAGAACGCCCGCAGATTATTGAATTTGTCTTCATAGTTGCCGGGCATTTTTCCGATCAGCGAGCACTTGCCGTGCACGACCTCATCATGGCTCAGCGGCAGGATGAAGTTTTCGCTGAACGCATAGGTCATGGAGAACGTCAGCGCGTTATGGTTGTATTTGCGGTAGATGGGGTCGAGCGACATATACTTGAGCATATCGTTCATCCAGCCCATGTTCCACTTGAACAGGAAGCCGAGTCCCCCGTCATAGCCCGGGCGGGTGATGAGCGGGAATGCGGTCGATTCCTCCGCGATCATCATGGCGGAGGGATTCACGGCAAACGCCGCTTCATTGAGTTTCCGCAGGAACTCGATGGCTTCCAGGTTTTCACGGCCGCCGAAGCGGTTCGGCTTGTAGTTCGGGCGGTTGTAGTCCAGATACAGCATGGAAGCCACGGCGTCCACACGGATGCCGTCCACATGGAAGCAGGAGAGCCAGTAGCACGCGTTCGACACCAGGAACGACAGCACCTCCGGCTTGCCGTAGTCATAGATGCGTGTGGTCCAGTCGGGGTGCTCGTTCATCGCGGGGTCAGAGAGCTCATAGCAGCAGGTGCCGTCGAACTCATACAGGCCGTTCTCATCCTTCGGGAAATGGGCAGGCACCCAGTCGAGGATCACGCCGATCCCTGCAGCATGGCAGGCGTCCACAAACTCCATGAGCTCCTCGGGGGGGCCGTAGCGATGGGTCGGGGCATAGTAGCAGGTGACCTGATAGCCCCAGGACGGGTCGTATGGATACTCCATGATGGGCAGGAGCTCAATGTGGGTATAGCCCATCCCGCTGACATAGGGGACAAGCTCCGCAGCAAGGTCGCGGTAGGTGTAGTAGCTGCCGTCGTCATGCTTTTTCCATGAGCCGGCGTGTACCTCATAGATGTTCACCGGGCGGCGTAGCATATGTGTGCGCCTGGCCCGGGCACGGTAAAGGCTGTCCTTCCAGCGGTATGCGCCGGGAGGGTCGAGGATGCTGGATGTGTCGGGCAGTACGCCGCAGCGGTTCCCGTAAGGATCGGTTTTGTAGACGCGGGTGCCGTCGGGCCGCGTGATGCAGTATTTGTAGCTCTGGCCGCGCCTGGCATGCCGGGAGAAGGCCTCCCAGACGCCCTGGGAGATCTTCCGCATCGGAAGGTCCTCTGCATTCCAGAAGTTGAAATCGCCTGTGACGCTTACGCCGTTTGCATGCGGCGCCCACACGCGGAAGGTAAAGCCGTCCTCGCCGTCCACGCAGTCCGGGTGGCACCCGAGAAAGCGGTAGGCATCGGCAGAACAGGCGGAATGGAACCGTTCCAGAAAGCTCTGCAGCTGATTGTCCATGGTGTTTCTCCTTCATCTCTGTGATCCTGTTTTTATTATACCGTGTATTCATGCCTGATGCAAGCAAAAAGCCCGGAAAGCAGGTCGTTTTCTCCAATCTTTTCCTTTGGTCCTTGCCCGGTGCTGTCAAATATGCTAAAATAGGCAAAAGCAGACAGGAGGCTTTTGTACATGCTGGAGGCTGAGATCATCCGTCTGCAGACTGAGCGGATGGAGCTTGTCCCGCTCACGCCGCTGCAGCTGGAAAAACTTATGCGCGCGCCGTCGGAGCTTGAGCGGGAGCTGATGTGCACACTCCCCGCCGGCACGCTCCACGGCCTGGAGGAGATCGTCTCTCTTCAGCTCGCGCAGACACGCGGCGACCGCTTCAGCCGCTATGCCTGGCACACGCTGTGGCTGCTTCTGCGGCGGTACGACCGGACGGTGGTCGGCACAGCCGCGTTCAAGGGCGTTCCGGTGTGCGGGGAGGTCGAGCTCGGCTATGGTCTGACGGAGGGCTTCTGCGGGCACGGCTATATGCGCGAATGCGTGCGTGCCCTGTGCCGCTGGGCCGTAGCGCAGGAAGGCGTGCACCATGTGACCGCAGACGCCGCGCCGGAGAATACCGCCTCCCGGCGGCTGCTGGAAGCCTGCGGCTTTCGGGAATTTGCCCGCCGCGGGACGATCTGGTACCGGTTCTGAGCGCACAGAAAAACAGCCCCGCCGAACGGCAGGGCTGTTTTGTTATCTGGGTCGGATCATTCCTCCGGCTCTTCCCCGTCCTCTTCCTCGTCGAATTCCAGCTCCTCGCCGCAATTCGGGCAGACGGTCGAGCCCTCGTCGAGCATTTCCTCATCAAGTGTGATGACCTCGCCGCAGGTGGGGCACTTGACCTCATAGAGCGTCTCGCCGAAGTCGTAGTCCTCGTCATCCTCGTCTTCGTCTTCGTCTTCGTCGTCCTCGAAGTCTTCGTAATCCTCGTCGTCCTCGTCTTCCTCGTCGAGCAGGTATTCGTCGATGTTGTCGAGATCCTCTTCGATGCAGTCCAGTTCGTCGGAGATGCAGTCGACGACTTCCTCAAGATCAGAAACATTCTCTGCCACATCCTGCAGCATCTTGATGATCTCGGAGATCAGCTTGCCCTCGCTGGTCTCGGTGTCGAGCTTCAGCCCCTCCATCAGGCCCTTGAGATAAGCGGATTTTTCAGAAAGCGTCATAGTAAAGTCTCCTTTCTTTCAGCCGTCGGTGTTGCAGCCGCCGGATCAAGCCTTGACACGGCCAAGATACTCGCCCGTGCGGGTGTCGATCTGGATCTTGTCGCCTTCGTTGATGAACAGGGGAACCTTGATCTCCGCACCGGTCTCGACCGTGGCGGGCTTGGTGACGTTGGTGGCGGTGTCTCCCTTGACGCCCGGGTCAGCCTTGGTGACCTCAAGCTCGACAAAGTTCGGCGTTTCGATGCCGAAGATGTTGCCCTTGTAGGACAGGAGCTTCACCGGGGTATTTTCCTTGATAAAGCGGAAGGAGCTGTCGAGCATGTCGCCGCTGACGGGGACCATGTCGTAGGTCTCCTGGTCCATGAAGTAGTACAGGTCGCCGTCCTGGTAGCTGTACTCATATTCCTTGCGCTCGATGAACGCTTCCTCGAACTTCGCGGTGGGGTTGAACGAAGTCTCGGTGACGGCGCCGGTCACGATGTTCTTCATCTTGGTGCGGACAAACGCCGCGCCCTTGCCGGGCTTGACATGCTGGAACTCAACGACCTGCATGATCTTGCCGTCCATCTCAAAAGTTTTGCCGTTTCTGAAATCGCTGGCAGTAATGGTTGCCATATACAGTCCTCCAAATAGTTCAGCTTGAATCAGGTTCAATTCGTGTATTGATTTTACACTACCGACGCTTGTTTTTCAAGGGATTCTCACAAAATAATCAAATTTTTCGGGCTCTTGGTCAGAATCTCACAGCCTTCGGCGGTGATGAGCGTCGTATCCTCGATGCGCACGCCGAATCTGTCGGGCAGATAGATGCCCGGCTCGGCCGAAACCACCGCACCCGCAGGGATGGGTTTGTCGTTGGCGGGGCTGGCGTTGGGCGACTCATGGATCAGGATCCCCACGCCGTGTCCGTAGCTGTGGCCGAAGTATGCGCCGTAGCCCGCGTCCTCGATCACCTTGCGCGCAGCGCCGTCGATGTCGCAGCCGCGCACGCCGGCCTTTGTTGCGGCGATGCCGGCCAGCTGCGCCTGGAGGACGGTATGGTAGACCTTGTCCATCTCCTCGGAGACGAAGCCGATGGCGACGGTACGCGTCATGTCCGAGCAGTAGCCATGATAGCGCGCGCCGAAATCCATGGTCACGAAATCGCCGTACTGCAGCACGCGCTCGCCCGGCACGCCGTGCGGCATGCTTGTGTTCGGGCCGGAGATGGTGATGGACTGGAAGGCCTCGCCGTCAGCGCCGTTTTTGCTCATGCGGTAGACCAGCTCCGCGGCGAGCTCCTTTTCGGTCATGCCGGCATGGATGATGCCGAGCAGATCCGTGAAGGTCTTGTCGGTGATGGCCTGGGCCTGCTTCATGATCTCCGCTTCCCAGGGCTCCTTGACTGCGCGGTACGCGCTGATCTTTTCGCAGTACGGCACAAGCACCGCGTGCAGCTCCGCGCTCAGAGCCCTGTGCTCCCCAACGGTGAGCACGTCCTCCTCAAAGCCGATGGTCTTGACGGTGTGCTTTGCGATGGCCTCGTTGAGCAGCAGCTTCACGGGGTGCGCACGGTCGGTCATCCGGACGGTGAAATCCGGCAGGTTCTTTTCGGCTGCTTCAATATAGCGGCTGTCGGTAAAGTAGAAGCTTTCCTCCCCGCAGATGAGCACCGTGCCCTCGGCAATGGAATAGCCGGCGGCATAGAGGCGATTGTGTTCCGAGGTCAGCAGCAGCGCGTCGACCTCGCCCGATTTCAGAAGCTCACGGTATTTGTTCAGATTGTTCATGTCGCAGTCTCCTTTTTCCTAAAGCTATGAACGGAAGCTCGGCCAGGTGCCGGAGCTTGAGCCATATCGTATGATTGTGGATCGCGGGGATCAGGATGGACAGCACGCCCGCGCCATTCGCGCCGAGCACGTCCGTATAGATCTGGTCGCCCACCAGCGCGCAGGCCTCCGGCGGAAGGCCATACCGCCGCAAGCACGCGCGGATGCCGCGCAGAAAGGGCTTCCCCGCGTGGGTGATGCAGTCCAGCCCGTGCGCCTGGCAGAATTCCCGCACGCGCGCACGGTGGCTGTTGGAGACGACGCACAGCGTGATCCCGCTGCGCTGCATCGTTTCGAGCCAGGCGCCCATCGCGTCGGTGGGCACGTCGGTGGTATAGGGCACGATGGTATTGTCAAAATCGAGCATCAGAAGCTGCACGCCGCGCGCGCGGAGCAGCCCGGGCGTGATACTGGTGAGATCCGGCATCATCAGGCCCGGCAGGAAGGAAAGAGACATATCAGGCCCTGCCGCTTCATAGGATTCAAACGGTGCAGGCGACGCGCGCCCGTCGTTCTGCTGGAAGTATATCACATCGGAGGCGAATTGTCCATGGTCCTGTATCCCTTTGCGCAGGAAGAGGCGGGCGGTTACAGCGTGGTCGGCTTCGACGAAACGGCGCGTCTGCCGCTTGGGGAGCTGTATGTGACCGGGCCGGACGGTACGGTCCCGGACGGCTTTTCCGGCTGTGTTTTCGACGCCTCCGGCCTTTGCGAAGATCCCCGCCGCCTCCGTCCGGCCGGAACAGGCGGCGGCGCGCCGGAATATATCAGCACGCGCGTGGTGCAGGGCAGCGTGCAGCAGGCCATGATGCGCGCGCTCCGTCCGGGACGTGCGCTGCTTCTGCGCTGCGAGCCGCTGTGCGAGCAGTTTTTTCTTCCCTGTCCCTCCGCCGCAGGCCGGATCCTGACGCAGGAGCAGAGCCGGCTCCTGCAGGAGCGCTTCCCTGTCCATGCCTCCGAACGGCTCCTGTGCCGCTACTGCTACGGTCTTTCGGACGGACGCGCGTTCCTCCACCTGTTCGACACGCCTCAGACACTTCGGCAAAAGCTGGCGCTTGCCCGGTCGCTGGGCGTGTGGGGCGCATTCGGCTGTTTTCCGGCGGATGCGAAAAAAACGGACGGCGCAGACTGACTTTTTCCGGGCCGTGTGCTATAATGGACCCATATCCCAGACCATCTGCGTCTGACTGACGGAGGTTCGTTTCCCATGCACATTGTGACCGGCGAGGAGCAGCACCGGAGGATGCTGCACACGCCCATTCCGAAGCTCGTCGCCTCCCTTGCTGCGCCGACAGTCGCCACGCAGCTCGTCTCCATCGCCTACAACACAGCCGACACCTATTTCGTCTCCCAGCTCTCCACCAGCGCGTCGGCGGCGGTTGGCGTGGTGTTCTCCCTGATGTCGATCATCCATGCGCTGGGCTTCGGCATCGGCATGGGCTGCAATTCCATCATCAGCCGGAGTCTCGGCAGCCGGGACCAGGGCCGGGCCGACACGATCGCCAGCAGCGGCTTCCTCCTGGCATTTTTCGTCGGCCTGCTGATCACCGCGGTCGGTCTGAGCGTCACGGCTCCCCTGATGCGCCTGCTCGGCTCCACGGACACCATCCTCCCCTATGCGCTGGACTACGCACGGATCATCCTTGCCGCAGCGCCGTTCATGTGCGCCGCATTCGTCCTCAACAACACGCTCCGCGCCGAGGGTGAGGCATCCCTCGCCATGATCGGCCTGTGCACGGGCGCCGTGCTCAACATCGGGCTCGATCCGCTGCTGATCTTCACGTTCCGCATGGGCATTGCCGGCGCCGCGCTGGCCACGGCGCTGAGCCAGTTGGTGAGCTTTCTGATCCTGCTGGTCATCTTTCTGCGCGGCAGGAGCATCGTGAAGCTTTCGGCACGCTGCATCAGCCGCAGCTTCCGGGACTACTGGTCCATCCTCTCCACGGGCTTCCCCACAATATGCCGTCAGAGCTTCGCCAGCCTGTCCACGGCACTGCTGAACAACGCCGCCGGAGTCTACGGCGACGCAGCCGTCTCTGCCGTGACGATCTCCAACAAGGCCTATATGATCGTCCGCTCCGTCATCCTCGGCATCGGCCAGGGCTTCCAGCCCATCGCAGGCTACAACTACGGCGCCGGCGACCGCAGGCGCACGCGGCAGGCTTTCACCTTTTCCGTGCTGGCGGGCAGCGTCATCTGCACGGTGTGCGCCGTGCTCGGCGCGCGCTTTGCGCCGCAGGTCGTGGGCTTTTTCCGCAGCGACCCGGAGGTCGTCGCCATCGGGCGGACAGCATTGCTCGGCGCGGCCGCGGTCATGCCCTTCCTCGCGTATTCCACCTATGTCAACCAGCTCTATCAGTGTCTGGGCTTCCGTCTCCCGGCAGCCATCCTGGCCAGCTGCCGGCAGGGCATCTGCTTCGTGCCGCTCATCCTGCTGCTGCCGCGCATGCTCGGGCTGAACGGCGTGGTGCTGTCTCAGCCCGGCGCGGACCTTCTGACGTTTCTGGTTTCCGTCCCGTTCCAGATCTGGTTCTTCCGGAACAAGCTCCGGGACGACCCCCGTCCGCCTGCAGCCCCATGATCACGAAAGGAGCATCTTATGGATCAGCGCATTACATACCGGGAAGCCGTCTCATCTGACGCCGAAGCCCTGCTGGAATTTTTGAAGGCAGTCGGCGGCGAGTCGGACAACCTGACCTTCGGCCCGGAGGGGATCCCGTTCTCAGCCGAACAGGAGGCCGCTTTTCTGAACCGCCTTGCCGAAAGCCCCTGCAGCCGGATCTTTCTCGCGCTGGACGGCGACCGGATCGTCGGGAACGGAAGCGTGGACGGCACGGCCAATCCCCGCTTTCGCCACCGCAGGAACCTGGCCATCGCGGTACGCCGGGACTTCTGGGGCCGGCACATCGGCACCGGACTCATGGCGCGCATGATCGCCTTTGCCAGGCAGACCGGTGCGGAGATCCTCTCCCTGGAGGTGCGCGCCGACAATACGCGCGCCATATCGCTGTACCGAAAATTCGGGTTCGTCCGCATCGGGACATACAAGCGCTTTTCCCGCATTGGAGACGAATACTTCGATGCGGATCTCATGCTCTGCGACCTTCCCGAACAGGCGCGGGCATAAGCAGGACACGGGGATGCTGCGTTTTGCGGCATCCCCGTGTGCTTTCGTTCAGCGGAAACGGTAGACTGTTTCGGAGTGATACGGCTCGCCGGCACGCACGACGGTCTGCGGGAAATCCGCATGGTGCACAGCGTCCGGCCACGCCTGCGTCTCCAGGCAGCAGAAGCAGCTGCCGAGATACGATGTGCCGTGCTTGCCGGGCTTCGGCGTGTCATAGCGCGCGCAATAGATCTGCAGGCCCGGGCAGTCGGTAAGGATCTCCATGGAAAGGCGGCTGCCCCGCAGCGTGCCCACCTTGCGCAGGCCGGCTCCGTCCAGGCAGAAATTGATGTCGTAGAGGCCCACGGCCGCAAAATCCTGACCCAGGAGCTTTTCCGTCCGGAAATCCATGGGCGTATGCTCCACCGGGCGCACCTCGCCGGTGGGGATAAGCCCCTCGCCGCAGGGCGTATAGGCCCGGGCGGACAGCTGCAGCGCATGCGTGCTGAGGATGTCGCCGCCGCCGTTGAGATTGAAATAGCTGTGATTCGTAAAGTTGACGATCGTGTCGGCGTCCGGCAGGGCGTTGTATGTGATCGAGAGCGCGTTGTCCTCTTCCACGCGGTAGGTCACGGAACAGGCCAGCCGTCCGGGGAAGCCCTCCTCGCCGTCCTGCGCCTCATAGGTGAGTGTGACGGAGTCGTCGGTCTGCTCGGCAACTTCCCACAGGCGGTGGTCAAAGCCCTGCGTGCCGCCATGGAGCTGATTGCCGTTTTCATTGGCGGAAAGCCGGTATTCCACGCCGTTCAGCGTGAACGCGGCGCCCGCGATGCGGTTGGCGTTCCGCCCGACGCACGCGCCGAGATAGCCGGGCTGCGTCCAGTAGAGCGCAGCGTCGTCATAGCCCAGAACAACATCAACGAGTTCCCCGCCGCACGGGACACAGACGGACTGGACCGTCGCGCCCAGCGTCAGGATCGTCGCCTGCATGCCGGCGTGATTGCGGATCGTGAGGGTCTCCACCTGCCCCAGCGGGCAGCGGCCAAAGGGTCTTGTTTCTGCCATGGTGCACCCCTGCTTTCGTAAAAATGTCGTGTTCAGTGTAACACATTTTTCCATCCGCTTCAAGGTGCAGTTGCGCCGGGTTCCGGAACGTTTCCATTTGCTTCCTTCCTGCGGACGTGCTATGATTAGAAAAAAGACGTGATCGGAGGGACCTGCCATGTTCATCGGTGTCGATCTCGGTTCGACCAACATCAAAGCCGCCGTCTATGACGCGCAGATGCGCCTCATCGACCGGCGGAGCCGCCCGGTGGCCTATGAACGGGAAAACGGCTTCGTGGAATTTGATGCGGAAGCCTATACGCGCGATCTGCTCAGCCTCATCGGAACCATGGTGCGGGAAAACGGCGTGCGGGAGATCCGTCAGATCGCCTTCACCGGGCAGGCGGAATCGCTGGTGCTCGTGGACGCGGACGGGAACGCCTGCATGAACGCCATTTCCTGGATGGACGGACGCTCCGAGCTGGAGTGCGCCGAGCTTTCCGCGCGGTTCGACAGTGCGCTCTGCGAACGCATCACCGGCCAGCAGGCCGTTCTGCCCACATGGCCGGCGACCAAGATCCTCTGGCTCAAAAAGCACCGCCCGGACGTGGTCGCCCGGACCGTCACCTATATGCTCCTGAAGGATTTCGTCGTCTTCAAGCTCACGGGCGTCAAGGCTGCCGACATGTCCATCGCCACGTTCAGCTTCTGGTTCGATATCTATAACAAGTGCTGCTGGCAGGATATGCTGCAGGCCATCGGCGTGCGGGAATCGGAGCTTGCGCCGCTCACTGAGCCGTGCAGCGTCATCGGCCCGCTCACCGCTTCCGCCGCAGAGGCCATGGGCCTTTCGACGGACACACGCGTCAACTGCGGCACGCTCGACCATTTTGCCGGCATGATCGGCACAGGCAACGTGACGCCCGGCGGCGTGACGCTCTCCACCGGGACGGTCATGGCGCTGACGGCCATTGCGCAGGAGCCCGCGCCGCGCAACAGCGGCATCGCCATGCACTATGGCTTCCTGCCCGACACGCATGTGATGCTTCCGGTGGCGGAGTCCGGCGGCGTGAGTCTTGAGTGGTTCCGCCGCACCTGCATGGGCGGCATCAGCTATGACGAAATGAACCGGGAGCTGCTCGCGCGGACGCAGCCGCACACGCTGCTGTTCCTGCCCTATCTTGTGGGAACCAATGCGCCGGAGTTCGATCTGGACGCGACGGGCGTGTTCTGGGGCCTGCGGCAGGAGCACGACGTCTTTGAGATGGCCTACGCTGTGATGGAAGGCGTGGCGTTCATGCTGCGCAAAAACTGCGACGACATGCAGAAAAAGGGCACGCCGCTCTCCCACATCATTGCCACGGGCGGCGGCGCAAAAAGCCCCGTCTGGTGCCGCCTGCAGGCGGATATCACCGGCCTGCCGGTCGTGCTGCCGAAGGAGAAGGAGGCCGCGTGCCTGGGCGCGGCGATCATTGCAGCCGTAGGCAGCGGATGCTATGGCAGCTTCCGGGAGGCATGCGCCGGGTGTGTGGAGATGACCACGCGCTATGAGCCGCACCCCACTGAGGAGCTGGAGAAAAAATACCGCCGGTTCTGCGCGCTCTACGACGCGTCCGTGGCCATTGCCAGGATGTGAAGCGCAAATATGCAAAAAACAGCCTGCCGGATGGCAGGCTGTTTTTTCGTGTTGAGCTCGGGAAGGGATCAATAGAACTTCTTTCTGTTCTTACGAGCTGCTTCAGACTTCTGCTTACGCTTCAGGCTGGGGCTCACATAGCACTCTCTTTTCTTGACCTCGGCGATGACGCCGGCCTTGGCACAGCTGCGCTTAAAGCGCTTGAGAGCGTTTTCCAGGGACTCGCCTTCCTTGACGCGAACTTCAGACATTGTTTTCCCTCCCTCCGATGCAGCCGGCTGAATCCATGCTGCTTTCAGGGCCATAGCGATGGCTAAATCATTATAGTCATAACCGGGATCAAAGTCAAGCCTTTTTTCCGGAGTTTGTAAAAACTGCCGGTTTTTATTTCACGATGAGGTTGACCAGCTTGTTTTTGACCAGGATGACCTTGACGATGTTTTTGCCCTCGATGGAGCGGGCGACCTTTTCATTCTGCTTTGCAGCCGCAACGACCGTGTCCTGATCGGAATCCATCGGCACAACGACAGTCCCGCGGAGCTTGCCGAGCACCTGCACGGCCATTTCGACAGACGAATCGACGGTCTTGCTCTCGTCATACTGCGGCCAGGGCTGCTGCATGCACATCTTTCCCGTTTCCGCAGCATAGCCGGTCAGCTCCCACATTTCCTCGCACATATGCGGGGCAAAGGGGCTCAACAGCAGCATCAGCACGCGCAGATCGCCCTTGGTCAGGCCGTTGGAATAGAAATCGTTGACCATGGCCATGAGCGCGGCGATGGCAGTGTTCATCTTGAGCTCGTCGATGTCCTGGGTGACCTTGCGGATGGTCTTGTGGATGACGGACTCGTTTTTCGCGCTGATCTCCCGGCCGTCTGCCGCCAGATCCATGAGATTCCAGCAGCGGTCGAGGAAGCGCTTCGAGCCCTTCACCGCCTCGTTGGCAGCGGAGTAACTGCAGTCGCCGTCGATCCTGTTCTCAGCCAGAT
>CADCOJ010000134.1 GCA_902803075.1 Oscillospiraceae bacterium | reverse complement strand
GAGCGCATTTCAGAATACGTTGAAAAACCGCTTACGGCCACGGCACTTGCACTTGACACCGGGGAAGATCAGCTTGTCTTCTGCAGCTGCGATCTTGCCTGCGTCAGTTGGAATCTCGTGTGTGACGTTCGCAGAAAGCTTGCCGGAAACACCCTCGGCCTCGACCCGGAAAAGGTCGTGCTCAACGCCATCCACACGCACACCGGTCCGGGCTATCCAGAAACCACGCGTTCGACTCTGAAGGCGGCCGGCGCGGTCCTCAGTCTTCGCGGCATGCTGGAGAGCTATTTGAAGCCGGGTCAGAAGTACGTGGAGAAAGCGGATGTTTCCTCGCCGGACGTTGCGACAGGGGAGGAGGTCTATGCGCTGCTGCTTGAGCGTCTGCCGGATGTGATCCTGCGCGCATGGGCTGCCAGAAAGCCGGGTTCGTTCTCCAATGCGTTCGGCCGTGCAGCGGTTGGCATGTGCCGCCGCGCCGCATATTCCGACGACACCGCCCAGATGTGGGGCGACACAAACACGGCCGTCTTCACTGCGCTTGAGGGCGGAAATGACTCCGGTATTGAGCTGCTCTATTTCTTTGACGGCGACGGCGCGCTCACCGGCATCGTGGCCAACCTGGCCTGCCCGGCACAGTGCGTGCAGCACAGGCTTTTCGTCTCGCCGGATTACTGGGGCGAAGTGAAAATGCGCCTGCGGAAACGGTTTGGCGACGGGCTTTTCCTGCTGCCGCAGTGCTCCGCGGCAGGGGACCAGTGCCCGGTCGACTTGGTTCGGTGGGTCGAGCCGGAAAGCGAGCTCAATGACCCCAACATCATCCGCCATGACCCGCCCAGACGCAAGGCTGATCCCTCGATGTTCGATCTGGCCGGTATGCGCAAAGCCGGCAAGCGCGTTGCCAATGAGATCATTGACATCCTGGAGGAGGGGCTGGACGCGCCGCAAACGTCTCCGAAGCTTGAACACCGCGTCGTGAACATGCAGCTGCCGCTTCGCCGCGCGTCGCTTGCGGACAAGCATGCTGCCGAGCGCGGCATCCGCGATTTTCTGCGGGACAGGGTCGGTGATGTGGACTATAACGACGTGGCAAATCTGCAGGTCTATCTGGGCGTCCTGCGGAGGTTCCTGATCCAGGATCAGGTCGATGTGCTCGACATCGAGACCCACATCATCCGCCTCGGAACGGTTGCTTTTGCGTCGAATCCTTTTGAGCTTTTCCTGAATTACGGCAACCAGATCAAGGCCCGATCCGCTGCGGAGCAGACGTTCCTGATCCAGCTTGCAAACGGCTCGGAAGGATACCTGCCTACGGCGGAGGCTGAGCGGCACGGCCACTACAGTGCGTTTATCGGCAGCGGCCAGATCGGCCATCAGGGCGGCGATCAGCTCGTACGTGAGACGCTGGAGAATATCCGTGATCTGTTCGGCTGAAACAATGCTTTCCGGAACCGCCGGAGCGCAGCATGCGCTCCGGCGGTTCTTTTTCTTCTGAATAATTAACAGAATATTATTTATGTAAATTTATCATGATAAGCAAGACGCCTGCGCAGCGTTGGTGCGCAGGCGCTGGCGCGGGAAGCCTGTCTGAAGGCCGGGCGCTCAGAGCGCAAAATCGATGGCGGCCCTTGTGTCGCGGATCGATTTGCAGAGCGAGGAAACGGCCACATGGCGGGGGTCGTGTTTATAGCGGTCCAGCGCGTCCAGATCATCGAAATCTGCGATCAGGCACGCCTGATATGTGCCGCCGGGCACACAGGAGCGGCGGATCTCCATGCGGCGGATCTCCGGGATGACGCCATCAAGCGCCTGCAGACCGGAGAGGAATTCCTCGCGTTGTGCTTCCGTTCCCGGCCGAAAGCTCCAAAGAACGATATGACGGATCATGCTGCATCCTCCTTCATCTTTTTTTCCATTTTAACATAAAACGCAAGGAAATGGAACATCCTATTCAGGAAATCAGAACGGAGGGAAACAAGATGAACGATGATACGGTCAGACTGCTTCTGGAATGCTCGTCCGGTATCCACATGGCAGTCAGCTCCATCGACGATGTGCAGGGGAGCGCGGCTGATGCGCAGCTTCGCCGTGCGCTGGAGATGAGCAAGCAGCATCACAAACGGCTTGGCGGGCGCACAAAAATGCTCCTGGACCGTCTCGGCTCGCCTGTGAAGGACGCGGACAGTCTTGCGCGCAGCATGTCATGGATGAAAACGAACTGGAAGCTGATGATGAAACCCAGCGACGCGACGGTCGCAGATCTGATTACGGACGGATGCGCCATGGGGATCAAATCGCTCAGCCGTTACTGCAATCAGTATCCTGCCGCAAGTGCGGAGGCCCGGTCCATCGCCCGGGAGCTGATCGACTCGGAGGAGCAGCTGACCCACGAGATCCGGCGCTTTCTGTAAAAAGCACCGCATAAAAAATGGATTGCCTTGCCTTGGTTTTTGTTGTATAATAAAAACGACAAAGAGAAAACAACAATTCGGAAGGGGGCATTTCCATGATGAACAAAGTCATCACCATCAGCCGTCAGTTCGGCAGCGGCGGCAGAACCATCGGAAAGGCAATTGCGGAGCGGCTTGGCGTGCCCTATTACGACAAAGAGCTCGTCGATGAAGTCGCAAAGAAGAGCGGCTTTTCTCATGAGTTCATCGAGGAGATCGGAGAGTATGCGTCTGTGACGAGCAGCTTCCTGTTCAACATCGCCGTTTCCCCGCACCCGATGGGGCTGGTGGATACGATGTCGATCTCGGATAAGCTCTATGTCTGCCAGGCGAATACCATCCGCGACTTCGCGGACAAGGGACCCTGCGTCATCGTCGGACGCTGCGCGGACTTCATTCTCAAGGATCGGCCGGATTGTCTGCATATCTTCATCCATGCGGACAATGCTTTCCGCGCAAAGCATGTGCTGGAAAACTACGGCGAGACATCCAAACCGATGGACAAGCGCCTTGCGGAAAAGGACAGCAAGCGCAAGGTCTATTATAAGCACTACACCAACCGCAACTGGGGCGAAGCGCAGAACTACGATATCTGCCTTGACAGCGGAACGCTCGGCATTGAAAAATGTGTCGATATCGTCTGCGATATCGCCATGATGGACTGAAACATCGCACGAACCACGATCCGGCAGGCGCCTGGCGCCTGCCGGATCGTATGCCTCTTACAGAAATTCCCGGATCTGTTCCAGGCTCGTGACGATATGCTCCACACCCTGCGCGGACGGCGCGCGTCCATCCGGGCAGTACAGACATGTGTGCATGCCGTATCCGATGCCGCCGGCCATATCCGAGGTCATGGAGTCGCCGATAATGACGGTCTGCGCAGGCGTCAGTCCGTCAAGCCCGTCTTCGCGGAGCTCCCGGAAACAGCAGTCAAAAAAAGCTGCATCCGGCTTCTGTACACCGAAGCGCGAGGAGATGAAAAAATGCCGGAAGCAGTCGTACATCCCGCCGAGCCGCAGACGGTTGAGCTGCTGCTCGTAGGGCCCGTTGCTGGCAGCGCAGAGGATATATTTTTCGGAAAGATACGCAAGCAGCTCCCGGGCATGCGGCTCCGGAATGGCGCTGACATGCAGCTGGTCCCGGAAATAGGCTTCAAAGACCGGACCGTCGAAGGCGATGCCGAGCTCCCGGAAGATGAGATCCCACCGGATCTTCTGCAGCTCCTCAAACGTCAGCTCCCCGCGCTCGATGCGCAGCCAGAGCGCATTGTTGATGCGCTCAAAAACAGGGAACATTGCTTCTTCATAGGGCGGGAGCCCAAACCGCTGAAAGCCTGCGCGCATGGTTTGCCGGACATATCCGGAGAAGCTGAGCAGCGTGTTGTCGATGTCCAGAAAGACGGCGCGGATCATGGCGTGCTTCCGGCCTCCGCCCGGAGCAGCACGTCCAGTTCAAGCTCGGTGTAGACGCGGATGCCGTTCTGCTTCAGAAGCGCTGCCGTCACGCCGTCTCCGGCTGTCAGGCCGCCCTGGAACGTCCCGTCGTGGATCTGCCCGCTGCCGCAGCTTGGGCTTCGTGCTTTCAGGAGCGCTGCGCTGCAGCCGAACAGCTGCGCCAGATACAGCGCCTGCTCCGCACCATACAGATATGCGTCCGTCACGTCCTGCCCGCCCTGCGTAACGACGCGCACGCCCGCGCGTTCAGCCGGCGCACGCGGCGTCGGCAGCCCGCCAAGCTGCTCAGGACAGACGGGGACGAGGAAAAAGCTTGCCAGCAGCGTATCGAGCGCAGGCAGCGGCCTGCACTGCCCGTCATAGCGGCAGGGGAGACCGAGCAGGCATGCGCTGATCAGAAGATGCTTCATGGCAGGATCCTTTCTCCGTCCAGAACGGCCTCCAGCAGGCGGTCGCCCTCGTAGACGAGCTTGAGCGAGAAAAACGGCCGCCTCTGTTCCATAAGCGACAGGAAGATCCGGTCGCCCTCCCACTGGGCAAGCGCATCAAGACGCGACTTGTCCACCCATTCGAGCTCCCCTTCATCACACGCGCGCAGCGTACCGGTAAACGCATCGGAATGGAACAGGTGCATATACTCAGTCGGCCAGACGTCCGAGACAAAGGTGATGATCCCGCAGTAGCGCCAGGCGGTGAGCTGCAGGCCGGTCTCTTCACGCACCTCGCGCAGCAGGCAGTCCTCCGGACTCTCACGGTCCTCAAATTTGCCGCCGATGCCGATCCATTTGCCGCCGTTCTCATCATGTTCCTTTTTCACGCGGTGGAGCATCAGGTATGCGCCGCCGCGCTCCAGATAGCAAAGCGTCGTCTGTTTCATGGGAACCCCTCTTTTCTGTATGTTTTCATTGTAACAGCATGCTTTACAAAAGTAAATGGAAGATGATTTGTGCGAACTGAAAAGAAGCGTGCGCAAAATTTGTTGAAACCGAACAAATGACAAACAGTTGTGAATCTGGTAAAATAGGTATATCTTATCCGGAGTATGCCAATCCACAACTATGGTATGCCCACGGTCAAAAAAGGAGGAGTTAACCTTCCGCAGACTTGCGGTGCGGTATTGTGGAGACATACCGTAATGCGGCAGCCAAGCCCGGCCGCCGCGAGAGTGTGCGCGCAGAGGCGGCACAGTCAGAGTCAGAAAACATGGCAGAAGTCAAATTGATCAACGTCAAGAAAATCTATCCGTTCGTCAGTGGCGAAGAGAAAAAGAGCAAGAAAAAGAAGAAGGACGACGAACCGCAGAAGGAAAAAGCCAATCTTCAGATCACCGATAAGGGCGTCGTCGCCGTCCAGGAATTCAACCTGGATATTGCGGATAAGGAATTCATCGTCCTGGTCGGCCCGTCCGGCTGCGGCAAATCCACGACCCTGCGTATGGTCGCCGGCCTGGAAGAGATCACCGAGGGTGAGCTCTACATCGACGGCAAGCTTATGAACGACGTCGCGCCGAAGGATCGCGATATCGCCATGGTCTTCCAAAACTACGCTCTTTATCCCCACATGACCGTTTATGATAACATGGCCTTCTCCCTCAAGCTGAAGAAGACCCCCAAGGCGGAGATCGACCGCAAGGTCCGTGAGGCTGCCGAGATCCTTGATATCACGCAGTACCTCAACCGCAAGCCGAAGGCTCTGTCCGGCGGCCAGCGCCAGCGTGTCGCCATCGGCCGCGCCATCGTGCGGAACCCGAAGGTCTTTTTGATGGATGAGCCGCTCTCCAACCTG
>CADCOJ010000133.1 GCA_902803075.1 Oscillospiraceae bacterium | reverse complement strand
GAGAGTCTGGATATTGTCGATACTGTCAAGCGTGTGACCGATCCGTTCAAATGCTGCAACCGCAAATTCCACCCGGAAGACACTGTCGTCCGCATCGGGAATGCCGCCTTCGGCGGCGGAGAATTCTCCCTGATCGCCGGCCCATGCTCCGTGGAATCAGAAGAACAGATCGTGTCCGTAGCCAGGGCGGTCAAGGCGTCCGGTGCAGGACTCCTGCGCGGAGGCGCGTTCAAGCCGCGCACATCGCCTTATGATTTCCAGGGGCTGCATGAGGAGGGCCTTCGCCTTCTGCAGATTGCAAAGCAGGAAACCGGGCTTCCTATCGTTACGGAGATTATGAACATCCGCCACCTGCCGCTGTTTGAAAACGTCGATGTCATTCAGGTCGGCGCGAGAAACATGCAGAACTTCGACCTGCTCAAGGAGCTCGGCATGCTCCGAAAGCCAATCCTCCTCAAACGCGGACTTGCAAACACGCTCAAGGAATTGCTGATGAGCGCAGAATATATCATGTCCAACGGCAACGAGCAGGTCATACTCTGCGAGCGCGGCATCCGTACCTTTGACGACTACACACGCAACACGCTGGACCTTGCGGCCGTCCCGATGCTGCATGAGCTGACGCATCTGCCTGTGGTGGTAGATCCCAGCCATGCCACCGGCATCAGCCGTCTTGTGCCGCCCATGGCTTTGGCGGCCGCCGCCTGCGGTGCAGACGGAATCCTCGTCGAAGTGCACAACGACCCGGCGCATGCGTTGTGCGACGGCGCGCAGTCACTCACCTGCGATCAGTTTGACAAACTGGCTGGAAAAATCCGCGCAGTCCGCGGGGCGGCGCTGCAATGACGGTCGGTATCGTTGGTCTCGGGCTGATCGGCGGCTCCTTTGCCAAGGCCTACCATGAGGCCGGCGAACAGGTGCTTGGGTTTGATACCGATGAAACTGTCCTCTCTTTCGCCCAGGTGGCTGATGTGGTTCAGGGACCGCTGGATGACACTTCGCTCCCATCTTGTGATCTGATCCTGCTCTGTGTGCGCCCGCAAGCTGCCATCGCCTATCTGCAAAACACTGCGCCGCACATTGCGCCGCACACTGTTGTGATCGACTGCTGCGGAACAAAACGGACAGTCTGCAACGCCTGCTTCCCCATCGCAGCGCAGTATGGCTTCACATACCTTGGCGGTCACCCGATGGCAGGCACACAGTATTCCGGCTTTTCCCATGCGCGTGCCTCGCTCTTCCGCGGTGCGCCCATGGTCATTGTTCCGCCCGCTTTCGACGATATCGGACTTCTTTCCCACGTCAAAACACTCCTGGCACCTGCCGGCTTCGGAAGCTTTTCCGTCACGACTGCACAGGCACATGATGAAATGATCGCCTTCACCTCGCAGATGCCGCACCTTGTCTCCAACGCATTTATCAAAAGCCCCACTGCCGCCGGACACAAGGGTTTTTCCGCCGGCAGCTATAAAGACATGACGCGTGTTGCCTGGCTCAACGCCCCCATGTGGGCTGAATTGTTTCTGGAGAACCGTGACTGCCTGCTCCGGGAACTGCACAGCCTGACTGAAGCGCTTTCTGCGTATGAGCGGGCGCTTGCGGATGGAGACGAACCCCGGTTGACCGCATTGCTGGAGGAGGGCAGGAACCGTAAGGAGGAGGTGGACGGAAAATGAGAACAGTCCGTGTGCAGGCATCCGGAAGCTATGATATCTGCATCGAGCGTGGGATCCTTGCCCATGCAGCAGAGCACCTGTCATCCGTGTGCGCCGGTGCGCGCATTATGATCGTCTCTGACGACACTGTCTGGCCGCTCTATGGCGTCGGGCTGGAGGGCGATTTGATTGCTGCAGGCTGGAACGTCTGTCATCACATCTTTCCGCATGGAGAACAATCCAAAACCATTGAAAATTATGTTAACCTCCTTGGCGTGCTTGCCGCTTCCCGCCTGACACGGAACGATACCGTCCTTGCCCTTGGCGGCGGCGTGATCGGTGACCTTGCCGGATTTGCAGCCGCAACATACCTGCGCGGCGTGCGATTTGTCCAGGTGCCGACAACACTTCTTTCCATGGTCGACTCCTCGGTCGGAGGCAAGACGGCTGTTGATCTGCCTGCCGGTAAAAACCTTGCCGGTGCTTTTTATCAGCCGGTTCTTGTTCTCTGCGACCCGGATTGCCTCCGCACACTCCCCGCGGCGGAGTTTTCCGCTGGATGCGCAGAGGTCATCAAATACGCCATGCTCGGCAACGCGGACTTCTTCCACGATCTGGAGCAAACTTCTGTTCAGCATCAGGTCGATCATGTCATTGAGGTCTGTGTCACGATGAAGCGCGACATAGTTGCAGCGGATGAATTTGACCGCGGGATGCGGCGTCTTCTCAACTATGGCCACACATTCGGACACGCTGTGGAGTTATGCAGCGGTTATTCCATCCCGCACGGGCAAGCCGTTTCCATCGGCATGGCCATGGTCACCCGGGCGGCCGTCCTGAGGGGGATCTGTCCCGCAGACGCATGCAGCAAGCTCCTTGCCCTGCTGCATGCGCACGAGCTGCCGACTGAATGTATGTTTTCAGCTCAAGAGTTGATGCAGGCGGCAGAACATGACAAAAAAGCAACTGGACGCTCTGTCAGTCTGATCGTTCCGGTCTGCATCGGCCGCTGTGAGGTCCGCGACGTCCCCATGGCTGAGCTTTCCGCGTGGATACAGGACGGAGGTGCCCGATGAAGCAAACGCTGCCAGGCGGCCCCCGAACGGGCCATGTCCATGCTCCTCCTTCAAAGTCACAGGCACATCGGCTCCTGCTCTGCGCTGCGCTCTCCACGCGTGCATGTCTGCTGCATCTTGACGCGCGGAACGACGACATTGATGCCACCATCCGCTGCCTGCAAGCGCTCGGGGCAGGGTTCGTTCAGAGCGGCAATTCGCTGAGCGTCGAACCCATCAAAACACTGCAACATGATGTCTGTCTGGATGTGGGAGAAAGCGGATCCACGCTCCGGTTTCTGCTCCCTGTGCTTGGGGCGCTTGGCGTTCGTGCACAGATCCGCATGCACGGCAGACTCCCGGAGCGTCCCCTCACTCCACTGCAGGAGCTTCTGGAGGAACACGGCATGCACTTGAATCGGTCTGGGGATATGCTCCTGGTCTGTGGGACACTCCAGCCCGGTCTTTATTCCATCGCAGGAAACGTCTCCTCGCAGTTCATCTCCGGTCTTTTGTTCGCATTGCCGCTTCTTTCCTCGGGCAGCACGCTGACAGTCACGGATGAAATCCAGTCCGCGCAGTATATCGCCATGACGGAAGACGCGCTTGCGCACTCCGGCATCCGGATCCATCGGCAGGGACAGTCTTATTCAATCCCCGGCCCGCAGCGCGGTATCCTTCCGAAGCAGCTTACTGTTGAGGGCGACTGGTCCGGCGCATCTGCCTTCCTGTGCATGGGCGCACTCAGTCCGAACGGAATCTGTGTGGATGGCCTGCGGCCGGATTCCTTGCAGGCCGACCGCATGATCCTGGATGTTCTGCGCGCCCTCGGCGCAGACGTCCGTTGGGACACCTCGAGTGTATCGGTCAGGAAAAACAGGCTGCACGGCTGTACCATTGATGCCGCGCAGATCCCGGACTGTATTCCGCCGGTTGCAGTTCTTGCCGCATGTGCCAGCGGGCAGACACAGATCGTACACGCCGAACGGCTCCGGCTGAAAGAAACAGACAGGCTCAAAACCACCGCCCGGCTGATCCGTTCGCTTGGCGGACATGTGCAGGAAACCTCGGACGGACTTACCATTCAGGGCTCCGG
>CADCOJ010000132.1 GCA_902803075.1 Oscillospiraceae bacterium | reverse complement strand
TTTGCCGGCCATCCGGGAATCCTGGATTCATAAAAACGCGGCGCATGGAACGGGCAGTCCGGAACGGTACAGTCAAGGCAGCGCTCCGCCGCATCCGCAGGGCAATTTTCCGCGCGGAAGTAATCCAGGGAGCCGAACGAGGAAACGCGTTGGCAGTGACGGTCTGTCAGCCAAAGCATCAGGTCCAGGTCATGGCAGCATTTTGCAAGGATCATCGGCGAGGAATCGGCAGCTTTGTGCCAGTTTCCCCGCACGAAGGAGTGGGCAAAGTGGTAATATCCGACTGCCTCCATGGCTTCAATGCTCTCCACTTTCCCGATCCTTCCTTGCTGAAGCAGGTTTTTGATCCTGCGGTAGAACGGTGTGTAGCGCAGCACATGGCAAACCAAAACACGCCTTCCGAGCCTCTGTGCCGTCTGTGCGATGGAAATGCAGTCCTCCATCGTGTTTGCGATCGGCTTTTCAAGAATCAGATCGTAGCCGCGCTCCATCGCTGCGATTGCATGCGCACGGTGCTGCGCGTCCTGGGTGGCAATGATCATCACATCGGCAAGCTTGGGTCCGGCAAGCATGGCCTCAACGCTTGGAAAAAGACGTTCGTTCGGCAGCTTCAGAAAGCGGTTTGACGATTCCAGCTGCTGCGGACGGGGATCGGCAATGGCTGTGACCTGCATATCGTCCGGGTGTTCCATCTGCTTCTGCGCATATCGGATCCCGCGGTTTCCCATGCCTGCGATGGCAAATGTCAGTTTTTCCATAGTATCTCCCTATTCCTTTACAAAATGATAGACAGCAGTCTGAAAATCTCCGGGCGTAAAGCGCGGCAAAAACCCGACATGCATCCAGCTGCGCCCCTGCATGCGCAGGTCAAGCTCCGGGCAGCGGTAGCATGCATCCGGCTCCAGTCCCTGTGGGCACAGGCGCAGCCGGGTCCGGTTGAACAGTTCAAGCTCCCGCATAACCGTGATCTTTGCCTCTGTGCGATCCGGCCGGACCAGCTCAAAGGCAAAATAGTTGCCCTCCGCGGGAGAAGCCAGCCGGTACAGGTCTCCTTTGAGTATGAGCTGCACATCCGTGCGATAGGCGCCGATCTGCTTCGGAAGCTCCGCGCGCGCCTCCGGTTCCATGGCGGAAAGATCCAGCTCATAGCCGAAGGCACCGAGCATTGCGATGTCCGCGCGCGCCGCAAGCGGCGTCCGGTGCGCGGCCCGGCGGTTTGGCGAGCTTGTCACGTGGCACGACTGTGCGGAAAGCGGATAACACATCGACATGCCGTACTGGATAAACGTACGGGCCGGCGCATCGGTCTGGTCGCTGGTCCAGATCTGCGGGAAATAGTACAGCATTCCTGCATCGAACCGGCTGCCGCCGGAGGCGCAGCCTTCAAACAGGATCTCCGGGTTCCCGCGCACCAGCTTTTCGCACAGTGCATAGAAGCCCAGCGTCTGCCGCACGCTCTGCTCCGCCTGACGATCCGGCGGAAGATACGGCGAAAAGCCCTCGGACAGATCCCGGTTGCAGTCCCATTTGACGATCTCGATGCGTGTTTCACGCAGGATCGCCTGAACAGACTCCGCCAAAGAATCCACTACAGCCGGGTTTGCCAGATCCAGCACAAGCTGGTCTCTGCCGGTCAGCGGCTCCGCATCCGGCGTGCGGATCACCCAGTCCGGATGTGCGCGGTACAGAGCGCTGTCCTTGCTGATCATCTCAGGCTCAAACCAGAGGCCGAACTGCATGCCGCGCGCATGAACATAGTCCGACAGCTCCTGCAGGGAGCCGCCGAGTTTTTCCTCGTTGACGACCCAGTCCCCAAGACTGCTCGTGCTGTCTTCGCGGGCGCCGAACCAGCCGTCGTCAAGGATAAACGCATCTATGCCCGGGACCTCCGCGGCTGCATCGATGACGCGGCGCAGCTGCTCCCCGGTAAAACGGAACCTGGTGGCTTCCCAGTGATTGATGACGACCGGCCGCGGCCGGAACACGAACTGGCGCGGGATCAGGTGCCGGCGGTAGAGCGTATGGAACTCCCGGCTCATACCGGACAGCCCTTCTTCGCTGTAGGTCAAGACCGCCTCCGGCGACCGGAACGTCTCTCCCGGGCCGAGACGCCATGCGAAGTCCGTATCGTCCAGGCCGCCGGACAGGCGCAGGTTCCGGTTTGCCGTGATTTCCGCCCGGATCGTGAAGGACCCGGACCAGACAAGGTTCACACCATAGGCGGGACCGGACGTCTCGGTCGTCTGCGGCGTCACGACGGCAAGGAACGGATTGAGCGACGCCGAGGAAACGCCGCGCCGCGAGCCGATGCTGAACGTCCCGCGGTCGAGATCCCCGCGCTGCACATTGCCCTCAGAACCGGAGCCGCCCGCAAGATACACCGCCTGCCACTCGCTTCTTCCTGCGGGCATATCCCGGAATTCCTGCGGCAGGAGCGAAAACGCAAAACTGGCGCACCGCCGGAGAATGACAGGTTCCGACGTCCGGTTCTCCAGCGTCACCGAACGCACGACCGCGCTGCAGTCATCGTAGACGGTATAGTGCTGCGTCATGCGGATGCCGCCGGCACTGTAGTGTACCAGCAGCGTCCTGCCGTTCTCATCCGCCCGCACCTGCGGCATGCCGGGAAGCTCCGGCTTCTGCTCCGGAAGCTCATAACCTTCGTAGCAGAAATCCATGCGCCGGACGCCGTCTGCCCGCTCGATCAGCAGCGAAGGCTCGCCGAAATCACCTGCATAAGACTGGTGGAATTCCTGCGGGATCTGATCTCGGTTGACATAACCTCCATCCGGGACAGGATACTGCACCGCGTGCGCTTCCCCGCTGGTTATCTGCTGCCCGCAGGGCAGGTCGTGTCCCGTCCGCGCTCCAAACCAGAGATGCTCCGTGAGCTCCGGCGCGCGGACGGCAAACGCATAGGTCATTTTCTCGTTTTCCAGATAGAATGCTCCGCGTGCACGGTCCATGAACACCATGCCGGCCAACCTCCTTTTTCATCTGTCCCGAGCGTCTCGTCGGATCTCCTCCCCGAATGCCGTACGACGGCAGACCGGATCAGGAAAGGTCGCTGGGATTTTTTCTGGTATATTTGATAAAATTACGGCGGAACGTGGAATCGCTGATGTAGCCGACGCGCCTGTACACCGTACTGATCGGCGGGTGCTCCTTTGAAAGAATCTCGACAGCCTTTTCGATGCGTTTCCCGTTCACATAGTCGTTATAATTGATCGCCCGCTGGTTTTTGAACAGCTTGGACACATACGTATCCGACACGCCGAAGCGTTCGGCCGTGCTCGTGAGCGAGAGCTCATAATTGAAAAGATTCCGGTCGATGTAATCAAAGATCTCCGCGTCCTTTCTGGATGCGGCATAGGAGCAGCTTGCGGCGATCATGCTGCAGATCTCCCCGATCTGGTTGTCGATACGGTCGATGAGCTCCCGGAAATCCTTCGGCGCTCCGGATGTTTGATCCTGCGCTTCCATCTGCAGGCCCTTTTTCTGGCGGCTCCTGCTTACTGTGGAGCGGATGTCGTAATAGAGCCTGCGCAGCACGCGCGGATCGGCTTCCGCTGCCTGGATATTCTGATTCACGATCCTGCGCACGATCTCCATGCTGCTCTCTCTGTCCCCCGCGATAACGGTGGAAGAGAGCAGCATTTCATCCGAAAAGGTGTAGCTGTATCCGCTGGAGATCAGGTCTGCGATCTCATTCCAGTGCACGAACCCCGGGATCTGGTTCAAAACCGCATAGCTCAGCGCCGTGGACGCCTGCTCCGAAGAGCGATAGACTTCCTCCAGCGTGCCGACCTCACTGCCAACGCCGCACCGGAGCCCGTTTCGCCCCATCTGCCTGCCGGATCTGGCCTCAAGGCCGTTTTTCAGCTCCGCGGTAAACGCCTCAAGCTGCTCCGGCTCATAATAGTTGACAAGGATCAGCCGTCTGCCGGAATAATCCCGGTAAACATAGACGAACATGCGCTTCTCTGCCATCGCCGTCCCGACGCCGTCCAGCGCATAGACAGGCAGACTGACCGGCTCCTCCGGCATCAGCCCGATCTCCTGATCGTCATACTCCAGCGCAAGAACTGCGAATCGGTTCCCTGCGAAGGTCAGGTCGAATTCTTCCGCCCGGCGGCCGGAGCTGCGCAGGAACGCCTCGCCGCTCAGGATCCCGCCAAGCAGGTTCTGCTGGGCCAGCGGCCGGAAGCGCTCGATCTTCCGCTCCGTCTCCTGCTTTCGCGCAAGCATGGTATCAACCAGATCCTCCAGAGATGCGGCGCTGATGCGCTTCGGGTCCACCTTGGCCGTGCCGCGCAGCGCCTGAACGACGGTGGAGACCGGCCTGAGGTTTTCATTGGAGAACAGGTAGGAAAGCAAAACCGCAACAGCTGTCACAAGCAGGATCGCGGGGAGCATGATCGCTGTGACCAGGCGCCGGTTTCTGCTGTGCAGACTGCGCGGGACCGTATAGACATAGGTATATGCACCCGGACGCAGCGCTCCGGACACATCCGCGCCGGAGGCGTTCTCGTCTCCGATCCGCAGAACCTGGGTTCCGTCTGCGTCGTACAGGTTCAGGCGCAGGACGCCCTCCTGCTCCAGCAGCGACGCAAGCCGTCCGGTCGAAAGCACGGCGTTGACATCCGCCTTGGCCCGTCCCTCCGGGATATCGCGGACCGGTGTGCAGTAGATCAGCACCGGTTCATCCGCCTGGAAAACCGTGAACAGGCCCTTCCGGTTTTCCGAAGCCGGGAAGAACCGGAATTTCAGATCATCCGTCATTGCGCGGTGCAGCGCAAGGTCAAAATAGATGCCCTCGCTGGAAAACAGCTCGTTCTCCTGTCCGTAAAACTGGAAGGAGACCGAAAGCAGCCGCTCCTCCTTCAAAACAAGCGTGCGCAGATCGCTGCTGATGTCGCGGATCGTCTGCGCACTGACGTCACTGCTGTGCAGGCAGTGATCAAAATACAGCGGATGGAGCCATTCCGATTTCTCCACCGCGTCGGCCGCGTCGGCGCCGGCCAGCTCCAGCCGCCGCAGCTCCTCGGCGATGCGCTCCGAGCGGGTCTGCTCGTTTGCGCTGTCATTTTTATCCGCGACAGCAAGGCTGAACGGATAAAACCCCAAAAAGAGCATGACAATCGCACACAAGCTCGGGATCAGGCTCGTGAGAACCAGTCTCTTGAAAAATGAGAGACGTCTGGATATGCTTGTCAGGCTTTTTTTCATCATATGCTACTCCCTGCGTTCGCAAGAAAATGGGGCAGGCAAAACCTGCCCCATCTCAGTATAGCACATTTATCGCGTTCTGTCATAGATGGACTGATACATTGCAACGACTTCTTCCAGTCCAAGCTGCGTGAGCGTGTTGGAATACTCGTCCCATTTCTCGTCCACGTCATATTCGCCCATGATGAACTTGTCGCGGTACTCCAGGTAACCGGAAACCAGATCGGTCTCATACAGCGAGCGGATCTCATTCTCCTCCTCGGTGTAGGTGGACACGGGCGGGATCGACGCCGGGATGAACTTGCAGTTCTCCACGACCCATTCCGCCTGCTCCAGGTACCACGGTTCATCCGTGTACGGAAGGTTCAGAATATCCGAGGTCTGGATGTACGGAAGCGAAATCTGGCCGCCGCCGAAGTTCTCCGGCTGCCAGACCTGTCCGTCCGCAAACGGGATCAGGGTGACGCTGCCGTCGGCGTTCCGGGTGAAGGTCTCGCCCTCCCAACCAAGGCAGCGGACCTCCAGCACGGTGGGATCGGCGTAGAGCACGTCGAGCCATCTGCAGGCGATCTCAGGATTTGCGCAGTTCGCGTTGACGCCGGTGTGCATGGAGAAACCGGAGTCAAGCACATAGAACGGATCGAAGTTGTTGTACTCCGAGCCCAGCGGCAGGCCCAGCGTGTAATACTCGCCGGTCGGATCATCGACGCCGGCAGGCGTCAGCTGACCGTAGTCCACGGCGAACGTGCCATAGCAGATGTACACGCCCACGCGGTCTGTGGCGCACTTCTCCGCCAGGATGTCATAGTTCATCGTGGTGATCTCATGATCGAGGATGCCGTCGGTATAGAGCTTGTTCAGGTACTGAAGATAAGCCTTCATGTTGTCCGTGGTATACTCGTTATAGACCACGCCGTCTTCGCCCGCCTGGCACTTCGTTCTGTTCAGATACGTCTGCAGGTTGAACGCATTTCCAAGCACGGAGTCGATCTGCGTGACGTTTGCGGAGGTGAGGATGATCTCGTCGTCCTTTCCGTTCCCGTTCAGATCGCCGGCTTCCTTCATCTTATAGAGCAGATCCGTGAACTCATCGAGCGTGGACGGGATCTCGGCGCCGAGCTCCTTCATCCAGTTCGTGTTGTAGATCAGCATGAGGTGGTTGTCCGCGGGATGGGCAAAGGTCGCCGTAGCATACAGGCTCCCGTCCGGCGTGGAAAGGCTTTCCTTGTAGAGGATGCCGAGGTCTTCAAAATACGCCTTGGTATTCGTGAAGCAGGTATCCCAGTACTCGCTCAGATCCAGAAGCAGGCCGTTCTCGCCGGCGTCATTCTTGACCGCCGGGAAACGGAGCATGATGATGTCCGCCAGATCCCCGCCGCCGCCGATCTTCGAGGTGATCACGTCGCGGTAGGACTCATAGGGAGCGACCTCCCATTCGATGTGGACATTCGTGTAATCCTCCAGCCACTTCCAGAACGCAAGGTCGTTCGAAGGCGGGAGATAGTTCGCGTTGACGCCGTCATAGGTGAAAACGCTCAGTGTTGTCTTGTCCTCGCAGAGCCAGGTCGGATGCGCCTCCTGCCAGGATACCTGGGGCTGCTGCTCCGTCTGCTGTTCTGTCTGCTGCTGTTCTGTCTGCTGTTGTTCTGTCTGCTGCTGCGTCTGCTGTTCGGTCTGCTGTTCGGTTTCCCCGCTCTTACAGCCGGCCAAAAGCGAAACGATCAGAACCATGCAGAGAAGCAATGCTGCATACTTTTTCATGTTTCTCGTCCTTTCTGTAATGAAGTATAGTATAACCGTGCAGCGGCACGAGTTACCCCTTGATAGAGCCGATCATGAGACCCTTTTCCAGGTTGCCGCTGATGAACGGATAGACGCACATCATCGGCAGCACCGAGATCACAATGACGGCATATTTGATCTGCAGGTTGGACAGGATCTGCGCCGCGGTGATCCGGGCGCTCGTATCGGCAAAATTCGCCATGGAATTCTGCAGGACGACGGACCGGATATAAAGCGCCAGCGGCTGGAGATTCTTGTCCGAGATATACAGCATGGCGCTGAAATAGGAATTCCAGTGCGCAACGGCAAAATACAGCGCCAGCACCGCAAGGATCGGCTTGGAGACCGGCATCATGATCTGCAGGAACGTGCGGAATTCCGACGCGCCGTCGATGCGCGCGCTCTCGACGATCTCATCCGGGATGGAGGCAAAGAACGACCTTGCGACCATAATATACCACGCCGTTGTCAGCGACGAGAGGACCACGGACCAGCGCGAGTTATAAAGGTGCAGGAAGCGCGTGACCACGATGAAGGTCGGGATCATGCCGCCGGAAAAGAACATGGTCACCATGATGAACCGCGTGACATGCGCCCGGTAGTAAAACTCCCGGCGGGAGAGCGGATATGCGGCCAGGCACGTCACGAATATACCGAGCACGGTGCCGACGACCGTGAACCAGATCGTATTGCCGTAGTAGCGGAAAATACTCTTGTCGTTCAGGACGGTCCGCAGAGCCGTCAGGCTGAAGCCCTTCGGCAGCAGCAAAACGTTGCCGCGGGCCGCCTGGATCGGGTCGCTGATGGTCATGCTGAACGTATAGATCAGCGGATAAAGCGTCACAATGATGACAATGATCGAAAGAACATACACCACCGTGTCAAACAGCCGGTCTCCGGCAGACTTTTTGTAGATCATGTTCTTACCTCACCAGAGCGACGTCTCGGAGACACGTCTTGTCAGCTTGTTTGCAAAAACAATGAGCAGCACATTGCAGAAGGAATTGAACAGGCTGATCGCCGTTGAAAGGCTGTACTGCTGCTCGTTGATGCCCACACGATAGGAATAGGTCGATAGCACATCCGCCGTCTCAAAAGTCGCAGGGCTGTACATCAGGATGATCTTCTCATAGCTGACCGTCATAACGCTGCCGATCTTCAGCAGCCACATGATGATGATCGTCGGAAGGATACACGGCAGCGTGATCCGGAACACATTTTTCCAGCGCGTGCTGCCGTCGATGGCCGCCGCCTCATAAAGCGTCGGGTCGATCCCGGCAATGGCCGCGGTGAACACCACGGCGCTGAAGCCCATATTCTGCCAGATATCGGAGCCTGTATACATCGTTCGGAACCAACTTGCATTGCCCATGAAGTTGATCTCGTTCCCGCCGAGTTTCCGGATCAGCGTGTTGATCACGCCGCCGTCCACAGAGAACAGCGTCATCATCATGCTGACGATCACGACTGTCGAAATAAAGTGCGGAAGAAGGCTGATATTGGCCGTCAGCTTCCGGAATCGCCTGCTGCGGATCTCATTGAGCAGAAGCGCGAAGATGATGCTGGCCGGGAAAGTGATCAGCATGTCGCGCAGGCTCAGGATCAGCGTGTTGCGGACATAGCGCCCGAAATACGGATTGCTCATGAATTTCACGAACCATTTGAGCTGGACCCATTTTGTTCCCGCGCCCCAGAACGGAGAGCCGATCTTATAATTCTGGAACGCGATCAGGATGCCGAACATCGGCCAATACTTGAACAGGATGAAAAACGCCAGCGGGATGACCAGCATAAGCCAGTACGGCGCGGATTTGCGCATCATTCTTCCGTGAAACGCAAGGCCATGCACAGATTGGAGGCGGTTTTTCTCATTTGAACGCTTTTTCATGTTTTGTTGCTCCTCCCAGCCCGGCTGAAGGGTTTATTCCGTGCTTTGCACGCCGGAATGGATGCTGCAGGGCAGATCCGGCGGCGTATCCCCGGACCAGAACGGCGAGCGTTCATCCGTCCGGTATTTTTCCCTTGCCGCGGGATCCCGGAAATCCGGAATCTCGATCTGTCTGCTGCCTTCCAGCACGCTTCTCCATCCAAGGATCGCCGTTGCAGACAGCGCTGCGGAACGGTAGACATCCATATACGGCTTTCTGCCGTTCCGGAGGTCCTGAATGAAGGCATGCGTGACACGATAGTCCGCGCCGCCGTGTGAAAACGCCTTTGCCTTTTCTGCAAGTTCATCCGGACGGGGCGCATAGACCGTAACGCCGGACGCCATATTGTCCGTCAGATTCCAGTCGCTGACAGCAACGCGCACCTCATCGTTGGAGCCGCGCAGGTTCTCGATCTCTCCCTTGTCGCAGCCGATTCGGTACCACAGTCCGTACCGTCCAAAATGTGAACAGCCGGAGATTCGGAACAACGCTCCGCCCTCCATCTCAACAAGCAGGATCCCTGCTCCGTCTGCGTTCTGCATATTCCGTTCCCGGGCATACTCCCACCCGGCGGCGACCTTCCCGATCACCTTACGCGGCATCAGATCCGTTGCTGCCATCAGAGGCGCCATGGAATGAGTAAGATAGTAGGTCATCGGCAGGTATTTTCTCCAGTGCCTGCTCTCCGGGGAATAGTATTCCGTCTGTTCTACGCTCATCGGGTGTGTATATTCGCCTTCCGCGTAGACCACCTTCCCCAGGATCCCGGACCGGTAGACGCGTTCGATCTCCTGTGCCGCACGGAAATACACGCAGTTCTCTGCCAGCGCGTAGATCCGTCCTGTCTTTTCTGCCGTTTCCACAAGCTCGACGCATTCACGCATCGTTACAGCCGGCAGACACTCGCTGAACACATCGACCCCGGCCTTCATTGCGCGGATCGCATACGCGGCGTGCTCCGGAAAATAATTCGCCAGAATGACTGCCTGGATCCCGCTGGCAAGAAGCTCATCAAAATCCTTGCAGAGCTTGACGTCCGGTCCGCAATACGCGCGCGCTTTTTCGCACTTCTCCGGATCCTTTTCAAGGATGGCCGTGACCTCCGCGTCTTCCATCGTGTGAATCACACGAATATAAGCAAGGCCGCGCCATGCGCCGAATACGCCAACTCGAATGCTGTCCATATCTGCTTCCTCCTAATCATCCGCCAAAGCGGCGACTTTCTGATTTTACGCTATCAGACAGCCGAAGCATTTACAACCTTCAAAAATTGGTGCTGTCCGTCATTTTTTGTCGCGTTGTGCAGCTTGCCTTGTCCCTGCCCTTTGGTTTTGTGCAGCTTTCCGTGTTTCCCGGGTCATATTTCCACCTTATTCCATCACCGTCTAATGTGATCCGCGCTGACAGTATCGCCAACGGATAGAACATAGGTTATACGCTGGACGCCTCGCTGGCGCCGCAGAATGCCACAGGGCGGGATCAGCGATGCGGACGACGCCCTGCTGGAACGGCGCCTGCTGTATCACGCTTCGGAGGCGGCAGTCGGGCACAGAAGAACCAGACCTTTCTCAATAAGCGAAAAGCTTTCCCCGGGCAGTTCTTTGGTACATGCGGCTCTGATCTCTCAAAGCAATAAAAAAAGACCACATCCAAGGATTTAACTCCAAAGATGTGGTCTTTCTTGTCGTGGTCCCCGCTTGAAGACGTCACTTAAAACGGTTTGTTCAAACGATCGTTAAGTGAATGCCTCCAAAGCGCTTCTCTTTTTTCGGATCAGACTTTTTCCTTGACCTTTGCGGCCTTGCCGAGACGATCACGCAGGTAATACAGCTTTGCTCTGCGGACCTTGCCGTGACGGACGACCTCAACGTTCACAACGTTGGGCGCATGCAGCGGGAAAACCTTCTCGCAGCCGACGCCGTAGGAGATGCGGCGGACAGTGATGCTTTCCTCGATGCCGCCATGCTTTCTGGCGATGACAGTTCCTTCGAAAATCTGAATTCTCTCGCGGGAACCTTCCTTGATTTTGACATGAACGCGGACCGTATCGCCGATGCTGATCTCGGGCAGTTCCTGCTTCATGTAGTGGCTGGTCAGAGCCTTCATGAGATCCATGGTGTCTCCTCCTTCATACTCGGACGTTCATGCCAGCAAGGAAATGCCGCTGCGCACTGCGCCGGCTGCTGCAGAGGACCGTCCTATTTCAAAGACCAAGAAATTTTACCATGAAAGAATGGAAAAATCAAGAGCTTTTTGCGCAAAAATCAAGGTTTTTTCCCGCAGTTGACTTTTTTGCGCCGATTGCCTATCATGCATACGGAACATTCCAAAGGAGGGCCGCTCATGTACACGCAGATCTACTGCGCCCGGGATCCCGATTTTCTTGCGCGCTACTGTGCGCAGCCGGCCATGCAGCGGCTCGCATCTGTCGGGATGCACTGCGGCTGCGAATACTCCGCGCTGGACGTTTTCCGGCAGGTGCGCGGAGACTACTCCCGCCTGACCCACAGCATCGGCACGGCCCGGATCGTCTGGCGGTTCACCGCAAGCCCCGCGCAGACTCTCGCCGCCCTGTTCCATGACATCGCAACGCCGTGCTTTGCGCATGTGATCGATTTCATGCGCGGCGACCACATGCGTCAGGAATCCACCGAGCAGGGCATCCGTGAGATCCTGCTGGGCAGCTCCATCGGCGCGCTCCTGCAGCGCGACGCCGTCCGGCCTGAAGATGTGGAAGACTACCACCGTTACCCCATCGCGGACAACGACACGCCGCGCCTTTCCGCAGACCGGCTGGAATACACGCTGGGCAACGCATATCTTGTGCAGCGCGAACCGCTGGAGGCAATCCGCGCGCTCTACGGCGACCTGGCTGTAACGACAAACGAATCGGATCTGCCGGAGCTTGCGTTCTGCTCGTGCGAGGCCGCCGCGCAGTTCACGCGTATCGCGCTGCGCAACGCACGTTGGTTCGTCTCCGACGAGGACCGGTTCCTCATGCAGTATCTGGCCGACCTCGTCCGTCTCGCCCTCAAACGCGGGACGCTGACGCAGCCGATGCTCTGGACGGACGAACCGTCCGTGATCCGTGCGCTCGAGAGCGACGCGCTGCTTTCTCCCTGCTGGGCGGCCTTTCGCCGGATCCGTTCCGTCCGCGCGTCTGCAGAGCCGGTCGACGGCTACTGTGTCCGCATTGCCGCGAAAAAGCGTTGGATCGACCCGCTTGTCTGCATGCGCGGGGGCGCGCAGCGGATCAGTTCGCTGGACGCCGCGGTCCGCGACGAGATCCGTGCGTTCCTTGCCGAACGCTTCGACCGCTGGATCTATGCAGAGGAGGACGGCGCCTGTCTGTCATTTCCACAATCCGGCGCATCACAGGGACTGTGAAAATCGTGGAATTCCTCCCTTGTGTTTCCTGCGCTGCGGAAATATAATAAGGAATACAAAATCGGAGGGGGCGTTTGCATGCGCGAGCTGCAGCTCGGCCGTGTCTACCGGCATTTCAAGGGCGACCGCTATCTTGCGGAGGCCGTCGCACGGAACGCTGAGGACGGCGCGGAATATGTCGTCTACCGCAAGCTTTACGGCGACGGGAGCCTCTGGGTCCGGCCGCTTGCGGAATTTCTGAGCGAGGTCGACCGCGTGAAATATCCCGGCTGCACGCAGCGGTATCGCTTTGAGCTGCTTGAGATCCCATCCGTCCGCAGTGCATCTGCGGAACACTGAAGCAATGGAGAATCACATGGCGTCAAAAAAACGTGTTACGATCAGCTATTGCCTGATGCAGATCGTCTTCTGGGGCATGCTCGGGCCGTTCTGCGGCTACCAGACCTCGCTGATGCTCAGCCGCGGCTTCTCTCCGGCGCAGGCCGGAATCTTTGTCTCCGTGAGCTATGCTGCAAGCATCCTCACGCAGCCGGCCATCTGCCGCTGGGCGGACCGCCATCCGGCGTTCCCGCTCAAGGCCCTGTTTGCCGGCATGATGCTCCCGGCCATTGCTCTGAATGCCGTCCTGTATTTCACCCGCCCCGGGTTCTGGGTGACGGCGCTGCTGTTTTTCCTTTTCGGCACGCTTGAGACCAACTCCTATCCCCTCATCGACGCGATGGTCATGCAGTACGTCAACACAGGGATGGACGTTCCTTACAGCCTCGGCCGGGGCCTTGGCTCGCTGGCTTACGCGCTGACCGGCATTCTGGCGGGTTTCCTTGCGCGGCGGTACGGCGTCGGCGTGGTGCTGGTCGCGCACTGCGTGCTGCAGCTGCTGATGGCGGCGTGCGCGCTGGCCTATCCGACCTTCCCGCGCTCCGCGCTTCCGAACAGGCCTGCCGGCGTGGATGTGACGCACTCCGCGCTTCATCTGCTGCGGACGAACAAGCCGTTCGCGCTGATGCTGGCAGGCGGCTTCTTCGGTATGATGGCGGTCATGCCGCTGTCAAGCTTCCTGGTGATGCAGGTGCAGGCTCGCGGCGGCGACAACGGCGATCTGGGCGTGGCGGTCTTTCTGATGGCAGCCTCCGAGCTTCCCTCCGCCTTCCTGTTCCAGCAGCTTTACCGCCGGATGCGCTGTGACAGGATCCTGCTGATCTCCGTCTTTTTCATGATGGCCATGCCCCTTTGCCAGTACTTCTCGCGCACGCTGGCGGCGCTGCAGCTCGTCCAGTTGCTGCAGATGCTGGGCTACGGTCTCTATTCCCCTGCGAGCGTCTATTTTGCAAATGAGACCGTCGCCCCGGAGGACCGGGTGCAGGGGCAGTCGCTCAAAACGACACTGACAAATTCCATGGGAAGCCTCGTCGGGAACCTGGCCTCCGGCGCGATCATCACCGCCGGCGGAACGCAGACGATGCTCCTTGTCGGAGCGTCGTCCGGGCTGATCGGCCTGGTCTTCGCGTTCCTTGCCGTCCGCGCCGGGCGCGCAGCCCGCGCCGCCGCGTGAGCAGACCGATGCGCGGCGCCGGGCGCGGATGTCTGTCAAAAAAACAAATCACCGGAGCTGTCGGAATGCCGACGGCTCCGGTGTTCTCTGTCCGGTCAGGTCTCCGGGAAGTGGTAGGAATGGCCCGGATCATACGCCATTTTGTTGCTCTCGGAGACGAAATCCATGAACCGCTTGGCGGCGGAGGTCGGCGCAACATCCCGGAGCGTGCACATATACACCGCGCGCGCCGGGATCTCGAAATCCAACCGGAGCGGACGAATGACGCCGCTTCCGAGCCCGGACTGCGAAAACTCCTCCGTGACGCACGCCACGCCAAGGCCGATGCGCGCGAGCGAGATCAGCAGATTGTGCGAGCCAAGCTCGATCTCCGGATGGATGGCGACGCCGTGCTGCTGGAAGAACTGCTCGATATACAGCCGCGAGCTGGCCTTGCGCTCCAGCAGGATCAGCGGAAAGCGCGCGATCTCCTCCATGGAATACGGATGCTCGAACGAGCAGTCATAGTCCGGCGCGGCGACAAAGACCGTATGCGTATCGACGCAGTGGCGCAGGCTGTAAAGATCGGTGTCGCCGGGTTCGCTGGCAAAGGCGATGTCCACCTGCCCTGCCCGCAGGAAATCCAGCACCATCCGGCTGGTTCCGTTGAGGATGCGGATGCGGATGGCGGGATAATCACGGTGGAAGGATTCCAGCCGCGAGAGCAGATACGTTTTCGTGACCGTGTCGCTTGCACCGATGATGAGCTCGCCCGTCATCAGCTGGCGGGACTGCGCAAGCTTCTCCTCCCCGCTGCGGATCAGCCCAAGCCCGTGCGAGACGTAGTCCAGCAGGAGCTTGCCCTCGCTCGTGAGCACAACGCCGCGTGTGCTCCGGGAAAACAGGCGCACCTGGAGCTGCTCCTCCAGCTGCTTGATCGACTGGCTGACTGCCGACTGGGAAATATAGAGGTTCTGCGCAGCCGCGGAGATGTTGCCCATGCGGGCGACCTCCTGAAATACACGGTAAAGTTCCAGTTTGACCGACATAGGCGACCTCCGGATTGTATGATTCTTCCAAAATTCCCCTCGACTCTTTACATTTCCAACGGTTTCGATTATAATCAATCCATTCCCGAATGTCCAGCACCAAAGTTCATACGCTGCCAATATATGTCCGGATGGATGGCCCGGACGTCTCTACCGCGGCGCCTCAGCCGCAACTATTGGACTGTGTCCGTGCAGACGGCTCTGCCTGCACGGTGTGTGGTATTGGCAGGAGCAGCGCTTCTGCCTGATTTTTTATTTATGGAGGTTGTTATGCAGGAGCTCAAGGATCGCATCGTCTCTGAGGGCAGAGTGCTGCCCGGCAACATCATCAAGGTCGACGGTTTCCTGAACCACCGGATCGACTGCGCATTCATGGACCGTATTGCAGAGGAGTTCTCCAAATATTTTGATTTCTCGAAAATCGATCTGATCCTCACTGCCGAAGCCAGCGGCATCGCCCTTGCGGCGATCTGCGCGCTGCACTACGGCAAGCCCATGGTCTTTGCCAAAAAGGCCAAGAGCGACAACATCGAAGGCGGCCTGTACCAGAGCGAGATCTTCTCCTATACTTATAAGAAGAAGGTCACCCTGCTTGTCTCCAAGGACTGGATCCACCCGAACGACCGCGTGCTGCTGGTGGACGACTTCCTGGCCCGCGGCGAAGCGCTGCGCGGTCTGTGCGAGATCGTCTACGCCGCGGGCGCGGAGCTGGTCGGCATCGGCTGCGCCATTGAAAAGGGCTTCCAGGGCGGCGGCGACCGCCTGCGCGAGGCCGGCATCAATCTTCATTCCCTTGCCATCATCGAAAAAGCGGAGCCGGGCAACATCGAATTCCGGCCGGATGAGGCATAAGCATGCAGACTGTCCTGATCCTGGACTTCGGCGCGCAGTACAGCCAGCTCATTGCGCGCCGCGTGCGTGAACAGCATATCTACTGCGAGGTCCGGCCCTGCACGATCTCTGCGGAGGAGATCCGCGCCGCCGCGCCGATCGGCCTGATCCTGTCCGGCGGGCCGCAGAGCGTCTATGAAGACGAATCCCTGCGCATCGATCCCGCCGTTTTTTCGCTCGGAATCCCGGTGCTCGGCATCTGTTACGGCTGCCAGCTGATGGCCTTCACGCTCGGCGGCACCGTTGCGGCCGCGTCCGAGGCCACCGCCCGGGAATACGGCAAGACCGAGACGCAGTTCGACACCTCCTGCGCGCTCTTTGCCGCCGCGCCGGAGCGATCCGTCACATGGATGAGCCACGGTGACTATATCTCCCATGTGCCGGAGGGCTTCCGCGTCACGGCAAAAACGGCCGTCTGCCCCACCGCCGCAATGGCGGATGCGCAGCGGAAGCTCTATGGCGTCCAGTTCCACCCCGAGGTGCAGCACACCGCATACGGCGCGGAGTTCCTCCGCGCGTTCCTGTATGATGTGTGCGGCGCGACCGGCGACTGGACCATGGCCGACTACCGCCAGACCGCCGTCCGCGCCATCCGTGAAAAGGTCGGCAGCGGACAGGCGCTGCTTGCGCTCTCCGGCGGCGTCGATTCCTCTGTTGCCGCAGCCCTTGTTGCCGAGGCGATCGGCAGCCAGCTCACCTGCGTCTTTGTCGATCACGGTCTCATGCGCAAGAACGAGGGCGACGAGGTGGAGGCGGCCTTTTCCAAATGGCCGATCCGCTTTGTCCGCGTCAACGCCGAGGAACGCTTCCTCTCCCGGCTGGCCGGCGTCATTGAACCGGAGCACAAGCGCAGGGTCATCGGGGAAGAATTCATCCGCGTCTTTGAGGTGGAAGCCAAACGGATCGGGCGTGTGGATTATCTGGTGCAGGGCACCATTTATCCCGACGTCATTGAATCCGGCGTCGGCAAGTCCGCCGTCATCAAGAGCCACCACAATGTGGGCGGCCTGCCCGACTATGTGGATTTCCGTGAGATCATCGAGCCGCTGCGCATGCTCTTCAAGGATGAGGTACGGCAGCTTGGCCGTGAGCTCGGACTGCCGGAATACCTTGTGATGCGCCAGCCCTTCCCCGGCCCGGGCCTTGCCGTGCGCATCATTGGGGAGATCACCCGGGACAAGCTCGACACGCTCCGCGACGCCGACTTCATCTTCCGGGACGAGATTGACAAGGCCGGCCTGTCGCAGGGCATCAGCCAGTATTTCGCAGTGCTGACGTCCATGCGCTCGGTCGGCGTGATGGGCGACGGACGCAGCTACGACTATGCCGTGGCGCTGCGCAGCGTGCAGACCGCGGACTTTATGACCGCTGACTTT
>CADCOJ010000131.1 GCA_902803075.1 Oscillospiraceae bacterium | reverse complement strand
GGCAGGAAGGTCAGCATGCGGATGCACTTCATGACGTCCGCATCGTCAACATTGCGCCAGTACTGGTAGAATTCGAACGGACTTGTCTTGTTGGGATCGAGCCAGACGGCATTGCCGGCTGTCTTGCCCATCTTCTTGCCGTTGGAATCGGTCAGAAGTGTGATGGTCATGGCGTGTGCGTCCTGACCGAGCTTGCGGCGGATCAGTTCGGTGCCGCCGAGCATGTTGGACCACTGGTCGTCGCCGCCAAACTGCATGTTGCAGCCGTAATGCTGGAAGAGATAGTAGAAGTCGTAGGACTGCATGATCATGTAGTTGAATTCAAAGAAGCTCAGGCCTTTTTCCATGCGCTGCTTATAGCACTCCGCACGGAGCATATTGTTGACAGAGAAGCATGTGCCGACTTCACGCAGAAGCTCAACATAGTTGAGGTTCAGCAGCCAGTCCGCATTGTTGACCATCTGCGCTTTGCCTGGCCCAAACTCGATAAAACGCTCCATCTGACGGCGGAAACAGGCTGCGTTGTGGTCGATGTCCTCGCGTGTGAGCATTTTGCGCATGTCCGTGCGCCCGGAAGGGTCGCCGATCATGGTCGTTCCTCCGCCAATCAGCGCGATCGGCTTGTTTCCTGCTTCCTGCAGACGCTTCATCAGCGTCAGTGCCATGAAATGTCCTGCGGTCAGACTGTCGGCAGTGCAGTCAAAGCCGATATAGAAAGTTGCCTTGCCAGCGTTGACCATACTGCGGATCTCTTCTTCATTTGTGACCTGCGCGATCAGTCCTCTTGCCTTCAGTTCTTCATAGATACCCATATGTTTGTTCCTCCTTGTTTGTACGAAAAGCCCTCCGCTCCGATGGAGCAGAGGGCGAATTGACGCGGTACCACCTCTGGCCGCCGCCTTCTCGCAAAGACGGCCTCAACGGGTGCGGACACACCCTGCCGCGATAACGGGCGGACCCGACACACTCCTACTGGCTGTGCGTTCAGAGGGCAGCTCCGGGATGTATTTCCTGCGATGCTCCGCGCTTCCTTTCACCGGACGGAAGCTCTCTGCGTGGGAGCGGGTCACAGTACTTCTTCCCATCATTGCTGTGGCGATATGACTGAGTTCGGCGTGATTATAACCGAAAACAGGCGAATTGTCAACAGAAAGAATCTTTGTCGTGCTTTGCTGCACGCAGCAGCTCATCCGCACCGGCCAGAATGGTTTCCGTGAGGACGCTGCCGCCTGTCAGGCGGGCAATCTCCCGGCGTCGTCCTTCCGGATCAAGGCGCAGAACGCTCGTATAGGTACGTCCATTCTCTACACGCTTTTCCACCGTGAACTGTGTATCGGCCATTGCTGCGATCTGCGGAAGATGCGTGACACAAAGCACCTGACGTCCCTTTGAAACAGACCATAACTTACACGCGACCTTTTCTGCCGCGCGTCCGCTGACACCGGCGTCGACCTCATCAAAGATCATGGTGCCAATTGCATCCTGATCGGCAAGCACATTTTTCATGGCAAGCATGATTCTTGCGAGTTCGCCGCCTGAGGCGACCTTTGCCATGGGCCGGAGCGACTCGCCGACGTTTGCGGACATCAGAAACCGAACGGAATCCAGCCCGTTTTCTGCAGGCGGCTGTTCGGAAAACTCACATTCAAAGCGGATCTTCGGCATGTCAAGCTGTGAAAGCTCCTGTTCCACAGCCGTTTGAAGGCGCATGGCAGCCTCGCTGCGGGCGCTGCGGAGCAGCATTCCGGCGGAAAGGAGATCCTTTTCAAGCGCTGTGCGCTTCTTCTGCATCTGCTCAAGGCGCTCTCCGGCAAACTCCACGTCGTCGAGCTGCGCTCTTGCGCGGTCCAGGAAGGTCAGGATTTCCGGAACGGATTGGCCATATTTGCGTTTGAGCTTATAAATGGTGTCAAGCCGCTGTTCAATCGTCTCAAGCTCGTCAGCGGAGTATGTCAGCGCGTTTTTCTGTGTCTGGAGCTCCTCTGCGGCATCCTGGACCTGATACATGAGATCCGTGATCCGCTGGGAAAGCGTCTGCATGTCTTCCGAGAAGCGACCGACACGCGAAAGCGCATGCGCAGCCTGCGCGATCAGCGCAGAAGCTCCGTCTGAAGATTCGTCACCATAGAGCGCGCACACGGCATTTTCGATGGCGTCTGTCAGCTTTTCGGCATTCTGAAGTACCTTTCTGCGCTCCGAGAGCACGTCCTCCTCGTCCGGCTGGAGCTGCGCGCGTTCGATCTCATTGATCTGATAGCGCAGGGTCTCCACAAGGCGGAGCTTCTCCGACTCATCCATGCTGAGGCGGCTGATCTCCCGGTCCAGATCGCTGACCTTACGGAACACCGCCTGGTAATCATCCAGAAGCGCGCCGTCCGCTGCAAACAGATCCAGATAGCTCAGATGCACAGTTTCGTCAAAAAGCTGTTGGGAATCGTTCTGGCCGTGGATATTGACAAGTGAAACACCAAGACTGCGCAGCGAGGAAACCGTGACAGGCCGTGTGTTCACGCGGCACAGATTCCGGCCGTCCGCGCAGATCTCACGCTGGACAGTGAGCGACTCGGGGTCGTATGGGATCTGGTTTTCGGAAAACCAGTCCAGTTCCGGGATCCCGGTAAAGATTGCGCTGACAAAGGCTTTTGCCGCGCCAGTCCGGATCAGGTCGCGTGAAGTGCGTTCGCCAAGGATCGCAGAAATGGCGTCGATAACGATCGATTTGCCGGCGCCTGTTTCACCGGTCAGCACATTGAAGCCGCGGTCAAACTCGATCTCGGCCTGTTCAATGACTGCAATATTCTCGATGTGAAGGATGTGCAGCATGGCACTGCCTCCAGATTCAGTGTTCGATCTGCTCCCGGATCTCCACGCAAAGATCCATGGCCGCCTGGCTGTCACGCATGACGACAAAGCATGTGTCGTCTCCGGCCAAAGTCCCCAGAAGATCCGGCGCGGAGAGCTTGTCCAGCGCGGAGCAGGCTGCGGATGCAAGTCCGGGCATCGTCTTGATGACGATCATGTTCTGGGCGTAGTCGGCGCTGATGATACATTGCTTGAAGATCAGGTTGAGTTTATTGGAAAACGTATGCTCCGCGGTCCTGCTGGCTGCACGGTAGCAGTAAGTCCCGTTCTGCCCGAGCTCCTTGATGATGCGCAGCTGCTTGATGTCACGTGAAATCGTCGCCTGCGTGGTGTGGAAGCCACTTTCCTCCAGTTCGGAAAGCAGCTGCTCCTGCGTCTGGACCGGATGATCCAGAATAAGTTCAAGAATCTTTTCCTGACGTTTGGATTTCATAGGCATTCCCTCAGCTTATCGAATGAATTTCCTGTTGAGAATCTCGAAGAAACTGGTTTCCTTGAGATGAACAAGCTTCGTAACGTCTTCGGAGAAGCGCACAACGATCTCATCGCCGGCGTTCAAGCGGAAGGACTTGCCCCCGTCGACAGACAAAAACGCGTTGTGGCGCCCGGATTTTCCAATCCGGACCGTTATGACACGGCGCGGAGAGGTCACAATACTTTTGGCAAGCATTGCGTGGGCGCAGATAGGCGTGACCAGGATGTTTTTTGCGGAGGGCTCAATGATCGGCCCGCCGGCCGACATGGAGTACGCGGTGGAGCCGGTCGGCGTGCAGACGATGACGCCGTCGCCGGAGTAGCTGGTGGCTTCAACGCCGTCGCACAGGATCGACATCTGTACCACGCGCGCGATCGCGCCCTTGGTGATCACTGCATCGTTGAGCGCAGTGTCATGGAACAGGGTCTGATTTCCGTTTTTCACAGTAATGTCAAGCATGCTGCGCTCTTCAACGGTATATTCGCCAAGCGGAAGCTTTTTCAGCAGGTCGATCTCCCCGGCTTCCAGCTCGGCAATGAAGCCCATTGTGCCGATATTGACGCCAAGGATCGGAATATGGTGTGCAGTTGCAATCTTGGAAGAATGAAGGATGGTTCCATCTCCGCCAAAGCAGACGAGCATATCCGCATCGCGGATCTCTGTTTCAATGTCGCGGAAATCGAGATCCTGCGGGATCTCAAAGCTTTTGTCCACATCGAACGGAAGGCAAAGCGCGACGTCAACGCCGCTTTTTTTCAGCAGCGCGCAGGCATGGCGCGCATTTTTGAATTGCTTGTCCCGATAAGGATTTGGCGAAACGACGATCTTCATGTATATACCTCACAGCGATTGATGTGCCTGCGCAACGAGCGCGGGGATATTTGGGCAGCAGTCCGGTCCGGGCAGCATAGACAGATGCGCAAGAAACTCGATATTGCCCTCCGGCCCGCGGACGGGCGAAAACGTCAAGCCGCGGATGGTGAGCCCGAGACCGCGTACAAGCGCACAGAAGCGCTCCAGAACCTCCTCATGGACAGCCGGGTCGCGGACAACGCCTTTCTTCCCGACCTTTTCCTTTCCGGCTTCAAACTGCGGCTTGATCAGACACAGGATCTGACCGTTCTCCTTGAGAAATGACCGGATGACGGGAAGCACGATCGAAAGAGAAATGAACGAGACGTCCACAACAGAAAGATCAAGCTTTTCCCCAAGCTGCTCCGGCGTCACATAGCGGATATTCGTCCGCTCCATGACGACTACGCGCGGATCGCTGCGAATCTTCCATGCAAGCTGGCCGTAGCCGACGTCAATGGCAAACACTTTTTTTGCCCCCTGCTGCAGAAGACAGTCGGTGAAGCCGCCGGTCGATGCGCCGGAGTCGCTGCAGACGAAGCCGGTCGGATCTACGCCGAAGTCGCGCAGCGCCTTTTCGAGCTTCAACCCGCCGCGGCTGACATAGGGGCAGGTGCTGCCGCGGATCTCGATCTGCGGAACGGCGTCAAGGTCGAGCTCTTGTCCGGCCTTTTCCGCTTTCTGATCCCCAATATAGACTTCGCCTGCCATGATCATGGCCTGAGCTTTGCTCCGGGATTCCATGAAGCCATGCTCAACCAGAAAAACATCCAGCCTTTCCTTATGTTTCATGCTGCACTACCTCCCGAACAAATGCGGTTATGGACGACGCATCCAGCCCGGCCTGCGCCAGGAGCTGCGCGGTGCTTCCGTGCTGAACAAAGCCTCCGCCGAGATTGCGTTTCCTGCATACAGCCGCAGAACCCTGCTGCGCAATAGAAGAGAAGATCTCATCGGCAAGGCATCCACGGTCGGACGTTTCTTCAAAGACGAAAACATATCCAGTCTTCTGCGCGGACTGCGCAATCAGTTCCATTTTCAGAGGCGCAATGCTCCTGAGCTTGATGATCTCAGCAGATATCCCGTATGCGTGCAGGTCCTCCGCAGCACGGAGGACAGCATTGACAAGCGTTCCGTAGCAGACGAGCGTGCAGTCGTTCCCCGCTCGGATCACGGATGTAGCTGCCGACGTACGGTAGGCGCCTTCTCTGCCGCGTGGATAACGGATGGCCACCGGTCCGGCACAGCTGTAGATCGCGGTCTGCAGATCCTCCTGCAGCTCCAGAAAACTGGCCGGGCAGAAGATTTTCATGCCGGGGATTTGGCGGAGATATCCGACGTCGAACATACCGTGATGCGTCTCGCCGTCTTCACCGACAAGCCCTGCCCGGTCAACAGCCAGGATCACATGCAGCTGGGAGATCGCCACGTCCTGCATCATCATGTCGAACGCGCGCTGGAGAAACGTGGAATAGATCGCTGCCACAGGCGTCATGCCCTGCTTGGCCAGCCCTGCGGCCATGCAGACAGCATGCCCTTCTGCGATACCGACGTCAAAGAACCGCTCCGGACAGGCTGCTGCAAAGGAATGCAAGCCTGTCCCATGGCTCATGGCGGCAGTGACAGCGCAGATTTTCGGGTCTGCTTTTGCAAGTGCCGCAAGCTTTTCTCCGAACACATCGGAAAAAGACGGGGAAGCAACGCCATCCGGCTTCCCGCTTTCCGGATCGAAGCGACCGATGCCATGATAGTTCTCCGGTGTCTTTTCCGCCGGAAGATAGCCTTTCCCCTTTTTGGTGATGAGATGGATCAGAACCGGTTCCCGCAGTGCCACAGCCGTTTTAAGCACGGATTCGATTTTATCTACGCTGTGTCCGTCAACAGGTCCAAGATAGGTAAAGCCTAGATTTTCAAACATCGTAGTACCGACCAGGAATCGCTTGAGCCATGATTTGACCGCATGCGTGAAGCGGTACAGGTGCCGTCCGGCTGCTGAGCGCGACGTCACATCGCGGTACCAGAGCTTGAAGCCGATATATCCCGGACGCAGGCGGACCTTTGCAAGATACCGTGATACACCGCCGACGTTCGGGGTGATGGACATGCCGTTGTCGTTCAGGATCACGATCATGGGCTCGCGGCTGGCGCCGGCATTGTTGAGTCCTTCATACGCAAGGCCACCGGTCAAGGCGCCGTCGCCGAGCAGGGCAATGACCTGATATTTCCCGCCGGAGAGCGTACGCGCCCGCGCCATTCCCAGCGCGACAGAGACGGAATTGGATGCGTGGCCGGCCACAAACGCATCGTGGCGGCTCTCGGCAGGCTTCGGAAATCCTGCCAGGCCGCCAAACTGACGAAGTGTGTCAAACTGCTCCATCCGTCCGGTGAGCAGCTTATGGACATAGCATTGATGGCCAACATCAAAGACGAGACGATCCTTACCCGTGTCAAATATGCGATGGATAGCGAGCATGATCTCGACGATGCCGAGGTTGGATGCAAGGTGCCCTCCCGTCCTGCTGACATGGTCGATCAAAAACTGTCGGATCTCCTGGCTCAGGATCTCCAGCTGCATCGGATTCAGAGACAGCAGATCCTGTCTGGATTGAATAGTTTCTAAAATCATGATGTCCTCACAGGCTGCTTATTTCCGCCGAAGACGTTTCCGAAGCGTTCGGAAAAAGCAAAGGATCCTCGCGGTGGAACGCACGACATTTGTGCTCGACTGAATGGCAAAGGTTTTTCCAAACGCTTTGCCTCCCACAGTCAGCCCCGCCACAAGTGCAGAAAAAACCAGGTTCAGCCAAAGCTCCGAGCCGTCCGGCCGCAGGATCAGGATTCGGGCGACAATGGCCGCGGAGGCGGCGCCGGAAATGACACCGCAGATATCGCCGATCACATCGTTGCAGAAGGAGCTGACACGCCCGGCGTTCCGGATGAGCATGATGGCATCGGCAGCCTCCGGGATCTTCCGCGAGGCCATGGCGTGGAACGGCGCTTCGTCCGCCCGCGTGACGGCAATGCCGATGATATCGAACACGATGCCGAGCATAATGATGCACACGACAATCATGCAGGAGACCGCAATGCCGGAATGACCCAAAAGCCGGGAGGAAACCAGGGACATAACAGCGGAAATAAGCACAGTTGAGAAGAAAATAAACAGGATCCAGCGGTAATCCGGATCAGATCGCCTGAGAGCCGGTTTTTTTTTGGTGTTGGACACGCCGAAACAACGCCTCCGTTTTCAGGGTCGGTTGAAGGAATAGAAAAGCAATGGCAGCCGACAGGGTTAATCTTACGGCTTAGGTCGGGTTTGTTTTCCCCATGGACAGCCTCTCGTCACCGAAGGAGGTGGTTTCCCTTTCATGTCCAAGTCGGCATGTTGCCATTGCCGCTACCCGATTGCCACTTAGTCCGCACTGCATTCCCCTGCAGGCCCAAAACTGACAGCCTAGGTGATTTCCACAGCAGCCCGATCCGATTCTAATCCTCTTTTGCAAGCAGACTTTCAAGGAAATAACGCTCTTGCTGCAAGGCCCTGCAGCAAAAGTCGCATAGCTTTCCTTTCCCGACCTGCTCACGCAAGGCAGGCTACGCTGCACACAGCGTTCACGGCCGAAGCCGGGTAGCACCGCAATGCAGGTTCTCATCCGGTACCGTACACCGGTCGCATACCACGTTGGGAGTACGCCGATGCACAGTATCCGGTCTCCACAGCGACCGGGTCATGATGCTCCATGCCATTAGAGATTGCCCGTCCGCTGCAGGCGTTGGGACGCCTTCCCCCAGCATCCACCCCAAACTGGGCGTAAGAAGCAGACACCACGGGATTCACAGGTATGCCCTTTAAAGGATTTTTAGGCCCTTCCTCGAAATCGGTAAGGCTGACTAGGATACTGCGCCATTGCTGTTGAAAGTATAACATAAAAAACATGTATATACAAGAGAATATTCAAAAAGAGGACGCTGCGTTTTGCAGCGTCCCCACGGGTCAGGATATGGTTACGACTCACGGACGGCGAGCTCATCAGCCAGGCGGATCAGGATCTGCGGCTCACGGAGACAGGAGACCGCGTCGATGGCAAGCTGCGTCTGCTCGCGGATCTGGCGGATACATGCGTCAACACCATACAGGCGTACAAACGTACTTTTCTTTTCATCCATGTGCACGGCCTTCCCGAGCTTGCTTGCGTCGCCCTGCACGTCAAGCAGGTCGTCCCGAAGCTGGAACGCAAGGCCAAGCGCGTCGGCATATCGCTCCGCGGCGGACACCTGAGATGCATCGCCGCGGGCACAGACAACGCCCATCCGGCACGATGCGCGGATCAGCGCGCCGGTTTTCAGCCGCTGGACCGTACGGATCTGCTCCTCGGAGAGATCCTTCTGTTCCCATGTAAGGTCAAGCGTCTGCCCGCCGACCATGCCGAGCTCCCCTGCCTGCTCGGCAAGGATCCGGACGTTTTCTGCGCGGATATCCGCATCACACGGGCAAGAGGCTGCCGTTTCAAATGCAGCAGTCAGGAGTCCGTCACCGGCAAGCACGGCAAGTGCTTCACCGAAGACCTTATGATTGGTCAGCCGTCCGCGGCGATAATCGTCGTTGTCCATACAGGGCAGATCATCGTGGATCAGACTGTAGGTGTGGATCATTTCGATCGCGGCTGCAAACGGAAGCGCCTGCTTCCAGTCTCCGCCGCAGACGCGGCAGAACTCCATCACAAGAATCGGCCGGATACGTTTTCCGCCGGCAAGAAGACTGTATCGCATGGCTTCAAACAGCTGCTTTTGCGGAAGCTCCTGCGTGAAGCAGCCATCCAGAAACCGCTCGACTTCGGAGCGGTAGCAGTCAAGTTGTTCCTGATAGTCCGTCATCGCGTACATACTCCGTTTCTGCCGGCGTTCCGTCGGCGGTCTTGACGAGCTTGACGATCTCAAGCTCCGCATGGTCAAGAAGCTCCGTGCAGGAGCGAACAAGTGCAGTTCCCTCCTGGAACAGCTTCAGAGATTCATCGAGCGGCACGTTCCCCTGCTCCATCTGGGCGACGATCTGTTCAAGCCTCTGCATCGAGGCTTCAAATGTTTTGGACTGCTTTGCCATATGATTCCTCCTTCTGCATGACTTCAACACCAAGCCTGCCGTTTCTGAGTACAACCTCCAGCTGTTCCCCGACGCAGACGTCAGCCGCACTTTGCACAAGCGTGCCGGACTGCGTCAAAACAATGCTGTAGCCACGGCTGAGCACCTTCAGCGGACTCATCGCATCCAACGCTGACGAGAGCTGGATAAACCGTTTCCTGCTGCGGTCGACAGTCTGTCGTGCAGACGACTGCAGACGGGTGGAAAGATAATCCAGAAGCATCCTTTTTTCTTCCAGGAATCCGAGCGGGCTTTTCAGCACGCGCTTTGCAGCCAGTGAATCCAGTTGCTGCCTGGAGAGCTTCAGCCGCCTGGACAGTGCCTGCGTCATACGTGCCTGCGCGTCCTGGAGCTGCCTGCGAAGCTCCTGCTGATCCGGCGCCACGAGCTCCGCGGCGTTGGATGGCGTTGCCGCTCGGACGTCAGCAACGAAATCTGAGATGGTCACGTCCGGTTCATGCCCGACGGCAGAGACGACCGGGATCGCTGACGCGTGGATCGCACGCGCAACGCGTTCATCGTTAAAGGCCCAGAGATCTTCGATGGAGCCGCCGCCGCGTCCGGTGATGATCACATCAGCGAGCTGATAGCGGTTTGCATAGCGGATTGCACCTGCGATCTCTGCTGGGGCCTCCGCCCCCTGCACACGCACAGGCAGCAGCTTGACCTTACTGAGCGGATAGCGCTTTGCAAGGATCCGGAGCATATCCATGATCGCAGCGCCAGCGGAAGAGGTGATGATCGCAATGGTATGCGGATATGCAGGCAGGGGGCGCTTATGTGACGGATCAAAGAGTCCCTCCGCCTGGAGCTTTGCCTTGAGCTGCTCGAATGCAACATAGAGGTCTCCCACACCGTCGACGGTCAAGCTGTCGCAGTAGAGCTGATACGCGCCGTCCCGCGGGAAGACGGTGATACGCCCGCCCGCAATGACCTTCATGCCGTTTTCCGGCTGAAAGCGAAGCCTTGCCGCACTTGAGCGGAACATCACGCAGCGGAGCGCTCCTGTCGCGTCTTTCATGGTGAAGTAGTGGTGTCCGGATGGATAGACCTTGTAATTGCTGAGTTCCCCGCGCACGAAAAGCCCGGTGAGAAGCTCGTCCCGGTCAAGCAGGAATTTGATGTATTCGTTGACCTGTGAGACTTCCAGAACGTTTTTATCCATCGTTCGCCTCCCGGAGATGGGCGAGAACAGCGATGCCCATGGCGTTGTCGGTGGAGTACTGCGGCTGCGCGAACACAGGAGAAAATTCCTCCATACGGCTTCTGAGCAGCGTATTGGATGCGACACCGCCGGAAAAAACAACGCTCAAGCCGGGATAGAGGTGCAGCGCTTCGCGCGTGACGTCCGCAATGCAGCCTGCGATACAGTTGAGCGTATAGCGCGCGGTATCCTCCGGGCTGCCGGATGATGCAAAGAAATCCGCAGCCTTGTTCTGGATGCCGGAAAAGGAAAAATCAAGTCCATTTCGCTTTACACGGAATCTGTCCCTGCAGGAAGATGACGCGCTGAGCGCGTCGAGCGCCTTTCCGGACGGAAAAGGAAGACCGAGCAGCTTTCCGGTTCGGTCGATCAGCTGTCCGGCGGAGAGATCCGTCGTTCCGCCGATCCTCTCTGCGCGGACGGCAGTTCCGTCCGGGCACACATGCAGAAGCTCCGTTGTACCGCCGGAGAGGTGCCAGGCCAGATGCGGCTCATGCATCAGATCGAGCCTGGATGCGGACCACAGGCTTGCGGCAATATGCCCCTGCTGGTGGGAGAACTCATGGACCGGGATCCCCAGAATACTGCCGATCGTCATAGCCTGCGAACGTCCTGCAAGAAAGCATGGCATGTAGGAGCCTTCCACTGCGCGTGGGCGCGTGCTCACGCCGACGGCACATACGCCAGACAGGTCGATCTTCTTTGACAGATCGGCCACAAGCTCCGGCAATCGCTTGACATGTGCAAACAGCGCATCGGACTGCCGCAGCCCAAGCTCTCCCGGCGCAACGTCCAAAAGGCGTGAGCAGTTGTACCCGCCCACGCCGTCAAATGCCGCCACAGATGTGGTATAGTTGCTGGTATCGAAGCCGAGCGTCAGCATTGCTCCACGACCTCGCGCGCAAAGCGGCCGAGAATGCCGTTGACAAAGGAGACGACATCCTCGTCCTCATATCGTCTGGTCAGCTCGACTGCCTCATTGATCGCAGCGCCAACGGGCACGTCGTCCACATAGAGGGATTCGTACATGCAGACCTCCATAATGGCGACCGCGACTCTGGAGATGCGGTCGATGCTCCAGCCGACGGAGAATCTCGAGATATATCCCTCCAGCTCCGTCTGCCTGGCCTGCACACCCTGCACAATGGCAGTGATGTACGCAAGCTGTTTGTCCGTAGGCTTTTCAGAGAAGCTGTCTGCTTCGTCCTTCAGCGTCTCATAATAGCCGTCCTGCATCAGGGCGTCAAGCGCCTCCTGCGCGGTGAGGTGGCGGAAGCCTGTTTCAAAAACAAGTTGGCATGCAAGCTCCCGTGCATTTGTTCTTGTCATAGTAGGTCCCTCTTGCCTGTTCTTTTGTGATGGCGCTCAGCGCTTGCCGTCCTTTGGAAGGGAAATGCCGCAGACATTGACATTGACCTGGGAAACATTCAGACCTGTAACGGATTCCACATTGGACTTCACAGCCTCCTGTACAGCTTTGGCCAGGGCAAAAACACTCTGGCCGAAGTTGACGGCCACATTGCAGTCAATGCGCAGCGCGCCGGACTCGTCGGCTGTCAGGCGGATCCCCTTGGAAAGCGTTTTGACGCCAAGCATTTCCGCAATGTCGGTGCTGATATTGCTCGACAGGCCGCAGACACCTTCGACCTCAAGAACCGCTGCGGCGGCCACAGATGCAACGACCTCCTCGGAAATCTGGATCGAGCCGTTTTCAAAGGTCTGACTGAAATATTCCTTGTTCTCTGCCATATTGATTCCTCCATTTTGGGGCGCAGACAAATCGTTTCGATGTTTGTTCCATTCTACCACAAAACAGAGAAATTGCAATCCTTTTCTATCCTTCAGGGGGCAACTTCAATGATCCGCACTTTGGAAAGCGGATAGTCCGTCTGTGAGGTAACGATGTCGGAAATCAGCGCGGCATCGACGTCGGTCAGTCCGCTCTGCGGCGCTGCCACGGCAACGCAGACCACGCCGTCATTGATGTATGTCACGCAATCCTGATACCCTTTTGCAATGACCAGACTCTCGATCTGTGCTTCACTGAGCGCTGTCCCGACGATCTGGTTCAGCGTCTGGCTTGCCGTGTCGCCAACCGGCGTCCCTTCATCGTAGGCAATGGTCTGTTCCAATAGCTCTACAGCTGAATCACGGGAGTTCTGACGGCTCAGACGGACCTGCGCAAAATAGTCCTGCGCTGCTGCCGTCTGCTGTGCGGATGCTGCGACAGCAGGTTCCGTCAGATCGCTGATGACGAGCGAGTCCTCCCCCATCACCTGATCCGCACTGAGTGTGTCGGTCAGGTCCTGCACATCCGCGTGGCTGCGCGTCCAGTTGAGATACACCCCGGCGCAGATGAGCAGCAGAGTTGTTGCGATGATCGCATTCCGTTTCCAGATTTTCATGTTGCTTCCTCCTGTTACTGTTTCATTTTGATGACTGAGATATGATCGCTCCCAAGCCCAGTCAGACTCGAGACCGCCTCAACGATGGAAAGACGGACGGAGGGGCTATCGGCACCGTCGCAGACGACGAGTGCACCCTGAAAGCGCGGATAGCGCATCTGCACGACGACCGGTGATTTCTCCGCTCCGCTTTGCGACAGCAGGACCGTGTCCTTTTCTGCAGTCAGTCCGGACTCGCTTGATACGCGTCGATCGTTCGTCTGGTAGATCATTTCCGGCCCGGCCGAAAGCGTCAGCATCAGCTCCACGCGCCCGGCGCCCTCAACGGTTTGCAGGACCTCGGCCAGGCGCTTCTGCGTTGCGGCAAGATCGAAGGAAAGTTCTGCGTCCTGTGTGATGGACTTTACCTGAGTTGTGCTTCGCGCGGGAAACGATATGAGCACGATC
>CADCOJ010000130.1 GCA_902803075.1 Oscillospiraceae bacterium | reverse complement strand
GCTCATACGCGCAGTTGGCGGCGTCCTCATCCAGGATCTCCAGCACGCGGTTGTCCGCAAACGTCCCGGCTGCGTCCAGCAGGCAGTAAGCGATGGGCAGCGCCAGCGCCAGCCAGCTCTTGGCATATTTATAGTTGCTCGCCTCCTGGCGGGCGGCGCGCAGCTGCTCATCCTCATTGGCCTCAACGATGCCCAGGCCGATCACGCCGATGCACACCAGCGCCACCGCGCCGATGACTGCCAGGCGGAGCGTGCCGGTGATGTCCTCATCCAGTGTTCCGGTGACCAGGCACGCGATGGCGACCAGCGCGCCGGAGGCGTTGCAGATGGGGGAAGAGATGGACAGCTCGATGTACCGCAGGCCCACATAGCCCAGCGTCATGGAGCCGATATACAGCAGCGAAACCGGCAGGTACGTCCAGATGACCGACCAGGTCAGCTCCACGCCGCCGACAAAGATCTCATACGCCGCGTGCAGACCCATGACCACGCCGACGGCAATGACCATTTTGAGCGCGCTGTAGCGGTCGGAGCCGCGGCAGCCGATCTTGGAAAACAGATCCGATCCGCTCCAGCACAGGAGCGCGATCACAGAAAGCCAGAACCACATACCAATCGTTCCCCCCTCAGTTGAGTTCCGGAAGCTGCGCGAGTCCGGCGTCGGTCAGCTTCTGCAGGCTCATCAGGATGCCGAGCTTGGCATGCTGCCAGGTCAGGCCGCCCTGGAAATAGACGGCATAGGGCGGGCGGATGGGGCCGTCGGCGGAAAGCTCGATGGACGAGCCCTGCACGAACGCGCCCGCGGCCATGACGACCTCAGAGTCGTAGCCGGGCATGGCCCAGGGCACCGGTGTGACATAGCTTTCCACCGGCGCGGCGGACTGGATGCCGCTGCAGAAGGCGAGCATTGCCTCCTTGCTCTTCAGCTCGACCGCCTGGATGATGTCGTGGCGGCTCTCGGTGCTGTTGGGGACGACACGAAAGCCCAGCCCCTCATAGACGTTCGCGGCAAACACCGCGCCCTTCAGCGCGCCGGCCACGACCGTCGGCGCAAGGAAGAAGCCCTGATACAGGCTCGGAAGCAGGCCCAGATTTGCGCCGACCTCCTGCCCCAGTCCCGGGGCGGACAGCCGGTAAGCGCAGCGCTCCACGCAGGTCTTCGTGCCGCAGATATAGCCGCCGATTGGCGCAAGACCGCCGCCCGGGTTTTTGATGAGGCTGCCGACGATCATGTCGGCTCCGACGTTCGAGGGCTCCATGCGCTCGACGAACTCGCCGTAGCAGTTATCGACCATGCAGATGACGTCAGGCTTGCAGGACTTGCAGAAGGCGATCAGCTCGCCGATCTGCGCCACGGAGAACGACGGCCTTGTGGCATATCCCTTCGAGCGCTGGATGGTGATGAGCTTCGTCTTTTCCCCGATGGCCCGGCGGATGCCCTCATAGTCAAAGCTGCCGTCCGGCAGCAGATCGACCTGGCGGTACTGCACGCCGTATTCCATCAGCGAGCACTGCGACGGCCGGATGCCGATGACCTCCTCCAGCGTGTCGTACGGCGCGCCGTTTGGGCTCAGCAGCTCGTCGCCCGGCAGCAGATTGGCCGAGAGCGCACACGCCAGCGCGTGCGTGCCGCAGGTGATCTGCGGGCGGACAAGCGCGGCCTCGGTCCCGAAGCAGTCGGCATACACCTGCTCCAGCACGCCGCGGCCGAGATCGTCGTAGCCGTAGCCGGTGGTGGCGGCAAAGCAGCCAGAGCTCAGGCGGCTGCGCTGCATGGCGCCGATGACCTTCAGCTGGTTGTATTCCGCGGTCTCATCGATCGCGCGGAAGCGCGGCTCCAGCCGTTCCAGCACGCGCTCCCCATACGCATACACCGCCCGGCTGATGCCGAGCGATTCATACTGCGTCGTCAGTTCCATCATGTTTCTCCATTCTTTCAAAGATCTCGTTCGCCGCGTCCCGCAGCACGTCGGGCTTGGTCACGATGATGCCGGTCTGCTCGTCGCCCAGCACCAGCAGCGTGTCGCCCGGGCGGATGCCGAACATTTGCCGCGCGTCCTTCGGGATAACGATCTGGCCTTTTTCTCCGACCTTGGCGGTGCCGAAAATGTGGCGCCGAACCTTGCCGAGGATATGCTTGCCGCCGCTCATTTTCCTCCTCCTGTTCGGGGTGAAAATCATACTTGTATAACTTACTGCAAAGGCAGGCGCTTGTCAAGCCCGGGCCGCGCAAAAAACGGGCGGGAGCTGCCCGCTCCCGCCCGCCGCACGGCATGGTTCAAAGCTCCGTCGGGCCCATGGCCTCGTGGAGCGTGTCGGTAACGGCGCCGCGGAACAGATCGTCCGCGTTGTTGTGCAGGATACTCAGCGCCGGCGCCGTCTGGCTGAGCTCAAGCCGTCCGTCCATGAACAGGTCCAGATCGAGCATGAACACGCGCTGCTCCTGCGTCTGGCGCGTGGCCGTGTTGGTCCTGCGCATGACGCCGGGGCCGCACTTGATGTTGGCCTTTGTGCCGCCGGGCATCTGGAGCGTGACGGACTGCTCGTTTTTGAGGAGCAGGCCCTCCTCCACGTCCGCATGCGACAGCAGTCCAAGGAAGGGCGGCTCGATGAGCTCCTTCCACGACCGGCCCTCCAGACCCAGCGATTCACGGTGGAATGCGTTCACATACCGCAGCCCCACCCGGGTGAACCAGGAGGGGTGGTACGTCTCGATGAACGCGGCGAGCATGGCGTCCAGCCTCCCGGCAAACTGCTCCCAGCTGCCGTAGCCATGCGTGGACAGGGCCACAAAGCCCTGCGTCAGGTTGATCCTGCTGCGGCTGTCCGCGGCGAGGAACTGATAGTTGTTGATTGGCTCGGTGCGCACCGGTTTGCCGTCGGCAAGCCTGGGCGGCGCATTCTCCGCACGCTTGGAATAGAGCGGATAGTCGCGGCGGATGCGCTCCTGAAAGGCAGCGGGCTCCGATGCGTTGATGGTCAGGATCTCCGGGAAACGCAGCTGGCAGATGACCTCCACAAGCTGCGGATTTTCATATCGGACGCGGGGTTCGTTCGAGAACATGCGCTTCACGGCCTTTCTGTGCGGTTTGTCCGGAACTGTGTTTCTGTATTTATAGTAGACCGCTTCGGGAGAAAATGCAAGTCTCCTGTTTTCTTTTCCGGGAAAAGGTGATATACTGATGTAGAATCAGAAAAATCATATTCTGGAGGCAGTTTATGGACCTTCTTCGTCTTCTGGAATCCATTCGCTTTCCCGCGCTCGACGCCGTCATGGCCGCCGTGACGCACCTCGGCTCGGAGACGGCCTTCATGGCGCTGGCGCTGCTGATGTTCTGGTGCATCGACAAGCGGCGCGGATACCTGGTGTTCCTGGCTGGCTTTTTCGGCACGGCGCTCAACCAGACGCTGAAGCTGATGTTCCGCATCCCGCGCCCCTGGGTGATGGATCCGGACTTCACCATCGTGGAGGCCGCGCGCGCCGACGCCACGGGCTATTCCTTCCCCTCCGGCCACACGCAGAACGCCGTCGGCACCTTCGGGGCCATCGCCGTGACCAGCCGGCGGACATGGGTGCGGATCGTGTGCGCGGTGCTGATCGTGCTGATCCCGTTCTCGCGGATGTATCTGGGCGTGCATACGCCCCTGGACGTTGCCGTGGCGTTTGCCGCCGCGGCGGTGCTGGTGCTGGCGCTTGCGCCGGCGTTCCGGACGCAGCGCTCCATGGACAAAGCCATGCCCTGGCTGCTGGCCGCGGTGGCCGCCTGCACGCTGGGCTACCTCGCCTATGTGCTGCTCTGGCGGTTCCCGGCCGACATGGACGCAGAGAATCTCGCCCACGGCGTCAAGAACGCTTACACCATGGCCGGCTGCGTGCTCGGCCTGCTGCTCGTCTATGTTCCGGAGAAACGGTATGTCCGGTTTGAAACGGCTGCGCCGCTTCCCGGACAGATCCTCAAGCTCGTGCTCGGGCTGGGGCTGCTCATCGCGCTCAAGGCCGGGCTCAAGGCGCCTTTGAACGCGCTGATGGCCGGTTCGCCTGCGGCAAACCTCGTGCGCTACTGCGTGATGGTGGTCTTTGCCGTGCTGATCTGGCCGCTGACATTCCCGCTTTTCGCCCGCATTGGAAGGAAGGGCCGGGCATGATCTGGCTGTGCGCGGCGCTGATCGCGGGAGCGCTGGCTGCTGTGTGCGTATGGATGCTGCGGACCGTCTGCATCCGCGCCCGGGAGCGGGACATGACCGATCCCGACAATCTGCGCAGCTCGCCCTATGCGCCGCTGGCCGAGCGGATGCTCGCCGGGGTAGCGTTCTGCCGCGCGCACAAGCAGGAGGACGTCTGGATCACAAGCTTCGACGGCCTGCGGCTGCACGCATCGCTTGTGCAGCATCCGCAGGCAAAGGGGACGATCCTGCTGTTCCATGGCTACCGTTCCAGCTGGGCGGTGGACTTTTCGATCTCCATTCCCTTTTATTATGCGCTGGGCTTCAGCCTCCTGGTGATCGACCAGCGCAGCCACGGGCAGTCGGAGGGCCGCTTCATCACCTTCGGCGTGCGCGAGCGCCGGGACGCCTGCCTCTGGGCGGCGTATGCCGCCGCGCGCTTCGGCCCCCGGCACACGCTCTATCTGGGCGGCCTTTCCATGGGGGCGACCACCGTTCTGATGGCCGCGGGACTGCCGCTGCCGGAGCAGGTGCGCGGCATCGTGGCGGACTGCGGCTTCACCTCCCCCGACGCGATCATCCGCAGCGTCATAAAAAAGCGCTATCCCTTCCTGCCCGTCGGCCCTGCGGCTGCGGTGCTGAACGTGCTGACCGTCTGCTTTGCGGGCTTTGGCCTGCGGGAGGCGTCCGCCACGGAGGCTGTGCGCCATGCGCAGGTGCCCGTTTTGTTCCTGCACGGCACCGGGGATACGTTCGTCCCCTGGCAGATGACGCAGGAGGCCTTTGACGCCTGCGCCGCGGAAAAGCGGCTGCTGCTCGTGGACGGCGCGGAGCACGGCATGAGTTATCTGGAGGACCCTGCACGCGTGCAGTCGCTTCTGGAGGAGTTTTTTGAATCACATCTGATACAGGAGGAATGACCATGAGTCAGCAGCATGAGATCACCGCGGCGGCTCCGCTTCTTGACCGGACAGGCAGCCTCCGCGAGCCCGGTTGGGCGCGCACGCTTCTTCCGCGCTACCGCCGCCGCGACATCCAGGTCCCGCCCACGCGCATCAAGGAGTGGGACTACTATCTGATCACCGACGGGCACCTCGGCCTTGCGCTCACCATTGCAGACAACGGCTACATGGGGCTCGACTCCATCTCGTTTCTCGACTTTGACGCGCGGCAGGAGCAGACCACCAGCCGCATGCGCCTGTTCCCGCTGGGACGGACGAATCTGCCCGAAAGCTCCGCGGAGGGCGCGTCGGAGATCGCGCGGGGCAGCTATGCCATGGCCTTCTATCATGAGGATGGCGGCCG
>CADCOJ010000129.1 GCA_902803075.1 Oscillospiraceae bacterium | reverse complement strand
TTGAAGATGACCTCCTGCATCCCCCGCGTCACAAAGAAATCCACACGGGCCAGGCCGCGGCAGCCCATGGCCGTATAGACGCGGATAGCCGTCTCGCGCACGCGCTCAGCCACATCCTCGGGCACACGCGCCGGGATATAGAGCTTTGCGCAGTCAGAGATATATTTGGCCTCATAGTCGTAAAACTCGGCGCCTGCGTCGATCTCGCCGCAGACGGAGGCGACCGGCGTCCGGTTGCCCATCACGGCGACCTCGACCTCCTGCCCGTCGATGAATTCCTCGACAAGGACCTTGCTGTCATAGCGCAGGGCAAGCTCGATGCCGGCCTGGAGAGATGCGCGGTCACGCACCTTGCTGATGCCGACAGAGGAGCCCGTTCCGGCGGGCTTGACAAACATCGGATAGAAGAAGGTGTGCTCCACGCGGTCCAGCGTCGTGACCGGCGCATGGACAAATTCCTCGCGCCGCACCAGCTCCCAGCTGGCCTGACGGATGCCCGCACGGTCTGCAATGAGCTTGGTGACGGTCTTATCCATGCAGCAGGCAGAGGCGAGCACATCCGAACCGACATAAGGGATGCCTGCAACCTCCAGCAGGCCCTGGATCGCGCCGTCCTCGCACAGCTCGCCGTGCATCACAGGGAACACCACGTCGATCCGCTCGCGCACGACACAGTCGTTTTCAAAGCTCAGAAGGCCCTGCCCGCGTACCGGCGAGAGCGCGGCGCGGCGATTCTTCTCGCAGTCCTGCCAGGTGCCCGCGGGAAGCATCCCATAGTCGTCACCGCCGAACAGGATCCAGTCTCCATCCTTGGTGATGCCGACAGGAAAGACGTTGTATTTGCTTTTGTCGATGTTGTTCAGAACGGATTCCGCCGAGCGGAGCGACACTTCATGCTCCGAGGAAACACCGCCAAACAGGATGCAAACGCTTAATTTTTTCAAAATCTGTTCCTCTTTTCTGGCGCAGCCACTTGACAAAGCTGCATTTATCTATATTATGATATGCGAAAACGGTTTGGAACTCAAGTATATTTTTCCAGGACCGTGTGTATTTTACAGTGGAAAATGCGCCCGCAGATGTATATAATGTAGGGTGTGCAGGCGAGAGGAGGTCTTTGTCTTGCAGATCGAACTGTCAAAAAAGGAATTTCGGCGTCTTCTGGATATGGTCTATATCGGGAACTGGATCCTCAACTCGACGCGGGGCGACGACCGCTTCCGGGATTATGACGAGCTGGAATCCAAGCTCTTTGCGCTGTGCCGCAAAAACGGCATGGAGTCGCTGGTGGAGCGCTGGCAGGGCGAGGACGTCCCCTCGCAGGCGTTCTCCGACGGCGGGATCCATGAGGCCATCATGGACTACGAGGACACCGTGTTCTATGAGATCCTGGCTGAGGAGCTTGCCCGCCGCGACATGGACTATCAGCCCGTCTCAGATGAAAACTACGACGAACTGGTTTCCCGCATGGACGACTATATCGCGGAATTTGAGGCGCACGGGACCGACAATATCCTGATCCCGGACATGGAAAACTGAATCCGGACCCTCCCGGGAGGCGCATGCGCGCCTCCCGATTTTTTTGTCAGCGGAACAGCGTTTTGAACAGGCCGCGCTTGAGCACCGATACGCCCGCGCTCATGAGCCTGCGCTCCAGCTGCTCCTTGCGCCGCTCCTGCTTGCGCTGTTTGGCGGCCTCTTCCTTTTCCTTCTGCTTCCGCTCCTGTTCGAGCTGCTTCTGCTTCTGCTTTTCCTGCAGCTCGGCAGCTTTCTGCTCTTCAGCAGCCTTCTGCTCCTGGGCGGCCTGCCTGGCCTCCTCCTCGCGCTCGGCGGTGAGCATTTCGTAGGCAGATTCGCTGTCCACAGAGGTGTCGTACTTCGTCATGCCGTCCGCAGCCAGAGCCGCCTGAACGCTGGCCTCATCCGCCTGCGCCATGAGGCTTTGCGGGCAGATGATCTTCGTCTGCTGCACAACGCCCGGTACGCCCCGCTCGTCCAGCACGGAGACGAGCGCTTCACCCACGCCAAGCTGCTGGATGACCTCTTCGGTCTTGAAGGCAGGATTGGCGCGCATGGACTGTGCGGCCGCACGCACGGCCTTCTGCTCCGCAGGCGTGTAGGCACGCAGCGCATGCTGGACGCGGTGGCTCAGCTGCGCAAGCACGCCGTCCGGGATATCGCGCGGGCTCTGCGTCACAAAATAGATGCCGACGCCCTTGGAACGGATCAGCTTGACGACCTGCTCGATCTTCTGCACGAGCGCCGCAGGCGCGTCGGAAAACAGCAGGTGCGCTTCATCGAAGAAGAACACGAGCTTTGGCTTTTCCGGATCGCCGACCTCAGGCAGCTGCTCGAACAGCTCCGACATCATCCAAAGCAAAAACGTGGCATAGAGCTTCGGGTTCTGCACGAGCTTCACGCAGTGCAGCAGGTTGATCATGCCGCGGCCGTCCGGCGCAAGGCGCATCCAGTCGCGGATATCAAGGGCGGGCTCCGCGAAAAAGAGGTCGCCGCCCTGCGCCTCCAGCGGCAGCAGCGCACGGACGATGCCGCCGATGGACTGCGGGGTGATGTTGCCGTAGTCAATGAGGTATTCCCTGCGGTGCTCCTCCAGATAGCTGAGCATCGCGCGCAGGTCCTTGAGATCGCAGAGGAGCAGGCCGCGGTCATCCGCAATACGGAAAAGAATGTTCAGCACACCCTCCTGCGCAGGCGTGAGACCCAGGATGCGCGAGAGCAGCTCCGGCCCCATGTCGGAGACCGTTGCGCGGATGGGGTGGCCCTTCTCCTGATAGATGTCCCAGAACGTCACAGGGTATGCGCAGTAGGTAAAGCTGTTCCGGATGCCGAAGCGGTCGATCCGCTTCTCCATCCCCTCGGAGCTGACGCCCGCCTGACACAGGCCGGACACGTCGCCCTTGACGTCGCACAGAAACACCGGCACGCCGGCGTCGGAGAACGACTCCGCCATGGTCTTCATGGTAATGGTCTTGCCGGTGCCGCTGGCGCCGGCGATCAGGCCGTGACGGTTGCACATGCCCAGCGGCAGCAGGACACGCTCACCCTCCGCAAGGCCGAGATAGATGCCTTCGTTTGTATACATCGGGGTCCCACCTTTCGGTTGCGTTATCAGTTATGGAATCCGGCACATGGCGCGCCCGCGCCGCCCCGCCGGAGACACAACAAGGGCGTGCTGACGCACGCCCTTGTTCGGGACTTGAAAACCGGGTCAGATCACTCGGCGTCTTCCGCAGCGTCCTGCTCGTCCGCCTGCGGCGCAAGCAGCGCGCGGATGGACAGGGAGATGCGCTTGTGCTCCTGGTCGATGTCAATGATCTTTGCATCGACTTCCTGGCCCTCGGACAGGACGTCCTCAGGCTTGCCGATGCGGCGGTCAGCGATCTGGGAGATATGGATCAGGCCGTCCACGCCGGGGATGATCTCTGCGAACGCGCCGAAGGTCATGAGCTTGACGACCTTGACCTTTGCGACATCACCAACAGAGAACTGGCGGTTGAACAGCGTCCAGGGGTTGGTCTCCTCCGTCTTGTAGCCCAGGGAGATCTTCTTCTTTTCCGGATCGAGAGCAATGACATGCACGTCGATCTCGTCACCGACCTTGACGACCTCGGCCGGATTCTTGATGCGGTTCCAGCTCAGCTCGGACACATGCACCATGCCGTCCACGCCGCCGATATCGACGAACGCGCCATAGGACGTCAGGGACTTGACAACGCCGTGATACTGCTTGCCGACCTCGATCTCGCTCCAGATCTTCTCCTGTGCGGCCTTGCGCAGCTCAGCAGCCACAGAGCGGATGGAGCCGACCACGCGGCGGCGGGCACGGTTGACCTCGGTCACGCGAAGCTGGACGTTCTTGCCGACCATTTCCTTCAGGTCGCCGCCCTTGGGCACGCCGGACTGGGACGCGGGAACGAACACGCGGACGCCCTTGATGTTGACGACCAGGCCGCCCTTATTCTCCTCGGTGACGCCGCCCTCGAGCACGGTTTTGTTCTCACAGGCTGCCTCCACCTCTTCCCAGGCCTTGCCGGCCTCGAGGCGCTTTCTGGACAGGCGGATGACGCCTTCACCGTCGTTGACATGGACGACAACGGCTTCGATCTGGTCACCAACATGAACAAGTTCCTCAGGCTTGACGCTGGGATCGCTGGAGAGCTCATCGAGCGGAATGTACGCGGTGTGCTTCGTGCCGAGATCGACTTCAATCTCAGTCGTTCCGATGGCCATGACGGTACCGGTCACTTTATCTCCATTATTCAAAGTCTTGAGGGACTGCTCAAGAAGTTCGGCAAAGTTCTCCTCCTGTGCAGTTTCAACTTTCAATTCTTCGCTCATTTTGTTGTTTACCTCCTTAATAATCCACGGCGGCGTTGAAGCACCAGCCGTAATGCCCACAGTCGCTGCGCACCGGAACAGGGCCATGTCCAAATCTTCAGCCTGATCGATGAGCACCACGCTCCTGCAGGACTCCCTGCAGATCATGGCCAGCCGTTCGGTGTTGGAGCTTCGCGCATCCCCTACAACGACCATCGCATCACAGCTTCTGGAAAGAAACGATGCTTCTTCCTGACGCATTTCCGTAGCTCTGCATATTGTATCAAATATTTCGCAATTTGTACACACTTTTTTTGCGATTTCGAGGCAGCTTTTCCATATTTTTTGCGTTTGTGTCGTTTGAGAGACCATGCACAGTGGCAGATTTTTCCGATTTTCATCTGCACAAAGCCATTTTTCCAGTTCTTCAGCCGATTCAAACACATATGGCTGCGCCACATAGCTTGCGATCGCCTGCACCTCCGGATGGGTGGGCGTGCCGATGATAAGAAGCGTCCGGCCGCTTTGCGCGGCCTCCCGCGCGATGCGGTGGATCTTCTTGACAAAGGGGCAGGTGGCGTCGATGACGGTCAGGCTGCGCCGCTCAAGCTCCCGCTGCACGTCCAGCGGAACGCCGTGCGCGCGGATGATGACCTGCTCACCGTCCCGGATCTCATCCGGCGACGCGGCCTCCCGCACGCCCATGCGCCGGAAGCGCTCCACAACATGCCGGTTGTGGATGATCGGGCCGAGCGTCACGGCGGGTGCTCCGCTCCGGGCAGCCTGCTCCGTCAGGGCGACTGCCCGCTCAACTCCGAAGCAGAACCCTGCTGTTTTTGCCAACCTGATCTGCATAGCTGTCCCCGCCTAACTGATAGATGGTTCTGAGCGCCTCATCGGCCAGCATCTGGTATCGCTCGCGGGGCGCATCCGGTTCCGGACTGATCCGGTACGGCGCGCCAAAGCGGACCTCGATGGGGCAGAACGGCGTTTTGTTGCGTGTGACGAACACCGGCACAAGCGGCACCTGCGCCTGCTCCGCCATGCGGATGGCGCCTGTTTTTGCTCTGACGTGCTTGCTGCCGTTGCAGCGCGTGCCTTCGATAAAGACGAGCAGCTTGTCATGCTCATCCCGCAGCGCCTCCACGCAGGCGTTATACGCCGCGATATCGTGCGCGCCGCGCCGCACGAAGATGATCCGGAAACGCTCCAGGATCCAGCCGAGCACCGGCGCGCTGCGCAGCTCCTGCTTGGCGATGATCCGGATCATATCCGGGCTGTTGAGCGCCAGAAGGATCCACAGCGGATCCGCCGCGCCGGAATGGTTGGCGCACAGCAGGCACGCCCCCGGCGGCACGAGCTGCCGCCCCACAACATGAAAGCTCGGGTGCCAGAAGAACAGCCCGATCCGTACGATCCACCAGCAGAGCCGGTACCAGAATCTCATCCAAGCTTCCTCCTGACGATGGCTTCAATGGCATCCAGCGCCTGCTCCACGGTCATATCGGAGGTATCCAGCAGCACCGCGTCCTCTGCCTGTTTCAAAGGCGCCGCTTTGCGGCCGGAATCCTGCCTGTCCCGCGCCTGCATGTCCGCGAGCACCTGCTCATAGGTGACGCGCTCGCCCTTCTGCTGCAGCTCAAGCAGGCGGCGCCGGGCGCGCACCTCGCAGGACGCGGTGAGGAATATTTTGACGTCGGCGTTCGGCAGGACGACCGTGCCGATGTCGCGTCCGTCCATGACCACGCTGTGCGTCCGGGCAAACTCGCGCTGCATCTCCAGCAGGGCGCTGCGCACCGCCGGATAGGCCGAGACGCCGGAGGCATAGGCGGAGATCTCCGGCGTGCGGATCTCATCGGTGACATCCATGCCGTTGAGGAACATGTGCTGCACGCCGTCGTCCATGTGGACGATACCGACGTTCACTTCCCCCAAGAGACGCGCGACGCCGTCGGCGTCTTTATATGAGATGCCCATCAGGCGCATGTAATAGCCGAGCGTGCGATAGATGGCGCCCGTATCGACATACAGGAAACCGAGCCGTTTGGCGCAGGCTCTGGCCATGGTGCTTTTCCCGGCGCCTGCGGGGCCGTCGATCGCGACGGAAACATGACGTTCCATGATCGTTCCTCCCATGTGCATCAGCGTCCGGCCGCCGCGCGCCCCGCGCAGCGTCCCGTCGCCCATGCGATCTGAAGATTAAAGCCGCCTGTGTAGGCGTCAACATCCAGGATCTCCCCGGCAAAATAAAGCCCGTCCACCCGTTTGGACGCCATGGTGCCCGGATCGACCTCCGAGACCTTCACACCGCCGGAGGTGACGATAGCCTCCTCCACCGGCGCCTTGCAGGCGATCTCGACAGGGAAGCATTTCAGGTGCTCCAGCAGCGTCCTGCGCTGCTGCTTTGTGACGGCGTTGACCTGCATGCCGCCGTCCAGCCCACAGCGTGAAAGCATCACCGGGATCATTGACCGGGGCAGCAGCCCCGACAGGCAGTTTTCCAGGCTCCGGTTCGGCGCGGCGGAGAAGTCGCGCACGATGCGCTGGTCGAGCGTCCGCTCGTCAAGGGCGGGCTTGAGGTCGATCAGAAGCCGTCCCTGCTCCGCCCCGCGCGGCAGATGCGCGCTGGCCGAGAGGATCACCGGGCCCGAGAGCCCGAAGTGCGTGAACAGCAGCTCCCCAAAATCCTCATAGAGGAGCTTGCCGCTGCTTCCGTACAGGCGGACGGCGACATTTTTGAGTGCCAGCCCCTGCATCCGGGCGCAGTCATGCCCGCGCTCCACCAGCGGCACAAGCGAGCCCATGGGCTTGACGACCGTGTGCCCCAGCGCGGCGGCGAAGCGATAGCCGTCGCCTGTGGAGCCGGTAAGCGGATAGGAGCAGCCGCCCGTGGCCAGGATCACCGCGTCCGCGGGGATCGGCCCGCGGCTGGTCTTGACGCCCGTCACGCGGCCGTCCTTCGCGGCGATCTCCACGACCTCTGCCGCGGCAATGCGCACGCCGGTCTGCTTCAGATACCGCTCCAGCGCGTCCAGGACGCTCTGCGAGCGGTCGGAGACCGGAAAGACACGGTTGCCGCGCTCTGTCTTGAGCGCGCAGCCCAGCGATTCAAAAAACATCTGCGTCTTCTCCGGAGGGAAGGCAGCCATGGCGCTGTATAAAAAGCGCGGGTTTGTGGGCACGTTCCGGAGCACGTCCTGCCACGCGCAGTCGTTGGTCACGTTGCACCGGCCCTTGCCGGTAATGAGGAGCTTTTTTCCCAGGCGGCCGTTCTTTTCCACCAGTGTGACCGACGCGCCGAGCTCGGCCGCCGTGCCGGCGGCCATCATACCGGCGGCTCCCCCGCCGATGACGACGATCTTATTCGACCCGTTCAAAGGCATCGTATTCATCCCAAAGGTGCTCGAGATCCTCATAGACCTTCTCCACATGCAGCTCCTGCCGCAGGCAGACGGAGACGATCAGCGCATTGATGACGCTCATGGGCGCCACCAGCGAATCGACCACCGAGATCATGTTGCTCGTTGCGCACAGGACATGATCCGCCACCTTTCCGGCCGGCGCCTCCGGCTTGTCCGTGATGACGATGACCGTTGCGCCGGACTCACGGGCGTACTGCACAAGCTTGACCGTGCGGCTGGAATAGCGCGGGAGGCTGATGCCGATGACCACATCCTGCGGCCCGACGCGCAGCAGCTGCTCCAGCATCTCACTGGTGGCGGTGGAGCTGATGAGACGCACGTTTTCAAAGATGTTGCGGAAATAGAAGTTGAGATACGCCGCCAGCGCCGCAGAGGAGCGCACGCCGACGATATAGATGTTCCGCGCGGCCAGGATCGCCTCGACGCTCCGGGCGATTTCGCCGCGGTCGAGCGATTCGCCGGTCATGCGGATGGCGTTGATGTCGCCCTGCAGGACGCTGGAGACCGCGTCCTGGTTGCCCAGGCGGCCGTTGGTGACCTCGATGCGCTGCACGCTCGTGAGCTTGTTGCGCACCATCTCCTGCAGCGCCTTCTGCATCTCCGGGTACCCGTCGAAGCCCAGCTCCACGGCGAAGCGGACGACCGTGGACTCCGAGACGCTGACCGTCTGCCCGAGCTTGCTGGCCGTCATGAACGCCGCCTTGTCATAGTTGGAAAGAATATATTCCGCGATCCGCTTCTGCCCTTTTGAAAACGTCTGGATCCGGCTGCGGATCACGCTGAAAAAATCTGATGCCATGGATAATCCCCTCCCGATCTGCGGGCCAGTGATGTCAGCACCATCATAGCCGTTTTGCCGCCGTTTTGCAAGCAAAAATGCAAAAAAGGATGCGCATCGGGGCATATCCCGCGGGAGAGTGCCTGCGGCAGACGGGAACCGGACAGAAAAGAGCGTCCCGCTGCGGACGGCGGGAGCGCTCTTCGTTCAGCCGGGATTCATCGGCGTATGAGAATGCCTTTCATATACTGCGTTTTGTTGTGCGTTTCATATACGATCGTCTTCTCTTCTTCCGTGCAGCCGATCAGGATCTTGATCTCTGAATCTCTTTTCTTCAGATCGACAATACACATGATCGCGTCGACCTTTTTTTCGCCGCTCCCCACCCACACGTCTATTCCGGAACCGTCCATAGACGATGTTCCTTTCAGATATCCATAATCTACTCTGTAGATGAAATCCGGGTACTTTGGATGTGCCGTTCCCCTTGGTCTGTCAATGACGATTTCCGAATTGTCCACCAAGTCATCCAGCGCATTCCAGAAATCTTTGCTGCAGCCGATCATATCTTCACCTCCCCAAATGCCGGCTTTCTGAAAAGAGTTTACCATCGCTGATAGCGTGCGGTCAATCATCCTGCCTTCAAAAAAGGGGACGCCGCATGCTTGCAGCGTCCCCTGAGGCTGTCGAAAAAGGATAAACAGGATCTGGCGATCAGTCTTGCATTGTCCGCACGGCAGAAAAAGCGATCTGTTTATCTGGATTTCATTTTCAGATTTACGCCGACAACAATGATGGCGAAAGTCAGGATATACGCACCGAAAAGGGAAATACCGGCAAAATGCTGGCTTGCCCTCGGGGTCGCATATACGAGGAAAAACAGAAGCTGAAAGAAAAGGACAACCGCAAGGTTGAGCAGATCAATCGTTGCAAGCTGCTTCTTGACGATCTCTACATTGTCCCTTTTCTTGTCATAGCCTGCAAGAATGGAAAAATCATTCTGTGCGGTGGTATGCCGGAAAGTGAAATGAATCAAAAAAGCCATCCCCGTCAACACTCCCGGCAACAGTACAACGGGGAAAAACTCGACCTTGCCGAAAAAAGCAAGCGTGATATGAACAGCCAGCAGTGCAGCGGAAAGGAGCAGAAGCACCGTTCTGCTGAACTGCGTGCCTTGCCTGTTCTCTGTTTTTTCGCATTCCCCGCTCACGATTGCAGTTAAATCCGTGTCAAACAGCTGCGCGATCAGTGTCAGTGTTGCAACATCCGGAACGGATGTTCCACGCTCCCAATTTGAAACAGCCTGGCGGGAAACGCACAGTTTTTCGGCAAGCTGCTCCTGTGACAGCCCTTGCTTTTTTCGCAGAGAAACAATGTTTTTGGCTAAAACCTGATTCATGGAATACACCTCCTTCTGAATGCAACCATATTGTAGCGGAAGGTTTCTCTGCTTTCAATAAAGCTCGCTTGTCATTTCCGCAATGGATTGTTGCATTGTCGCTTGCAGCGGCACAAACAGCCTGATGCGGGACATTCAAACGACGCTCGGTTTCATTTTGTACTTGCTGTTGCATCCGCAAAAGCCCGGTTCGCTGAAAAAAGTATACCATTGCTGACACGGCACGGTCAATCATCCTGCCTTCAAAAAAGGGACGCTGCATGCTTGCAGCGTCCCCTGAGGCTTTTTGCTCTGCGGCAAGGGTCTGAGCGTCATCTCCCCTGCTCCGCCAGCAGGCGGGCGGCCTTGCGCGCCACCATGCGCTCCTCGTCGGTATCGACGACGAACACACGCACCGCGGAGCCCTCCTTTGAAATGTCCGTTCCCCCGGCGGCGGAAGCATTCTTCTGCGCATCCACCGCAATGCCGAGGAATTCCAGCCCCTCCAGGCTCTGCGCGCGCACGCGCGGGCTGTTGCGGCCGATGCCGCCGCCAAACACCACGGCGTCCAGTCCGCCGAGCGCCGCGGCATAGGCGCCGATGTATTTTTTGACTGCATAGCAATAACAGCGGACTGCCGTCTCCGCGTCCGAGTTCCCGGCCTGCGCCGCCTGCTCCACATCGCGCAGGTCGCTGCCCGCGCCGCCCGACAGGCCGAGCAGACCGCTTTCTGTCTGCAGCATCGTTTTGATCTGGGCGAGCGTCATGCCGCAGGACTCGGCAAGGTAAAAGATGATATACGGGTCAATGTCGCCGCAGCGGTTGTTCTGCAGGACGCCGCACTGCAGCGACAGGCCCATGGACGTATCGACCGAGCGTCCGTCCTTCACCGCGCAGAGGCTTCCGCTGCCGCCCAGATGGCAGGTGACGAGCTTCAGGCCGCTGCGCTGCATCCGCTGCTGCGTCCACTGCGCCAGATATTCGTGCGATGCGCCGTGGAAGCCATAGCGCCGGATGTCATACGCCTGTGAAACCGCAAGCGGGATCGAATAAAGGTATGCCTCCGGCGGCATGGTCCGGTGGAACGCCGTCTCGAACGCGCCGACCAGCGGCGTGCCGGGCAGGAGCGCGCGGAACTGCCGGATGGCGGCAAGGTACGGCGGGTTATGCGCCGGCGCGACGCCGCTGAACGCTTCCATCTTTTCCAGCACCTCGTCCGTCAGCAGCTGCACGCCGCTCACGCCGCGTGCATGGACGACCTTGAAGCCCACGCAGGAAAGCGCGGACAGATCCGGCAGGACCGTCCCCTGCAGCGCCTGCAGCATGCGCACGATCGCCTCGCGGTGGGTCGGGAACACGCCCTCCTCGCGGCACGCGCCGCTCTGCGGCAGCGTGACCTGAAAGGCGCCGCGCGCCTGCCCCACGCGTTCCGCGCCGCCCGCGGCGCAGACGCGCTCCTCAGGCATTTGGAAAAGCTTATATTTGAGGGATGTGCTCCCCACGTTGCAGATCAGAATGTACATGCGCAGTCCTCCGCCGGTTTTCAGATGGGTTTGCCTTTATTATAAGGAGATCCCGGCGCCCCGTCAAGGCTCGGGGCCGGGCCGGACGTCCGGCTGCGCCGTCTGTCGGCGGTCATACGGCTCCCCATGGCACCCGTCGCAGACCGTCATACGGTATAGATCGCACAGCAGCCCCCATGTCCGCTGGTCCACGGTGCCGCTGGCCTCCAGCGCCCCCATCCGCTGCAGCCAGCGGACAGCTTCCGCGCTGCCTCCGTCATGGACACCCGTCACGCGGACAGGCGGGACGTTGGAATAGTAATCCGCAAGCGCGGTCAGCATCGCCTGGATGAGATACAGATGAGAGTTGCGCGCGCCGGGCAGGATGACCTGCATTGGCTCCCAGCGCAGCTGCAGCACGGGCGCAGGCAGGACCATCGGGCTCAGCGCGTCATACATCCGGCAGACAGCCCGCCATGTCTCACGGTCCGCTTCACCCGACTCCGGCAGGCCGCACATGCGCTGCACACAGCGCACCGCCCGCTCGGTATCCGCGCCAAAGACGCCGTCCGGCACCACAGACGGCACCGCGGGCTCGGCGCGGGCAATGGTACGGAGCATGGTCTGAAGCGTCCGCACCGGCGCCCCGATCCGTTCGCTGCTCATATACGCACCTCCCCTGCGTCAGTCTGGCCCCGTGTGAGCACATGGCCGGGATATTGCCGGAAGCGCGCGGAATCCTGATAGCGCAGCGAATCGGCCGCCTGCGCAAGCAGCGCCCGCGTTCCGTCGTCCGCCCTGCCGGTCTGCGGCAGACCCGCCAGCTGCTGGAAGGCGGCGACGCTCCGGCGGAGCGCGTCCTCTGAGCCGTCCGCGGGAGCGCGCATGCCCGGAAAGAGCTTCGCCGCCTGCGTCAGCTGCTCCCGGAGCGAGGCCGCCGACGCGTCCAGCTCCGAACGCAGGAACGGGAACAGCTCCCTGCCAAGCGTGCTGTCGTCAATGGCGGAGAACTGCGCATAGATGAGATCCCATGTGTCCCGGTCGACTGAGCCGGTGGGCGTGAGGCCGTAATCCGTCTGGAATGCGCGGACGGACTGCTCCGTCTCCTCGCCGTAGCGCCCGGTGAGCGGCGGCGCGGGAACGGCATTGTTGAATTCCGCGATCATGCGGAGCATGTATTGCAGGTGCGTCACCTTTGCGCCGACCTCCCCGGGGACGATGGATTCGGGGTATTCCCAGCTGAAATTCTGAAAGCGGAACCCCTCCGAGCGCAGCTCCCCGAGCCGGCTGACCGACGTATAGACCAGCAGCAGCATATACCATGTCTGCCGCCCCACGACGCCGTCCTCCGCCAGGGAGAATGCACGCTGGAATTCCCGCACAGCCTGCTCGGTCTCCGGGCCGTAAATGGCATCCACGGTGAGCTTTGGGATGGCGGGATAATCCTGCGAAACGCGGTTGAGCTCCGTCTGGATGAAGGCCACGTTGATGCCAATGTCCCCGGCGCGGAGCGGACTGCCGGGGTATGTCTCCGTGAGGCCGCGGATCGGGGCGTTCGTCACGACTTCGATGTCGTTGCCGTAATAAGTCTGCAGGATCTCCAGGGAGCTCTCGCCCTCCTGCGCAAGATACTGCGAGCCCCACTGGCTGAGCCCGTCGCAGTTGACGCTCACGCCGTTGCAGAACTTCGCTGCCAGCGGCTCCAGGTTGCCCATGCGGCGGAGATAATCGTTGAAATTCATATCGACGATCTCAGAGATATTCTGATAGATATTGCGGCCGTTGATGAATTTCTGGTCGATGGAGGTGGAGGCGGTGATCTCAAAGGGATAGCCGCGGCTGCGGTAATACTCGGTATAGACGCGGTTGAGCGCGAACGAAATGATCGCCAGTGTGTTGGCGCGCAGGGCCGCCGGCTCCCAGGTTGGAAAGATCTCACTGGAGACGACATTTTTCACATAGTTCGGAAATGAGACGGTCACATTTTCCGCCGGCTCGTTGGGCGCGCCCAGGTGGACGGTGATCGTTTCCGGGATATAAGGAAAGACTGTGGGCATGGCGCACCTCCTTACAGCGTCTGCGCGGGGATGACATAGTTTTTCGTGCGCATGTAGCTGTCCGGCAGCGTGGGCGTGGGGATAAGCAGCAGCTGCTGGAGCGTCTTGGTGTTGGAAAAGACCTGCACGCCCTGCACGAAAATGCGGTCAAAGCCGAAACGGTCGATGCGCAGATCCACCGTGGCATAGGGCATGTGATCGGTCTGGTAGGACTGGCTGCTCTGTTCCGGCGGCGTCTCGATGTAGAAGGGCTCGGTCAAGCCGTTTTCATCCGACGTGCGGACGGCCAGCAGCTGCGTCTGGCCGTCCGCGCCGGTCTGCGTGATGGTGAGCGCCGCACCTTCGATGGGGATATCGGCGCTGGAGGTCACGATCTGGGCAACTACGCTTCCGTATTCCTGCAACGGCAGCACCTCCTGACTGGATCTTTGTCTGGACAGCGTATGCGCGCGTGATCAAAAACATTCCGGTTTGTCTGATAAAACCGTTTTTTCTGCAGATACTACTTCAAAAGGGGCTGATGTGATGATGCAAATGACAAGCAAAGAATACAACCGTTACGTCTCGCGCCTGGCAGAGCCTTCGCCCGTCGGGCGGGATCTGCTGGGGGCGTTCTCGGTCGGCGGGCTGCTCTGCGTCCTGGCGCAGCTGGCACAGAACGGGTGGAAGGCCGCCGGCCTGCCCGACGACGCCGCAGCCACTGCCGCGTCTGTGACCATGATCTTCCTGAGCGCCGTGCTCACAGCCTTGAGCGTCTATGACGACATTGCCCGCTTTGCGGGCGCCGGGACCATCGTACCGATCACCGGCTTTGCCAACGCCGTGGTCTCCCCCGCGATGGAGTTCCGGTCCGAGGGTCTTGTCACCGGCACAGCGGTGAAGATGTTTACCATAGCCGG
>CADCOJ010000128.1 GCA_902803075.1 Oscillospiraceae bacterium | reverse complement strand
TGAAGGGCTCGGTGAAATGCTTGGAGACGAGCAGGGCGAAGTTGGTGTTTTCGGTCTGCTTCTCGGGGTTTTCGTAGCTGTGGCCGTTGACGGTCACGATGCCGTTGGTGTTTTCGGTGACGACCTCGCCCTTGGGATTCATGCAGAACGTGCGGACGAGATCCTGGTATTTTTCGGTCTTGTAGACGATCTTGCTCTCATAGAGCTCGTCGGTGATGTGGCGGAAAATATCGGCCGGCAGTTCCACGCGCACGCCGATGTCCACGCGGTTGGAGCGGGTGCCGATGCCGAGCTCGCGGCACACGGACTCCATCCACTTGCTGCCGCTGCGGCCCACGGAGACGATGCAGCTGCGGCAGGTGAAGCGGCCGTCGGCGGTGACGATCTCATAGCCGCCCTCCGCGCAGCGGAGGATCTGCTGCACGGGCGTGCGGAAGCGGATGGTGACCTTTTCGGCCAGCTCTCGGTAGAGGTTCGTCAGCACCACATAGTTGATGTCGGTGCCGAGATGGCGCACGGAGGCGCTGAGCAGATGGAGGTTGTTCTGCAGGCACTTGGTGCGGAAGGCGCTGTTGGCTGTGGAATAGAGCTTCGTGCCCGTGCCGCCGTGGGAGAGATTGATCTCATCGACATATTTCATGAGCTCCAGCGCGCGCTGCTTGCCGATGTAGGCATGGAGCGTGCCGCCGAAGTCGTTGGTGATGTTGTATTTGCCGACGGAGAAGGCGCCTGCGCCGCCGAAGCCGTTCATGATGGCGCATGTGGGGCAGGAGATGCAGGATTTGACCTTCACGCCGTCGATGGGGCACTTGCGCTTTTCCAGCGGCTGCCCGGCCTCAAACACGGCGATGCGCAGGTCGGGGCGCAGGTGCGAAAGCTCATAGGCGGAGAAGATGCCGCCGGGGCCTGCGCCGATGATGATAACGTCATATTGCATGGTGATCCAGCCTTTCTCTGTCCGCCCTGCGGCGGACGGTTTGAAATGAACGCTCCGCGCCTACTGCGGATCGGTGGGGCGGCGGTGCCACTCGAATTTATGCTCCTGGCCGCGCAGCAGGCGGACGATGTTGCCGCGGTGCGCGAAGATGACGAGCCCCGCAATGACCAGCGAGATGGCCGTCGGCAGCGCCGCGCGGTAAACGAAAAACGTCGTCACAGGGAAGCTGAGCGCCGCCAGCACCGAGCCCAGCGAAACATAGCGCGTCAGCAGCCACGCCAGCAGGAACAGCCCCCATCCCACCAGCGCGATGCGCCAGTCCAGGATCAGCAGCAGCATCCCGCTGCACAGGATCCCCTTGCCGCCCCGGAAGGCATAGAACGCGGGGAACATGTGGCCCACGATGCAGAACAGCGCGGCGAAATAGGCGCCTGTCAGCGCACTGCCCAGATAATAGCCGATGACGACGCGGCCGATGACGATGGCCAGCAGCGCCTTGAGCATGTCGCAGGCGATGACGATCAGGGCGTAGTTTCCGCCGTAAACGCGGTAGAAATTGGTCAGTCCGGCGTTGCCGCTGCCGTGGCGGCGGACGTCGTCATGGCAGAAGACCGAGGAGGTGAAAATGGCGCCGTTGACGCAGCCGAGGAGATACGCGCCCGCTGCCGCGCAGAACAGCAGAGCTGCCTTTGCCCAGAATTCCGTACCGGAGCCCATACATGTTACCCTCCTCTGTTTTTGTATGCCGCACATCAAAACCCATTATATAGTACAACAGGAAGGGCGGGCTGTCAACAAAATCGGCCGGACACTTGCACCTTCGGGGAAAGCATGGTAAGATGGATATGACCGATCCTGCCGGCGCGTTCCGCGCCGGCGCATGCCGACCAAGATGAAGGAGAGACACCATGAAAAAACTGCTTGGGCTCCTGCTCGCGCTTGCGCTTCTGTGCGGCCTGACCGCCTGCGCGGACAGGGAGACCGATTCTGTCACGGACAAGCTGGCGGGAAAGCTCCCGACCGCGCAGCAGACCGGCACCCCCGGGGAGCAGCCGCCGCAGACGGAACCGGGCGGCGCCGGGGAGCCGGACAAGGAGCAGGATAAGGAGAAAAGTGAAAAACCCGCCGACGGCAAGGACCATACCCGCCCCGGCCAGACGGATCCCGCCCCCGCCGGGGAGGAGACCTTCTCCGCCGCGCTGTGCGGCCGGTACAGGGGCCCCGAGGAGCCGGACGGCAGCTGTTCCACGCTGGAGATCACCGACGTCTGCGGCCTGCTGCTGCTGGAGCGCGGCTGGTATGACGCCAAGACGCAGAGCAGCTATTATACCTTCTCCTGCACGGAGTTCCGGCCGGACCGGGTCGAGTTCCTGCAGGGCCCCGTGCAGGAGGTGCTCACCGGCCGGACGCTGACGTCCTCCGGCTTTGCCCTGGCGGGAGGCTACTGGGACCCGGAGAAGGGGTGCGAGCTGCACCGCACGGACGACGGGCTGGAGCTCGTGCCGGAGATGTCCTCCGCGATCCCCTTTACGCGCGATGAGACCGCCCGGCCCCTGCACGACGACATGGAGGAGCTGTCCGCCTACTTCGGCAGGCGCGGCGGCAGGCCCGCCGGGCAGTGGACGGCGCAGACCGGCGCCTGGGCCGTGTATATGGACCTGGAGGAGGACGGCGCCGCCCTCACGCTGGTGCAGCGGCAGGATCAGCCGGCGGAGCTGGTGCGCGGCTTCTGGCGGGCCGGGGACGACGGGAAGATGACCATCCTCGGCGAGCGCGCGGGCTGGGGCGGGATGCCGGTGGAGTATCAGCTCTCCTGGAGCCTTGCGGACGGCGCGCTGACCGTTGAAAACCAGGACGGCATGAACAGCTTCACCCCGGAGGCCGGCGAGCTGACGCTCCTGCCCATGGAGGAGGGCTGGCTGCTGCCGGATCTGTCCGCGCTGCGGAACTATGACAACAGCCTCATCGGGGAGATCAGCGCCGACGACGGCACCTATGTGGACGGCGACGGCAATTCCTACGAGTATTCCTTCCATATCCCCATGCTCATTGCCCACACCCCCGACGCCGACCGCATCAACAGCGCCATCACGGCTTTCGCGGGCGATATGCTCCGGGAGCAGTATTCCAACATGGAGAAAAAATACGGCCTGTCCTGCTATGAGATCACCTGGAACGCCTACTGGCACGGCAGCATGGTCTCGCTGGTGCTGGAGATGAGGATGGACTTCAACGACGTGCGCGACTACGCGGTCTATAATTATGACTTCTCCATGGGCCGGGAGGTGGCCAACCGGGAGATCCTGGAGCAGCTGGGCTGCACGGAGGAGGAATACCTGGAGCTGCTGCGCACCAGCGCCGTGCAGTGGTTCGACGGGCTCTACGGCGAGCTCCCTGCACAGTATAAGAATGCGTTCTATGACCGGCAGCGCGCCTGGACGGGCTCCGACGAAAACGTCAGCATGGACCGCATGATGTATCTGGATGAGAACGGCGCGCTGGCCGTCGTCATGCCCGTCGCCTCGCTGGCCGGCGCGGACTGGTACTATTATATCCTCTATCCGTTCGCCTACGGCTGAGCGCAGAAAAAATCAAACAGGGATGCTGCAGGAAGGAGGCACTTCGTAAGAAAGTGCCTCCTTCCTGGTTTTCATCAGGGGAAAAAGTGCAAGGGCTATCTTGCGCTTTCTTCTATGTATGGTGTATACTTGGGCAACAAGAACTCGTGCACACTCTGCGAAGATGGAGAAAGCAAATGGAAATCAAAGAACAGCTCTATCGCTCGCTTGTCGAGGATGCTCGCAAGGATTACTTATCTAGGCCACGTTCCAGCAATTCCAAAGGAGTTTACCTCACATGGGCAGAAGACTGTCAGGAAATAAACCTTTGGACCTATTGGCAGGGCATCGGAAACTACGATGCCTCAATAATGCTGGTTGGTCAGGATTGGGGTTTCCCTGATGGAACAAGCAGTGTTATGAAAAATATTAGAGATATAAACAGTGGCCTACGTGAAGACTATGAATTCGATCAGGACAGCCCTACCGACGGAAATCTGTGTAAATTGTTTTCCGTTCTTGGTTATGACATTACCCGAAGATGTAAGGACTTGTTTTTCACAAATTTTATCTTGGGCTATCGATCCAAAGGGTTTAGCGGGAACCTTTCGCACGAATGGCTTACCGCCGATGCGCCTTTCTTTGCCAGGTTGGTTAATATTATCGAACCTAGAATCACCATTTGCCTGGGCAAAGACACTTTTGAAAATGTTCAATATGCATGCACAGGCAGGATGGAACATATCAAAAACTTTAACGCCTTTATAGAGAGCCCGCAAAACCCAGTTGCGCTTCCTCTACTGTCAGGAAAAACAACTACTGCTTTTGCCGTAGCACATTGTGGAACGATTGGAACTATGAACCGAAACCGTTCAGGCAAGACCGGAAATCTTTCCTCCAACCATAGTTTGGAGCGGCAAATTAAGGATTGGACGCGAATTAAAACTTATCTGAAGGCAGCCACATAAGCCACTACGATGATGTCCGCACTCATAACGAGCGAGCATCGGTTTTTGCCCCCAGAATTCGTAACAGGCAGATAAAACAAGCGTGACCGTCGTGGCCACGCTTGTTTCATATCCTTTTGAGCGGGTATTGCCGGACTCAAAGACACCCTCATTGCGAAGGGTGCCCTGAAGCGGCATCCCTGTTTCGTCTCATTCCGGCGGCCTGAAAAACCGGCGGCTGCGGGGTTGAGCGGCG